>JAQCBR010000062.1 GCA_027621295.1 Planctomycetota bacterium
GGTCGGGAGGTAGGACGGTCCGTGGGTTCCCGAAGGGGCGATTCGGGGCAGAAGGTGTAGCGCGCCGCGCCCGGCGAGGCACGCGCGAGCAGCTTGAACCCCGGTTGCCGGAGCGGTCACCTTCGTGCATGGCAGCCCTGCGTCGGCCTCGGACGACCCGGCGACCCCCGGGACCGCGGAGCACCCCGGCCTGCGTGGCGATCGGCCTGTGCGCGGCGCTGGTCACGTTCTTCGGGCTGGCCGCCTGCGGGATGATCGACGGGCTGTCCGACGCGCCGGGATCGTGGCCGGTGCCGAGTCCCTGGGGCATGTTCGGGATCGCATGCGCCGTGGGCTCGGTGACCGCGCTGTTCGCGAGCCGCCGGCCGCCCCCGGCTGGCTGAGTCGGGCCCGGAGCCTTCGCGTCCGTGCGTTCGCTCCGCCGCACGGGTGGGACCGAGCGCGGGGTTCGCAGCGTCGCTAGACTCTCGCCCGCCTGCCCGGCACCAGTCCGAAGGACCCGCGTCATGAGCGCATCCAAGCGTCGCGCTTTCTCCCCGGTCGGCATCCTCGCGCTCGCCCTGGCCGCCTCGTGCATCGGCACGACGGGCGACGGCGGCGACTCGAGCGTCCCACCCGACTCTCCGCACGATGCCGCCGCATGGCGGATCGGCCGCTACGTCGACGAGACCGGACAGATCCCGGCACGCGCGTGGCAGACCGCCCTCGAGGAGCGTGAACGCGTCGTCGCCGCGACCGCGGCCCGTCCGGAGTTCGGCGGGGTCGCGCCCGCCGCCTGGGTATCGCGCGGGCCGGACAACGTCGCCGGGCGTTCGCGCGTGATGGTGATCGACCCGCGGAACCCCCAGCGGATGTTCGCAGGTTCCGTCAGCGGTGGTCTCTGGCGCACCGACGACGGCGGCTCGAACTGGGCCCACGTCGACGACTGGTGGGGCAACCTGTCCGTGCCGACGCTCACGCTCGACCCGTCGAACCCCGACGTGATGTACGTCGGCACCGGCGAGGGCTTCTACTCGCTGGGTCACCTGGTCCGCAGCTTCAGCCACTTCGTCCGCGGTGCTGGCGTGATGAAGTCGACCGACGGTGGGACGACGTGGAGCCAGCTCCCGTCGACCGCGGGCTGGCTCCACGTGACCCGCATCGCCGTGTCGCCGACGAACCCGAACATCCTCCTCGCGTCGCGGCGGCCGGGTGGGATCGCCCGCTCCACCGACGGGGGCGCGACCTGGACGGACGTCGCCACCGGCGAGCACTCGTTCCAGGTCGTGTTCGATCCGAACGACGGCAACCGCGCGGTCGCGCACTTCTGTGCGACCTCCGCGCTCACGCACGGCGTCCTCACTTCGTCGGACGCGGGTGCGACCTGGCAGCCGGCCCAGTCCGGGCTGACCTCCGTGGCCGGTGAGAGGGCGCGCATCGAACTCTGCTACGCGAAGTCCTCGCCCGGCGTCGTCTACGCGTCGGTCGGCGACAGCGGCACGGTCTGGCGCTCCGCCGACCACGGCCGCAACTGGACGCAGCGCTCGTCGAGCGGCACGTCGACCGGCACCAGCTACTACTACAACGCGCTCTGGGTCGACCCGACGAACGAGAACGTGCTCGTCATCGGTGCGCTCCACGTGTGGCGCAGCACGAACGGCGGTCAGACGTTCACGCAGACGACGAACGGCTACATCATGACCGTCGATCCGCACCTCGACGTGCACAGCGTCGTCGCGGATCCCGGCTACGACGGCGTGACCAACCGCCGCGTCTACGTGACCACCGACGGCGGCGTACACGTCGCCAACAACATCTTCGCGGCCGCGCCCGGCTCCGGCTGGGTGGACCTCGACGCGACGATGACCTCGACGCAGTTCTACGCGGCGGCCGGCCACGGCTCGTCGGACGTCGTCGTCGGCGGGACGCAGGACAACGGCACGCTCCGGGTCGTCGGCGCCAGCCGGACCGCGAACCTGAACTTCGGTGGCGACGGCGGACAGGTGCAGATCGACCCGACCGACCCGCGCTACGTCTACGGCGAATACCAGTACCTCGGCGTGCACCGCTCGAGCAACGGCGGGTCTTCGGCAGGCACGATCACACGGGGCCTCGGGGATTTCGGCTCGGGCAACTGCAACTTCATCGCCCCGCTCCGGCTGGACCCCAACAACCCGCTGCGTCTCTACGCCGGCGGACGCCGGCTCTGGCGCACGACCAACGCGCGAGCGTCCACCGTCGGCTGGACCGCGATCAAGCCCGACGTCGGCAGCCTGACAAGCGCGATCGCGATCGCGCCCGGGCTCCAGGATCGCGTGCTCGTCGGGCACAACGACGGCCGGCTCTACCGCACGTCGAACGCCACCACGAGTTCGCCGACCTGGACCGCGGTCGACGACAACGGCGCGACCGACCCGCTCCCCGACCGCGTGGTCACGCGCCTCGTCTTCGATCCGTCGAACGCGTCCGTCGTCTACGCGACCCTCGCCGGCTTCGCCGCGGACAACCTGTGGCGCTCCGCGGACGGCGGCGTGACCTGGCAGCGCATCACCGGCACCGCGCCGTTCGCGCTGCCGACCGCTCCCGTCTACGGCATGGCGGTCCACCCCGACGATCCGGACGTGCTCTACGCGGCGACCGAGGTCGGCGTGTTCACGAGCGACGACGGCGGCGCCCACTGGACGACCGACAACGACGGCCCGGCGAACGTCGTCGCCGAGGAGATCTCGTTCATGCACGGCACGCGCCGCCTCGTGCTCGCCACGCTGGGTCGCGGCCTGTGGACCGCGGACGTCGCCCTCCCGGACGTCGTCGCCTACGGCGCCGGATGTGGTGCCGCAGCCGCCCCGACCCTCGCGATCGACCCGCTCGCTCCGGCGCGCATCGGCAAGTCGCTGGGGCTCGAGGCGACCGGACTCGTTCCGAACCAGCCGCTCGCGTCTCTGCTGATCGGCCTGTCCGACCAGTCCTGGAACGGCACCAGCCTGCCGCTTTCGCTCACCGCGGTCGGCATGCCCAACTGCCAGCTGCTCTGCAGCATCGACGGCGCGGTCTCCGCGCCGATCGCCGCGGGCGGCACCGCGTCGTGGAGCCTGCCGCTGCCCGATGACCGGTCGCTGCTCGGCGCGTGGCTCTACTTCCAGGTCGCCTCGCCAGCACCCGGGGCCAACGCGACCGGGATCGCGATGACCCAGGGTCTCGCGACGCAGCTCGGCTGGTGACGAGTGGGCGCGGCCGGAGCCCGCCCCACTCGCCACGCCACGCGACGCTACGCTTCGGCGATGCGAAGCGGACTCGCCTCCATCGCCTGCTTGGCCGGCGTTCTCGCAGCCCTGGCTCCGGCCCAGCGCCAGAAGCCGCCGGTCCCCGACCTCACGGCTGGCGGTCGACCTGACGGCAAGCACGACTGGAATCTCGGGCCAACCGGTGCGCGCGGCTGGATGTGGGGCTGGAAGCACGCCACCACCGACGCGCGGCAGATCCTGGTGACCCAGGTCGCAGCCGACTCGCCCGCCGAGGGACGACTCCGGGAGGGCGACGTGCTCCTCGGCCTGGACAGCGCGCGATTCGACGGTGACCCGCGGATCCAACTCGGAGACGCGATCGCCCGCGCCGAGGCCGGTGATGGCAAGCTCACGCTGCTGCGCTGGCGGGATGGCCAGGAGGAGCCGGTCACCGTCGAGCTGCGCCGACTCGGCACCTACGCGGACACCGCGCCGTTCGACTGCAAGAAGTCCGCGGCGATCCTCGACGCCGCCTGCGAGCACATTGCCCGGAACATGAAGGGCGACATCGACGGGATGGTCAACGCGCTCGCGCTCCTCGCCGCCGGCAAGAAGGAGCACCTCCCCTCGGTCCGTCGACTGGCGCTCGAGGTCGGCTCGCCGAGCGTCCGCCCGACGCTCGCCAACCAGACCACCGGATCCGCGGCGTGGATGTGGGGATACCGAACGCTGTTCCTGACCGAGTACTTCCTCGCGACCCGCGACGCGTCGGTGAAGAAGGCGATCACCGCCTACGCGCAGAAGATCGCCGAGGGCCAGAGCGGCGTCGGCACGTGGGGACACGGCATGGCGTGGCCAGACCTCAACGAGGGCCGCCTTCACGGCAGCCTCGGCGGCTACGGCGCACTCAACCAAGCCGGCATCATCTGCCACCTCGCGCTGGTGCTGACCCGGCGCTGCGGGATCGACAGCGAGGAGATCACCGCCGCGATCGACCGCGCGAACCGCTTCTTCCGGTTCTACGCGGAGAAGGGCGCGATCCCCTACGGCGACCATCGGCCCGGCTGGGACATGCACGACGACAACGGCAAGAACTCGGTCGCCGCCGTGCTCTTCGACCTGCAGGGTGACGAGGAGGCGGCGCGGTTCTTCGCGAGGATGACGGTCGCGTCCTACGGCGAGCGCGAGCTCGGGCACACCGGCAACTACTTCAGCTTGCTGTGGGGACCGCTCGGCGCGCTGCGCGCCGGGCCCGATGCGGCGGCCGCATTCCTCCGCGAGCAGCGCTGGTACTACGACCTCGCCCGCGCGCACGACGGGAGCTTCCCCTACCAGGGCGGCGCCGGCATGGACGGAGCCGAGCACAAGTACGGGAACTGGGACTGCACCGGCGCCTTCGTGCTCGCGATGACGCTGCCGCAGCGGCGGCTCGCGATCACCGGTCGGGACGCACCCGCGTGCAAGCCGCTGACCGAGGCCGAGCTCGAGGATGCCGTGGCCGCCGGACGTGGGTTCCACACCTGGGACAGGGGCAAGGAGCAGTTCGACGCCGCGTCCGACCGCGAGCTGCTCCAGCTCCTGTCCGGCTGGTCCCCCGCGGTCCGCAACCGGGCCGCGGAGACCATCGCGCGGCGACCGCAGTTCGACCTCGCGCCGGTCCTGCGGCTGCTCGGATCCAAGAGCCGGGAAGCTCGCTACGGGGCCTGCGAAGCCATTGCCGCGGTCGGCGACCGCGCGCGGAGCTCGGTGCCAACACTGACGCGACTCCTCGAGAACGACGACGTGTGGCTTCGCATCCAGGCGGCGCTGGCGCTCGCCGCGATCGGCGACGCCGCCCGCAGCGCGGCGCCCGCGATGCTGCGGCTCGCGCTCCGTGACGACCCGGCTGACCCTCGCCAGTTCACGCAGCGCTACCTGTGCTTCGCCCTGTTCTACAAGGGCGGCGCGCTCGGCATGCGCGGCCTGCTCGCCCGCTCCCTCGACGGCATCGACCGCGACCTGCTCCGAGAGGCCGTGACGCGGCTGCTACAGAACGACGACGGGCGCGCGCGCAGCGCGCTCGAGTCGGTCTACCGCAACCTCACGCTCGACGAGATCTCGCCGCTCCTGCCAGCGATCGTCGGAGCGATCGAGACGCCAGCACCCAGCGGTGTGATGTTCGCGAGCGGCATCCGCCTGAGCGGACTCGACCTCCTCGCGAGGCATCGAATCGCCGAGGGCATGGAGCTGTGTCTCGACGTGATGGACATCGAGCTCTGGGGCAAGAAGGACCGGATCACCGGCTGCCTGAAGACACTGGCCAGCTACGGCGGTGCCGCGAAGCCCGTTCTGCCCAGGCTCCGCGAGCTGGAGAGAGCGTTGACCGGTCACAGGGAGGCACGCTCTCTCTCCGAGCAGATCGAGCTCTGCCGCAGGACGCTCTCGGCAATCGAGTCCGACGGGGAAGGTCCGCCGCTCCGCACCGTGACCGACCTCGTGCGCCCGAAGCGCCGCGAGTCTCCGTAGCCCAGGCCCGATCGCAAGGCACCGGCACATCGCGCCGCGCACCGATTCACCCTCGACCGCAGCGCTGACGCACGCGCCGTGGGCGCTACGATCTCCGCCATGGTCGTCGCGCGCCCCTCGCTCGGTCTCCTCGCCGCCCTGTCGATCTCGGCGGCGGCGCCTCTGCTGGCCCAGAAGGCCACCGACCACTGGGCGTTCCGTTCGCCCGGCGCCGCGGTCGAGGAGCCTTACGTGCGCGACGGCAGCTGGCGCCGGGACCCGATCGATGCGTTCGTGCTCGCCCGGCTCGAAGCCGAGGGCTTGGCGCCGAGCGCCGAGGCCGAGCCCCGCACGCTGCTGCGGCGCCTCCACCTGGACCTGACCGGGCTGCCGCCGACACCCGAGGAGGTCCGCGAGTTCGTCGCAGATCCGAGCGAGGATGCTTACCTGGCGGTCGTCGACGACCTGCTGTCCCGACCGACGTTCGGCGAGCACTTCGCGCGGCCCTGGCTCGACGTCGTCCGCTTCGCCGACACGAACGGCATCCACCACGACCACTACCGCGAGGTCAGCGCGTACCGCGACTGGGTGATCCGCGCGCTCAACGACAACCTGCCCTACGACCAGTTCGTCGTCGACCAGGTGGCGGGCGACCTCCACCCCGAGCCGACGAGCGACCAGCTCGTCGCGAGCGGCTTCCACCGCCTGCACCGGATCATCGACGTGGGCACGGCCCTCCCGGAGGAGAGCTACACGAACAACGTGATCGACCGGGTGACCGCGTACAGCACCGCGTTCCTCGGGCTGACCGCCCACTGTGCGGTCTGCCACGACCACAAGTACGACCCGATCAGCCAGCGCGAGTTCTACGGGCTCTTCGCGTTCTTCAACGGGCTCGACGGCGCGCCCGAGACCGGTGGGCGGAGCGGCGGAGACTTCCGTCGCGGCCTGCAGCAGCCCTACGTCGAGTTCCCGGACGAGGCACAGCGGCTCGCGCTGGATGCCGCGCAGCAGGAGCTGGACGCCGTGCAGTCGGCGGTGCGCACGCTGGAGACGATGCCCGAGGCGGAGAGGCCGGAGGACTACGGCGCCCGCCTCGACGCCGCGCGCAAGGAGCGCCAGCGCGCGACCCGCGCCCGCGATGACCTCCGGATCGGCGTCCCGGCAGCGCTCGTGATGCGCGAGCGCGCCGAGCCACGGCCTGCGTTCCTGCTGCGGCGGGGCGACTACCAGCAGCCCGGGGAGCAGGTGTCGCGCGGCACGCCGGCGTTCCTGCCGCCGCTCGGTGAATTCGGCGGGGACACGATCCCGTCCCGCATGGACCTCGCGCGCTGGACGGTGCGAACCGACCACCCGCTGACCGCACGCGTCGCAGTGAACCGCGTCTGGCAGATCCTGTTCGGAACGGGCCTCGTCAAGACGTCCGAGGACTTCGGCACCCAGGGGGAGAGCCCGAGTCATCCGGCGCTGCTCGATCACCTCGCGCAGGGCTTCGTCCGGAGCGGCTGGGACGTGAAGGGCCTCGTCCGCCGCATCGTCGCGTCTGCCACCTACCGACAGGACTCGTCGGCCGAGACCGCGCGCTTCCGGGCCGATCCGGAGAACCGTCTGCTCGGACGCGGCGCGCGCTACCGCCTCGATGCCGAAGTCGTGCGCGACCAGATCCTCGCCGCGAGCGGCCTGCTCGACCGCACGATGTTCGGACCGAGCGTGAAGATCCCGCAGCCGCCGGGGCTCTGGGAGGCCGTCGCGCTGCCAGACTCCTACCCGCGTGTGCACGTGGCGGACGAAGGCGCGCAGCACCGGCGCAGCGTCTACACGTTCTGGAAGCGCGGACTCCCCCCGCCGCAGATGACGATCCTCGACGCTCCGAGCCGCGAGGCCTGCGTCGCGCGCCGGGAGAGGACGAACACTCCCCTGCAGGCGCTGCTCCTGCTGAACGAGCCCGAGTACCTGGCCGCGGCGCGCCACCTCGCGCGCACGAGGAGCGGGATGGCGGGCGACGACGCGGAGCGGATCCGCGACCTGTACGAGACGGTCACCTGCCAGGTGCCGTCGCCCGAGGTCCAGCAGGCGCTGCTCCAGGGCGTTCGCGACCTCCGCGACCACTACCGGGCCCACCCGACTCTCGCCCGTGACCTCGCCGCCGACCCGTCGCTCCTCGAGGCCGATGCCGCCGAGCTGGCGACCTGGACGCTGACCGTCAGCACGCTCTTCAACCTCGACGCGACCCGCCACCGGAGCTGAACCCGTGCACGAACCCACCCTGCACCCCGAAGACCTCCGCCGCATCGCCGCCCTCGAGGAGCGCCGGCGCTTCCTGTCTGCCGGCACGATGGGCCTCGGCGCGACGGCGCTGGCGTCGCTGACGGCTCCGCTCGCCGCCCAGCCGACGCGAGCTCCTGGCGTGCTGCCGCACGGCCCGCACCACGCGCCGCGCGCACGCCGCGTGATCTTCCTGTTCATGGCCGGCGCACCGAGTCAGGTCGACCTGTTCGACCACAAGCCCGGCCTGCAGGACCGCCTCGGCGAGCCGCTGCCGCCGTCGGTGACCCGCGGCCAGCGCGTGACCGCGATGACCCGCGGCCGCGAACAGAAGATCCAGCCGTCGAAGTTCCGCTTCACGCCGCACCCGAAGACCGGCGTCGACTGGTGCGAGCTCCTGCCCTACCTGTCGAAGTGGGCGGGAGAGAAGGTCGCGGTCGTCAAGTCGCTGAACACGCACGCGATCAACCACGACCCCGGCAAGACGTTCTTCTGCACCGGCTCCGAGATCCCCGGCAAGGCGAGCATGGGCGCGTGGCTCAGCTACGGCCTCGGTTCGATGAACCGCGACCTGCCGGACTTCATGGTGCTGACCTCGGCGTTCTGGACCGGCGGGACCCGGAACGTCCAGGGGCTGTACAGCCGCATGTGGGGCAGCGGCTTCCTGCCGTCGCGTTTCCAGGGCGCCGCGCTGCAGACCCACGGCGACCCGGTGCTGTTCCTCTCGAACCCGGCTGGCATCGACGCGACCGCACGCCGCCGCATGCTCGACACGCTGCGCGCGGTCAACGCCGACCACCGCGCGGTCACCGGCGACCCGGAGATCGACACGACGATCGCCCAGCAGGAGATGGCGTTCCGCCTGCAGACCTCGGTGCCCGAACTCGTCGACATCGAGAACGAACCGAAGAGCGTCCTCGACCTCTACGGACCCGAGGTCCACAAGCCTGGATCCTTCGCCCGCAACTGCCTGCTCGCGCGGCGGATGATCGAGCGCGACGTCCGCTTCGTGCAGCTCTTCCACCGCGGCTGGGACCATCACTCGATCCTCCCCAAGCAGCTCCCCGGCCAGTGCTACGACGTCGACCAGCCGTCCGCGGCGCTGATCCTCGACCTCGCCCAGCGTGGGCTCCTCGACGACACGCTCATCGTGTTCGCGGGCGAGTTCGGGCGGACCATCTACGGCCAGGGCAACATGTCGCGGGACGACTACGGACGCGACCACCACCCGCGCTGCTTCTCCGGCTGGCTCGCCGGCGGCGGGATCCGCGGCGGCATCGAATACGGGAAGACGGACGAGTTCAGCTACAACGTCGCCGAGAACCCGGTCCACGTGCGCGACCTGCACGCGACGATGCTCCACCTGCTGGGCATCGACCACGAACGGCTGACGTTCCCGTTCCAGGGGCTCGAGCAGAAGCTCACCGGAGTCGAGGCTGCCCGCGTCGTCGAAGGGCTCATCGCGTAGCGCACGAGACCGCTGGATGCGCTAACGGACCCAGCTCCGTCGCAGCGATTCGTAGGTCGACTCCGGGACGCCGGCCTCGCGTCGCCGACGCACGTGCCCGAGCGCGCGCAGCACGTCGCGCCTCGCCACCACGCCCAGCAGCTTCCCGTCGTCGTCCACGACCAACAGGCGGCGATGGATGTGCTCGCGGAAGCGCTGGACGACCGCGAACAGATCGGTCGCCGGCGAGATCACGTCGAGTTCCCGGTGCATGCGGTCGGCGACGAGCCCCGGCGGGGCCTGGTCGAACGCGGAGGCAGCCAGCGCCTCGAGGCAGTCGAGCTCCGACAGCACGCCGAGGAGGCGCCCCGACGCGTCGACGACCGGTGCGCCCGAGAACCCGTGCCGGAGCAGGTCGTGCGCCGCCTGATCCAGGGTCATCTCCGGCCGGAGGACGAACAGCTTCCGCTGCATGAAGGACTCGGCGTGGTCGGGGGAAGGTCTGTCGCTCGTCATGGTGGTTCTCCTCGACGCGTTGGGCGTGGGCAGGAACGTGCGTTCGACGGCGGGCTTTCGAACTGCGAAAGGAGCCCTGGGTCACGACCGTTGCTCGCCTGGAGGAATGCCATGAAGACCGGAACCCAGTCGGAGCATCCGCTGCGCACGACCATCGCAGCGGCCATGGAGGCAGGCCGGAATGTGCGCGAGACCGTCGCGAAGCGCGTCGTCGAGGCGATCCACGCAGGAATCGAGGGGGCCGAGAGCCTCGAGGAGATGATGGCCGAAGTGGCGCGGGGCGCCGTCGATGGCGCGAGGTCGGCCGTCCGTGCAGGGCGCCATCCCGATCTGGTGGCCGTCGTCGACGGCGTCGGCGATGGCCTGGAGAAGGCCGCGCTCGCGCTGCGGCTCACGGCCGAGGAAGCCGCGCGCGCCGGCACGCGCCAGGCGAGAGAGGACGCGAAGCAACTCGCACGCTCGGTGGAACACGCGGGAAGGCGCTTCGTGATCGCACTCGGGCGAGGCCTCGCGCAGGCCGGCGACGGGCTCGCGGCGCGGACCTCGGACGCGCGCGGCCATCTGATCCGCCTGCGTGAACGCCTCGCACCGGTGATGGGAGAGGTCTTCGAAGTCCTCGGCCGGAAGCCTGCCGCAGTCGCCGGAGCCGCCGTGGATGCCGCGTCGGGTGCGGTTCGAGGTGGGGCCCGCGAAGCGGCGACCGCGTTCGGCGATGCGCTCGTCGAACTCGGCAAGAAGCTCGCCGGGACGTCGTCCCGCCGCTGATTGCACCGCGTCGCAAATCGGGATCGGCGTCCATCGGTGCGGGCAAAGGCCGCGTGGGGCGCCCGCAGGCCGCACAGGCGGGCCGGAGGTCGCGGCCCGTGTGGGTCCGTGCGGGAAGATCGCGCCGCCCGGCGGCGTCCAACGTGGTCCGCTTGGAGACGACCACGATGATCCCGAAGAGAGCCGCCACCGTTCCCGCTCCCCCGCCCGTCTTGACCCCGGTGTTCCGCTACGACGCGGGACGCGGCGCTGCCCCTGATCGCATGCGCATGATCGGGATCGGCGTCGCGGTGCTGGCGATCGCCGCGGTGTTCGTCCCCCGCCTGCTCGGCTGACCGCTCGGCGACAGGTCCAGCGGGACCCGCCCCTCGCGCCGCAACCCCCGTCGCGGGACGATCCGCGACATGCGGCTCCTTCCGATCGCGCTCGCCCTCATCTTCTTCTCCTCTTCGGCGACGTCCCAGGGAGCGGCCGCCGACTACGAGCGCGCCGACGGACATGCGGCGAGATTTCGCGGGCTCGTCACCGGCAGCGTGTCAGGACCGCACTGGCTCGGGAAAGGCGACCGGTTCTGGATCAGCGTGGACCGCGGCCCCGAGCGGACCGAACACTCGCTGATCGAGACCGCAACGGGGGCACGGAGGCCGCTGTTCGACGCGGAGGCACTCGCAGCGGCGCTGGCGTCGGCCACCGGCCAGGCGATCGACGCCGGGCGCCTCCGTCTCGAGCGCCTCGCCGTCGGTGACGATCTCGACCTCCACTTCTCGATCGGCAACGAGGGATTCCGGTGGTCGGCGAGCGGAGGCCTCACCCCAGCGCCTCCCCCGCCCGCCGCCGAGCGAGGACGGCGCGGGTGGCGGCAGGACCGCGGTCTCCGCGACAACGTCCGCGAACGCCGGGGGTCACGGTCGCCGGACGGGAAGTTCGAAGCGTTCGTCCGCGACCATGACGTGTGGGTCCGCGACGGCAGTGGAGAAGAGCGACGGCTGAGCGCCGATGGCTCGGCCGACGACGGCTTCCGCGAGGACTTCCACTGGTCGCCGACCTCGGACCGGCTCGTGGTGTTCCGGACCCGGGCCGGCGAGTCGCGCACCATCCACATGGTCGAGTCGAGTCCGCGCGACCAGCTGCAGCCGAAGCTGAAGGACCTCGTCTACGCGAAGCCCGGAGACGTGCTCCCGCAGCGTCGTCCACGGCTGTTCGACCCGATCGCCGGGGTGGAGATCCCGGTCGACGAGGCTCTGTTCCCGAATCCCTGGAGCACCGGGGATCTGCGCTGGGACGCGGACGGCCAGCGATTCACGTTCGTCTACAACCAGCGCGGCCACGAGGTGTTCCGGGTCGTCGCGGTCGACGCGACCACCGGGGACACGCGCGCGCTGATCGACGAGCAGCCGGCGACGTTCTTCGACTACAACCACAAGGCGTTCGTGTGGTGGCTCGAGAAGTCGGGCCACGTGCTGTGGATGTCGGAGCGCAGCGGCTTCAACCACGTGCACCTCCACGACGCTGCGACGGGCGCAGAGATCCGGGACCTGACCCCGGGCGAGCTCGTGATCCGGGCGGTCGAACACGTCGACGAAGACGGCGGATTCCTGATCGCCCGCGTGATGGGGCACGACCCCGAGCAGGACCCGTACCACCAGCACTTCGCGCGCGTCGCGCTGGACGGATCGGGGATGACGCTCCTGACCGCGGGCGACGGCACGCATACGGCTTCGTGGTCGCCCGACCGGACGCACTTCGCCGACACATGGTCACGGGTGGATCACCCTCCGGTCGTCGAACTGCGGCGGACCGCGGACGGAGCGCTGGTCACGACCATCGAGCGCGTGGACGCAACGGCACTCGCCGCCGCGGGTTGGCAGATGCCCGAGCGCTTCGTCGCGAAAGGCCGCGACGGCGAGACCGATATCTGGGGCGTGATCTGGAGGCCGACGACGTTCGACCCCGATCGGCGCTACCCGGTCATCGAGAGCATCTACGCCGGGCCCCACGACCATCACGTTCCCAAGACGTTCCAGCCGCACCGCGGCGAGATGGCGATGGCCGAGCTCGGCTTCGTCCTGATCAAGATCGACGGCATGGGCACGAACTGGCGCTCGAAGGCGTTCCACGACGTCGCCTGGAAGAACCTCGGCGACGGCGGGTTCCCGGACCGGATCGCGTGGATGCGAGCCGCGGCGGAGCAGCGCCCGTGGATGGACCTGGAACGCGTCGGCATCTACGGCGGCTCGGCCGGAGGCCAGAACGCACTGCGCGCCGTCCTCGCGCACGGCGACTTCTACGACGCCGCCGCGGCCGACTGTGGATGCCACGACAACCGCATGGACAAGGTCTGGTGGAACGAACTGTGGATGGGCTGGCCGATCGGGCCCCACTACGAGGAACAGTCGAACGTCACCCAGGCGCACCGACTGACCGGAGACCTGCTGCTGACCGTCGGAGAGCTCGACGACAACGTCGACCCCGCGTCGACCATGCAGGTCGTCGACGCGCTGATCCGTGCGGACAAGGACTTCGAACTCATCGTCTTTCCGGGCGGTGGCCACGGGGCCGGCGGCAGCGCCTACGGGCAGAGGCGACGACGCGACTTCTTCGTGCGCAGCCTGCTGGGCGTGACGCCGCGACGCCCCTGAGGGGAGCGCGTGGTCACCCACCGCCGCTAGACTCCCTCGCGATGGCAAGGAGTTCCGAAGACGCCGCTGCGGCGATGATCCAGAACCTCGCCGAGAAGACCGGCCACGATCTCGCGTGGTGGGTGCGCACCGCGCGCGGTGCGGGGCTGGCCAAGCACGGCGAGATCGTCCGTCACCTGAAGTCGGAGCACGGGCTCACGCACGGCTACGCGAACCTCGTCGCGCACAAAGCGCTCGAGCAGGACGGCGGCGCGCCCGCTGGCGACGCGCTGATCGACGCCCAGTACGCGGGCGCGAAGGCAGGTTTCAGGCCGATCCTCGATGCGCTGCTCGCCGCCGTCCGTGCGTTCGGGGACGACGTGGAGATCGCCCCGAAGAAGACCAGCGTCAGCCTGCGGCGGTCGAAGCAGTTCGCGGTGGTCACGCCCGCGACGAAGACCCGGGTCGATGTCGGTATCCAGCTGAAGGGCGATCCGGCCGGCGCGCGCCTCGAGGAGTCGGGCAACGCGATGACCTCCCACCGCGTGCGGCTCGACGGCGTGGAGGCCGTGGACGCGGAGCTCCTGGACTGGCTGCGCGAGGCCTACGACCGGGCATGAGAACCGCCGCCAGGATTCTCTGGGCGCTCACGCCGCTGCTCGCGCTGCTTCCCGCAGCGCACGGGCAGCAGGAGACCGCCGATCGGATCGACCCGGACGGCATCCGAGGCGGTCTCGTCGTGGTCGGTGGCGGCGGCACGCCCGCCGAAGCGCGGGAGCGATTCGTCACCTGGGCCGGGGGACGCGAAGCGCGCATCGTCGTCGTGCCGAGCGCGTCGGCCAGCGCGGACCGGGACGACACCGCGTTCGAGAGCTGGCTCGAGCCCTGGCGGAAGTTCGAGCTCGCGGAGCTGGTCGCCGTCCACCCGTCGACTCAGGGTAGCCACGACGCCGACCGCGATGCGCTGCGACGCGCGACGGGTGTCTGGTTCAGCGGCGGCAGCCAGTCCCGGATCGCCGAGCGCTTCGTCGGCAAGGACCTGGAGCGTCTCGTCCTCGACGTCGTGCAGCGGGGCGGCGTGGTCGGCGGCACGAGCGCGGGGGCGGCGATCCAGTCACGGGTGATGATCGCGCAGGGGCGCGAGGAACCGGAGATCGCCGTCGGCCTCGACCTCCTGCCGGGATCGATCATCGACCAGCACTTCGTCGCGCGGAATCGGATCGGGCGGCTGCGCAAGGCCGTTGCAGCCCACCCGGGCCGGTTCGGCATCGGCATCGACGAAGGCACGGCGATCCTCGTCCGCGGCAGGACGATCGAAGTGGTCGGTTCATCCACAGCCACTCTGGTCCTCGCCGCGACCGCGCGCAGGGAGGAGCTGGTCCAGTCCCTCGCCGCAGGCGCGGTCGCCGACCTGACGTCCCTGCGACGCGCCGCGCGGAACAGGGCGGAGAGCGACTTCCCGCAGGAGCCGGCGGCACCTCCAGCGATCGCGAGCGGAGCTCTGATCATCGTCGGAGGCGGGAGTCTGCCCCGGCCCGCGCTCGACCGCTTCGTGTCGCTGGCTGGCGGCGCGGACGCACGGATCGTGCTGCTGCCGATCGCCGCACCCGGCTCGGAGGCCAGTCTCGAGAGCCTCGCCGAGCGCTGCCGCGCGCTCGGCGCCGCCGAAGCCGTCGTCCTCTCGGAGCGCCATCCGGACGAGGTCGATCGGGACCAGTACGTCGCGAGGCTCGAGCGGGCGACCGGCGTCTGGTTCGGCGGCGGCCGACAGTGGCGCTTCGTCGATGCCTTCGACGGCACGCGCGCGCTGACCGCACTGCGCGGCGTTCTCGCACGAGGCGGCGTGATCGCCGGTTCTTCGGCGGGCGCATCGATCCAGGGCGAGTACATGCCGAGGGGTGACCCACTCGGGAACCAGCGCGTCTCCGCGGAAGGCTACGAGCAGGGCCTCGGCTTCCTGCCGGGAGTCGCCATCGACCAACACCTGACCGAGAGAGGTCGCTTGCCTGACCTGACCGCGCTCATCCGCCGAATTCCGGGATTCGTCGGGCTCGGCCTGGACGAGGGCACGGCGCTGGTCGTCCAGGGCGGCACCGGAGAGGTCCTCGGGCGCGGTCGGGTGCACGTCGTGCGCGCCGCGGAGGGAGGCGAGCCCGTCGTCGCGGAGTTCACAGCCGGCGCCGAGCTCGACCTCGCGCCCGCCTCGGGGAAGCGCGCGGACCGCAGGTAGCCGTCGGACTTCGCGCGAACCCGACGCCCTGGTCGTCTCTTGGATGACCTGCGGCTGCATCTGGGATCGCCAACCACGTCCGCCCCAGACACCATGCGCGCGGAGGTCCCGGGTAGAATTCCGCACTGTGCCGGGGGGCGCGCTCACTCCAATCAAGAACCGTATATTGCTGACCCGCGGCCGATCTCGGCGAAAGCGACCCTCCCTCCCAGGGTTGCTGGCCGGGTATGAATGCCCCTAGACCCGCCCATGCATGCCGCTGAGACCGCACTGATCCTGATCGGGTTCCAGAACGACTACTTCCGACGCGACGGCGTGCTTCGCGCGGCCATCGAGGACGGCCGTTCCGTCGATGACGTGCTCGCGCACACGACCGCGCTGATGTCGCGGCTCGCGGACAGCCCCGTGACCATGATCGCCACGCCGATCCTGTTCACGCCGACCTACGAGGAACTCGTCGAACCGACCGGCATCCTGAAGGTCGTGCGCGACAGCGGAGCGTTCCGGGCCGGCACCCCGGGAGGCGAGACCGTCCAGGAGTTCGCCACGTTCGGCGACCGGCTCCTCCAGGTCCCGGGCAAGCGCGGCCTGAACGCGTTCTCCAACACGGACCTCGATCGCGTCCTGCAGGAGCGCGGCATCAAGAACATCGCGCTGGCCGGCGCGATCACCTCGGTCTGCATCGACAGCACCGGGCGAGCCGCGACCGAGCGCGGCTACCGCGTGACGGTCCTCTCCGACTGCACGGTCGGCCGGACGCCGTTCGAGCAGGAGTTCTTCTGCCGCGAGATCCTCCCGCTCTACGCGGACGTCTGCGCCGCCGACGCGTGGGCCAGCAGGCTGGAGCAGACGACGTGAGCGACTCGGACCCGCAGCATGACGCCTCGACGAAGCGGGACGAGCAGGCCGTCCACGCATCGGTCCGACTGATCGAGAGCCTCCGGCTCTCGGAGCGACGGTTCGCAGAGCTGGTGCGCACGTTGCCGGTGCCGGTCTTCCGCTCGGACAGCGACGGCCGCTGGTCGTTCCTGAATCCGGCGTGGTCCGAGCTGACGGCGCGCCCCGGACACGCTGCGCTCGGTCATCCGGTGGCCGACAGCTTCGTCCACGAAGACCGCCCGCTCGTCATCGAACTGCTGGGACGCCTACGCCGTCGTGAGGAACCGAGTGTGCAGGCCGAGGTCCGGATCATCACGGACATCGGCGAGCCGCGCTGGGTCACGCTCAAGGCCCTGATCGACGAGGAGTCGGGGGGCGCGCTCGGAACGCTCAACGACATCGACACGCACAAGCAGATCGAGGACGCGCTGACGCGCGCGCGGACCGCCGCGGATCAGGCGAACCAGCTGAAGACCTCGTTCCTGTCGTCGATGAGCCATGAGCTGCGCACGCCGCTGTCGGCGATCCTCGGGTTCTCCCAGCTGCTGGCTGGCGACCCGCACGGCCTCGACGAGAAGGGGCAGCGCTGGGTGCACTCGATCCACGACGCCGGCAAGCACCTGCTCGGGCTGATCGACGAGATCCTCGATCTATCGCGGATCGAGTCCGGTCGGATGGAATTCCGGAGCGAGCCCGTCCCGCTGGGCCCGATCCTCCGCGAGGTGATCACCTCGCTGCAGCAGGCGCTGAGGGATCGCAACCTCACCGTCGCGACCGACCTCCCCGACGACGAGCTGACGCTGTTCTGCGACCCGACGCGGGTCAAGCAGGCGCTGTTCAACGTCCTGACCAACTCGATCAAGTACGGCCAGCCGGGCTCCTGCATCACGGTCCGAGCGCGCCCGCGCCTGCACTCCGCCCGACTGAGCGTGCTCGACGCCGGCCCCGGCATCCCCGCAGACAGGGCGGCGATCCTGGGACCCGCCCAGCGCCCGATCGCGGACGGCCCGTCGCCGAGCGGCAGTGGCATCGGTCTTACGATCACCAAGCAGGTCGTCGAGGCGATGGGAGGCGCGATCGGCTACGAGAGCAGGCCCGAGGGCGTGAGCGAGTTCTGGATCGAGCTGCCGCTGCAAGTCGACATCCACGGCCACGGGCCATCGGGGCAGAACGCCGAGCCGATCGACGTGCCCGCGCAGGCGCCCGAAGCCGCTCGACTGCTGCGCACGTCGGACGTCGACGAGGAAGCCGGCTGCACGATCCTGTACATCGAGGACAACCCGCAGAACATCGCGCTGATGGAGGCCGTGCTGAGCGTCATCGCGAACGTCCAGCTGATCTGCGCGGAGAACGGAATCGCGGGAGTCCAGCAGGCGTCCGTCGAGCAGCCGGACCTGATCTTCCTCGACATCAACCTGCCGGACATGGACGGCTTCGAAGTGCTCCGCCGGCTCCGCGCGGACACCACGACGTCGGAGATCCCGATCATCGCGTTCACGGCCCGCGCGATGGCGGGAGACGCAGAGCGCGCGCTGCGATCGGGCTTCGACGCCTACGTGACGAAGCCATTCACGCTGCGGCAGGTCTCTGACGTGCTCGGTCGCTACGGCCCGACCACGCCGCGCTCCACGCTCGCGTGAGCGAGACTGGACCTCACCTCAGCTCGACGACGACCAGCCCCGTGAGGCTCGCCCGGCCGGTCGAAGGCGGCTCGTAGACGATCGCCTGCAGGTAGAGCCGGTCGGGCAACGTGGACGCCGTCGCGGCGTCGACGTCGATCTGGTGACGCCACACGCCGTCGGCGTCGAACTCTCCGTCGATCGGGTCGATCGGCACGCGCTCGAAGAGGAACGGCTCCTCCCCGCGACCAGCTGGACGCGCCGCGTCGGCACCGGCTAGCCAGAAGGGGCCGTGCCGGGTCCGCTCGGGCTCACCCAGCGCGAGCGGACCTAGCCAAGCGTGCACGCGCCAGCTCGGCGGGCCCTCGGCGCGGAAGACCGCGCGGAGCCCACCGTCGGCCGCAGCCTCGACCTCCGCAGAGAGGACCGGCGGCGCGATCGGAACCTGGACGTCGAGCACCCGGGCACCGAACCCGCCGACGAGCGTCAGCGGCTGGTCTCCCGGGGGAAGTCCGGGCGGAACCGTGACCTCGATCGTGCTGCCGTCGACGACGTGGTGCCCGGGCAGCCAGAAAGGGCCTGCGAACACGCGTTCGACGGCGGCCTCGTCGAAGCCCGCACCGCGAAGCTCGAAGCGCCCGGGCTCCAGACTCCGGATCGAGTCCACGCGAGGTGCGACGCGCGCATCGGAGTCCACGAGCCATCCCTCGGCTTCGAAGACCTCGAACAGCGCCTCGCCGAGCAGACGATGACCGAGCACCGAGGGGTGGACCCAGTCGTAGAGGCAGGGCCACGTGCTCGGGAAGTCCTCGGGCGGCGCTGCTTCAGCTCGCCGGCCAGCGAAGAGAGCAGGACCGTCGACGACACGCAGCTGTTCTCTCTCCGCGAGATCGATCACCATCTGCCGGTACTCGAGCGCCACCGGGGTGCGTGCCTCGGTCTCGGAATCGAGCGGTGGGATCACGAGCACGACGCGGCCGCCGTGTTCGGTCGCCATCCGGAGCAGTGCCTCCATGTTCTCGAGGAAGTCCGCGGGCGGCACCCGCCGACCGTCCGGCGCATCTCCCGCACGGAAAGCCGCCCACAGCTCCTCGCGCTCCGCCTCGGTCGGTGCCCCGCCGACGCCGCGCAGCAGACGGCGCAGCCGCCACTGGGTCGCACGCTCGCGGTCGCTCTCGCCGAAGGCCGGCACGTAGTCGTTCCAACCACCGCAGTAGAGGACAGTCACGTCAGGCTGCATCGCGACGGCGTGCTGCTCGTAGACCGCGCGATCCTGCCACGTGGAGTAGCCGGGGACGCCAGCGACCACGGTCTCTACGCGACGGTTCGGCAGCCGCTGGCGCAGCATCGCCTCGAGCACCATCGCGTAGGACTCCTCGTAGCGGACGTGTGCTCCGAACGTACACGAGTCGCCGACGCAGGCGATCCGCAGGGTGTCGGCGCCAGCTGGACCCTCCGCCGGAAGCCAGCCGCGCAGTCCCGCCTCGTTGGCGAACGGAGGCGAGGGCTGGAGCTTCCAGAAGCGTGCGCGATCCGGCGCGTATTGGTCGCCCTCGCTGAGGATCCCGCCGAGGAACCCGAACGTCGAGGCCGTCGGCGGCAGGTCGACGACTCGCAGTGTGACCTCGGCCAGACCGAGCGCGGCCAGCACGCTGCCGGCTGCCAGGACCAGCACACGACGAGGTGACGGCTTGCTTCGGGCGGAGCTTCGCATGGTTGGCGCGCAGCGAAGATCCCTCACCCGTCACCCGGCGGCAACACCGAAGCCGAGCGGAGCAGCGCGAGCGCGACCTCGCGGGCCTCGTCACCGATGTGCCGGTAGGCGAGACGGCCTGTCCGCCCGGTGAGGACGCGTTCGAGTCGAAGCACCACGATGTCGCGCACCGCGGGGTGCAGGGCGGCGAACGCGTCCGACTCGAACACGTAGCTGACGGGCCAGCGGAACAGCCGCGTTTCGAGATCGAGGTCTCGCAGCGAGCGACCTTCGCTGTCCGAACGCCCCGTGGACGGGAACTCCGCGGCGAACGCCGACGTGCCGCGCACCGGCGACGGCAGCAGTGGCTCATCGCGGAACAGGAAGCAGCGCAGGATGCGGTCGGCCAGGTCCTGGAGCCGCCGCCTCGTCGAGTCGCTCTGGTGCCCAGGCTCCCGCCCGAGCGCAGCGTTCGTGCCACGCTGCCGATCCAGCAGGATCGCGGCCTCGTAGTTGGCCCAGGCAAGCAGGTTGTGGGCCCGCGTCTGGTGCTCCAGGACCATCAGCGCGACGACGTCGCTGTGCGGGCTCGGGTAGCGATCGGCGTCGAACCGGCCGTCGAGCGCGACGAGGTTCGCTCCCCCCTCGGGCACCAAAGGATCGACTGCGTCGTCGGGCCAGACGACGTTGCCCCGGTGGCGCATCTCGCCGTGCTCGCCTGTGACGTACCACCCGCCCCACCGGTCGGCGTAGGGCGTGTCATGGTGGACGACGTCGGCTCCGAGGCGCTGGAGCGGCAGGCCCTCACCGTCGACGAACACCGAACGAACCAGATGCCCGGGCCAGCCCTCCGTCCAGGCGAAAGCATGACAGCGCAGGCAGGCGCCGTCATCACGACGCACGACCGGCGCTTCGCCGCCGCGGTCCTCGACCGTGTAGAAGATCGCCCCCTTCTCCGGATCGACGGCCGTGACCTCGAGGACGCCCGATCCCGGCACGAACCCGACGTAGGCGCGATCGCCGAAGTAGATCGCGCGCGGGCTCAGCGGGCCGATCCGTTCGTTCTGGAAGCTCGTCTTCGAGAACACGAGGGTCTGCGAACTGATCGGCACGTCGAGGGCTTCGAGGAGCGCGGGCAGGAAGCCCAGCTTCACGTCCCGCTCGGGCATCCACTCGCCGCGCGCCCAGGCTGCACCGATCCGCCGCACGGCGTCGTGCGCGTCGTCCGCCTCGTACCGGACGGGTGGTCCCACGTAGGCCTCCCGCTGCTGGCCGCACACGGAAGCCGTCGCGGCGAGGGTCAGGGCGAGGACGCGCGCGGCCGACATGATGGTCACTGTATCGAGCCAGACCCGCACCCGTGCGCGGCGATCCGATCCGCTTACGCTGCCCGCGTGCGTTCCCAATGCCAACTGTGCCGTCACGACGGCGGAACCGTGCTGTGGCGAAACTCGCTGTGCCGCGTCGTGCTCGCCGACGAGCCGGGCTACTCGGGCTTCTGCCGCGTCATCGTCGAACGTCACGTCCGCGAACTCACCGATCTCTCGTCGGGCGAACGGCTCGCTGTGCACAGGATCGTCGAAGCGACCGAGCGGGCGCTGCGCGCGACGCTGTCGCCCGAAAAGGTGAACGTCCTGAGCCTCGGCAACATGGTCCCGCACGTGCACGTCCACGTCGTCGCACGCTTCGCCGACGACCCGCACTTCCCGGGTCCCCCCTTCGGTGCCCCGGTCCGGAGCACCCGTCCGCGCCCCTGCGACCCGGGCTCGATCGCCGCCGTGCTTGCAGCGCTGCTCGACGCCTAACGCGACAGCGCCGCGTCGATCCCCGCAGCGAAACGCTCCCGCGTCTCGGCGCGGACTCCGGACGAAGCCTCGGCAAGGATGGCCCCGAGGGCCTTCGCGAGGCGGGCGCGGAGATCCTCGGGCAGGTCGGTGACCCGCGTCGCGGGCAACGACAGAGAAGCGCGGGACGCGTGGCTGCGGTCGCGCACCGCACGTGCGTGGACGAGCGCGCGATCGAGCAGGACCCACGCGTAGCGCTGGTTCTTGACCGGCCCCATCGTCAGGAAGGTGCCCGTGCCGAAGAACGGCAGGAGTCGCCCCTTCCAGTCCATCGCTCCTCCGGTCCGGACCTTGGCGAGACTCTGGCCGCCGAACCACGCCGCCGCGGCGCCGAGGCCAGCGCCGAGCGCCGTCGCCGTGCCGAGTGACAGCCCGCCGACACCGAGATCGGCGAGCACTCCGACCGCCGCACCGCTCACCGCGCCGAACTGCAGGAGCTGCGAGCGGGACAGTCCGAAGGCCTCCCAGGTCGCGGCCGCGAACAGATCGCTCGCGAGGACCTCCGCATCGGGCTCGTCGCCGCGCAGCGGCGGGTGACCGAAGACGCGTTCGACCTACTCGCGTGCCCGGCGCTCGAGCCGCCGCTGGGCGTCGCGGAACGCCTCTTCGAGTGCCCTCCCGACCTGCGCCTCGTCGTCACCCTCGCCCAACGGCCGGCGCTCGACGTGGGACAGCGCGGCGACCATCAGGTCCGCGATGGCCGAAGCAGCGACGCGACTCCGGCGCCTCGCTTCCGCTTCCATCGCACCCACCGCGGCATCGATCGCCGCTTCCCATTCGGGTCTGATCTCGCGGAATCCCCGCAGCAGCGCGACCCGGTCCGCGAAGCGCGCCGCATGGGCGTCGAAGTCGCGGACGATGTGGAAGAACTGACGCAGCGTCGGGCGCCATTCGTCGGCGTGATCCCGGTCGCGGACGCGGTTGAGGAGCGCCATCGCCGGCTGGCCGGTCCAGCGCAGGATCTCCATCTCCGCCTCGTTGGACGGCTCCAGGTGGCTCGACGCGTCGACGACGTAGAGGATGCCCGCGCCGTCGAGGATCGGCCGGAGGAGCTCCACCTCGTCGTGGAACTCGTCCGAACCCGCGTGCTCCTCGACGAAGGCGCGCACCGCCGCAGGCCGCGCCGACGCCGTGGACGCCCGCGCGCGCAACCAGCGCAGCACCTGGCGCGGCTGCTGGAAGCCGGGCGTGTCGACGAGCCGGAACAGCACCTGTTCCCCGCTGCGGAACACGTAGGTCCCGGCCACGCGGGTCGTGCCCGGGTAGCTGTCGATCGGGATGCCCGTGTTCTCGGACAGCGCGGCGGTCACCGACGACTTGCCCTGGTTGACGTTGCCGACGACGACGAAGGTCGGGGCGTCCATCAGCGAGCACCTCCGGCTGCGTCGACCTCCAACGCATCGATCCAGAGGTGGGCATCGCCGAGCGCGCCGAGCGCGCGTTCCCAGGCCGCACGCTCCTCCGCGGCCACCTGGCCGGTGGCGCCGTCCCTCCCGAGTTCGAGCAGCCCGACCACCAGCGGGCGGCCCGAGCCGATCTGCTCCCGCACGCTCCGGAGGAAGTCGAGCACGTCCGCCGTCGGCTGCTGGCCCGCCGCGGCGACGAACGCGACCCGCGTCGCTCCACGCAGTCCGAGGAGCGCCCGGTCGTCGTCCTCGAGCTCGGCGCCGCCCGCGGGAAGCACCGCTCGGACGTCCGCCGCATACCGCTGCCGGAGCTGCTGACCGACCTGCGGCGCCGCTCTCCCGAGGCTGCCCCACGCGATGGCCCAGGTCGGCGCGCCGACCGCGCGCGGCGCAGCGCCTGCGACCGCGCGCAGCGACGCTGGAGCCGGGCCCGCGACGACGTCGGCAGCCGGACCCTCCCACCCACTGCCGCGAGGCAGCATCGCGTCGAACAGACGCTGGAAGCCCGCGTGGTCGAGCGTGGTCGCCCGTCGCGCGCGATGGGCACGGACCCGTCCGAAGCCCCATGCGCACGTCCGCGGCACGAGCCCCCAGGCCAGCGTGCCGGCCACCAGGAACGCCCACCAACCCGCTGCGAGCGCCGCGGCCTGCTCCTCGCCGATCCCGCCGACGAAGGTGCCCGGCATCCGCGCCCATTGGCTGGCCTCGACCATCTCGAGACTCGGCACTGCCGCCGGCAGCCACAGCCACGGCAGCGCGACGGCGCGCGCCACCGCGTGGACCGTCGCCGCATCGAGGTCGAGCGTCGTCGACCAGGCGAAGACGAGGTCGGAGAACGCGACGCGATGCAGCGTGACGACGAGTACCGCGACGTTGAAGCCGATGCCGAAGCGCTGGGCGAGTGCGAACAGCTCGAAGCGCTCGACGTCGGCGTACACCGATCGCTGGGTGCGGAGCCCGCGCAGAGTGGCGGAGACCTCGCGCACCTGAGGACCGCCGAACCGATCCGCACACAGAGCGATCAGGCGGTGCACCGCACCGGGTTCTCCACCCGGACGGGCAGCCCGCAGCAGGAACACGACCAGCAGCACCAGCAGCAGGATCTGCCCGAGGAAGATCACGCCGCCGAACTCGAGCACGTTGACCGGAACCGTTCCGT
>JAQCBR010000063.1 GCA_027621295.1 Planctomycetota bacterium
CGACCGGATCGCCGCTCGCGTGGTCACCATCCGGACGTCGCGGGGCGACGACCTCGCTGTCCCTCCGCTCGCGGACGGCACGCCCCCTCAGCGGATCGGGACGTCGGTCCGACGCGGAGGCGAGGACGGGGTGCACACCTCGCGCATCCCCGCGCTCGTCCGCACCGCGAAGGGCACGCTGATCGCCGCGTTCGACCTACGGCACCGGGGAGGCGGTGACCTCCCGGGGGACATCGACGTCGCGGTCCGCCGCAGCACCGACGGTGGCGAGACGTTCGGGCCGACGATCCTCGCGCTCGACATGGGCGCACCCCACGAACAGAACGGCGTCGGCGATCCGTGCCTCCTCGTCGACCGCGAGACCGACCGCGTCTTCGTGTTCGGACTCTGGTCCCAGGGCAACAACGGCTGGAACGGCTCCCGCCCCGGCCTCGACCCCGCCGACACCGGCCAGCTCGTCTGTGCATGGAGCGACAACGAAGGTCGGACCTGGTCGGCACCGCGCAACCTGACGCGGTCGATGAAGGACCCGAGCTGGCGGCTGTTCCTGCAGGGGCCGGGCACGGGCATCACGACGTCCGAAGGCGTGCTGGCGATCCCGGCCCAGTTCCGCGACGGCGACGGCATCCCCCACTCGACCGTCGTGTGGAGCGACGACCGCGGCGAGACGTGGCACGTCGGCACCGGCGCGCGACCGAAGACCACCGAGAGCAGCCTCGTCGAGCTCGCCGACGGTTCCTGGATGCTGAACATGCGCGACGACCGCGGCGGTTCCCGCGCGGTCGCCGTCACGCGCGACCGGGGTCAGACCTGGAGCGAGCACCCGACGTCGCGGAGCGCGCTGCCGGAGCCGGTGTGCATGGCGAGCCTGATCCGCTTCGAACGCGGCCGGCCCGGCGCGGCGGACGATCTGCTGCTGTTCTCGAACCCAGCGGTGCCCCGCGCGCCGCGACGCCAGATCACCGTCCGCTACAGCGCCGACGACGGCGCGACCTGGAGCGAGGGGCTGCTGCTCGACGAGGGGCTGAGCGCCGGCTACTCGAGCCTCGTCCAGGTCGACGCCGACACGGTCGGCATCCTGTACGAGTGCAGTCGCGCGCACCTCGCGTTCCAGGCGCTACCGCTCGCCGACATCCTCGCCGGCGGGCGCTGACACGGGAAGACGGCGGACCCGACGCTCCCAGGTCACCGACCAGAGCGTCGGCACGACGAAGATCGTGATCAGCACGAGCAGCATCCCGCCGAAGGACGGGATCGCCATCGGCAGCATCACGTCCGCCCCCCGGCCCTGGCTCGTGAGCACCGGGAGGAGTGCCAGCACGGTCGTCGCCGACGTCATCAGGCACGGGCGGATGCGGCGCATCCCGGCCGAGACGACGGCCTCCCGGACCTCGGCGCGCGTCGTCGGCGCGCGCTCGGAGAACGACTGCTTCAGGTAGGTGCCCATCAGCACGCCGTCGTCGGTCGCGACGCCGAAGAGCGCGAGGAATCCGACCCAGACCGCGACGCTCAGGTACACCGGCCCGACCTGGAACAGGTCCTGCAGGTCTCGCCCCAGGACCTCCACGTCGAGGAACCACGGCTGCGCGTAGAGCCACAGCAGCAGGAAGCCTCCCGACCACGCGACGAACACGCCGGAGAAGACGAGCAGCGACGCTCCGGTCGAACGGAACTGGAGCCAGATCAGCAGGAAGATCACCAGGAGCGCGAGCGGCAGCACCACGCGGAGCTTCTCCTCGGCCCGCAGTTGGTTCTCGAACTCCCCGGCGAAGCGGAACGACACGCCTTCCGGGATCTCGAGGAGCCCGGCCGCGATGTCGGCATCGAGCTGCGCCTGGCACGCGGCCACGACGTCTCCCAGCGCTTCGCCGGACCGTGCGCCGAACGTCACGTACGCGGTGAGGAACGTGTCCTCGCTCCGGATCATCGACGGCCCCGGCGCGTAGCGGATCTGCGCGAGCTGGGCGAGCGGGATCTGCGCGCCCGTCGGCGACGGCACGAGGATGTCGCCGACCTCGTCGATCCGGTCACGGAGCTCCCGCAGGTAGCGCACGCGGACCGGATAGCGCTCGCGGCCTTCGACCGTCCGCGTGACGGGGCGCCCACCGAGCGCCACTTCGATCACGTCCTGGACCGCGCGCACCGACAGCCCGTGCCGAGCGATCGCCGGACGATCGATCTCGATCTGCAGGTACGGCTTGCCGACCACGCGCTCGGCGATCACCGTTTCCGCCGACACCTGCGGGACCAGCTGGAGCCGTTCCTGGATCGCGAGCCCGACCGCCTCGACGGTCGCGAGATCAGGGCCCCGGACCTTCACGCCGAGCGGACTACGCATCCCGGTCTGCAGCATCACGCGCCGGGTCTCGATCGGACCGAGCAGCGAAGCGCGCGTCGTGCCGACGAGCCGCGACGCGGCTTCGACCTCGTTCCAGATGTCGTTCGGACTCTCGATGCCGGGGCGCCAGTTGCGGAACGGTCGCCCGTCGGGGTCCGGGATCAGCTGGTGTCCGTCGTCGAGGACGAAGGCCGTCCCGTCGTGGCGGAAGCGGAGCAGCTCGCCGTCCGGACCGGTCCGGAACTCGGGGTGGTAGGTGACGACGGTCTCGATCATGCCGACCGGCGCCGGGTCGAGCGGACTGTCGACGCGTCCGATCTTGCCGACCACGTCGCGCACCTCCGGAATCGCGCGGATCGCCCGGTCCTGGGTCTGGAGCACGTCCATCGCCTCGCCGATCGACGCGTGGTAGCCGGTCACGGGCATCAGAAGGAACGCGCCCTCGTCGAGCGGCGGCATGAACTGCTTGCCCAGACCGGGGAAGGCCTTCGCCATCCCCTGTTCGAACGGCGTGGCAGCTCCCGCGTCCGCGCCCCCGGGCCCCGTGGAACGATAGATGCCGAAGCCGGCGGCCAGCCCGAGCAGCAGCGCCGCAGCGCCCGCCACACGAGCCCAGGTTCCCGGACCACGCAGGCCCGCGCGCGCGGCCGGGACGACGACGAGTGCGAGCGCCAGCAGGATCGCCGGAAGCAACACGGCCGAGGTCGCGCCGTAGCCGAGCCACACGGTCAGACCGAGGACCGTCGCCAGGAACGGCAGCGCGAGGAAGGCCCACGGCGCGGCGAGGCACGCGCGGAGCAGCGGCTCGTAGCCGCGTTCGAGCAGCGCGAAGAGCCCGAGCGTCCCGCCGACGACCGCGACCGTGAAGGCGATGTTGGCCGCGTCCTGACCGGGTCCGATCGGCGCCCAGTCGAGACCGAGCGCCACCGTGATGGCCGCAGCGGCGAGAAAGGTGGCGATCCGGGTCAGCGGACCCCGACGCGCTGCGTCGAGCCGCCCGCGCCCGCCGAGCAGCGCGTGGGCGGCCACGGGCAGCACCACGAGCGCCACGACGATCGACACGAGCAGCGCGAACGTCTTCGTGAACGCGAGGGGCTGGAACAGCTTGCCTTCCTGCCCCTCCATCGTGAACACCGGCAGGAAGCTGACGACCGTGGTCAGCACCGCGGTGAGGACCGCACCGCCGACCTCGAGCCCCGCCGCGTGCACGGCCTCGAGCCGCTCGCGCACCGTCGCTCCCGGCTGCAGCCGCTGCAGGATGCTCTCGGTCAGCACGATGCCCATGTCGACCATCGTCCCGATCGCGATCGCGATGCCGCTGAGAGCGACGATGTTCGCCTCGACGCCGAAGCCCCGCATCGCGACGAACGTGCCGAGCACGCCGAGCGGCAGCAGCCCCGAGATCAGCAGCGCGCTGCGGAAGTGCCCGACCATCAGCAGCACGACGAGGATCGTCACGAGGAGCTGCTGCCGCAGCGCCGCGCCGAGCGTGCCGACGGTCTCGGCGATCAGCTCCGAGCGGTCGTAGAACGGCACGACCGCGACGCGCGAGATCCGGCCATTCTCGAGCGATCGCGTCGGCAGCCCGACGCGGATCTCGTCGAGCTTCTGGTGGACGGCCTGCAGGACCTGCATCGGGTTCGCACCGTGCCGGACGACGACCACGCCCCCGACCGCCTCGGCTCCGCCGCGGTCCAACGCACCCCGGCGGAGCGCCGGACCGGTGCCCACGTGCGCGACCTCGCCCAACGTCAGCGGAATCCCATCGCGAACGCGGACCACCGTCTGCTCGAGGTCCTCGATCCCGCGCAGGAAGCCGAGCCCGCGGACCACGTACTCGGCACGGTTGACCTCGATCGTCCGGGCGCCCACGTCGACGTTGCTGTCACGAACCGCGCGGAACACGTCGTCGAGCCCGACGCCGTGGAACCGCATCGCGTCCGGGTCGACGTCGATCTGGTACTCCTTGACGAACCCACCGATCGACGCGACCTCCGCCACGCCCGGCACGGCCTGCAGCGCGTAGCGGACCTGGAAGTCCTGGATCGACCGGAGCTCCTCCGGGTTCCAGCCGCCGGTGGCCCTGCCTTCCTCGTCCTGGCCCTCGAGCGTGTACCAGAACACCTGCCCGAGCGCCGTCGCGTCGGGGCCCAGACCGGGTTCGACGCCCGACGGCAGCGTGTTCGCGGGCAGGCTCTGGAGCTTCTCGAGGATGCGCGAACGCGACCAGTAGAACTCGACGTCGTCGTCGAACACGACGAAGACCGACGAGAAGCCGAACATCGACGTGCTGCGGATCGACTTCACGCCCGGCACGCCGAGGAGCGCTGCGGTCAGCGGATAGGTGATCTGATCCTCGACGTCCTGGGGTGAGCGCCCCGGCCATTCGGTGAAGACGATCTGCTGGTTCTCTCCCGTGTCGGGAATCGCGTCGACTGCGACCGGATCCCGCGGCAGGCCGAGGTCGTCGAACACGGGGAACGGTGCTGTGACGACCCCTGCCCCGACGAGCACGAGCGTCAGGAGGCCGACCACGAGTCGGTTCTCCAGGCAGAAGCGGAGCATCCGCGAGAGCAGTGTCGGAGAGCCGTCCAAGGGTCAGTCCTCCCGCCGCGGTGCGAACCGTCGATCGACCCGACCACACCTCAGCATCTCGCTGCCGAAGTACGGATTGAGGATCTCCTCTCCCGCTTGGAGCCAGCTCGCCCCACGGTCGTCGAAGGCCATCGGGCAGTGCGCCTCGACGAGCGTCGCGCCCGCCGAGTGGCCGAATCCGGACACGAGTCGCAGCAGCGCTTTCGACAACGCCTCGAACGAGGCACGCCGCGTCCGCAGGTCGGATGCAGCGCGGCAGGCCTTCGCCGCATCGAACACCTCGCCGAGAACTCCGCGGAGTTCCGGCTGCCGGTCCTCTGGCGCGGATGCGACCAGCGCATCGATGTCCGAAGCGACGGCCGACAGCTGGTCGAGCTCTTCGTCTCCCATGCGGTCGGCTGCGAGCGCGCGCTGCACGGCAACGCCGCGCAGCAAGACGTCGGTGACGGAACCGGAACGCCCGACGGGCACGGTCGTAGGAGTCACCTCGGCCGGCTCCGGATCCTCGCGAGGCTCCCGTACGGGATCGATTCGAGGCGCCGCGATCTCTCCTCCCAGGCCCGGAAGCAGGCGCAGGAAGTCCCCGCACCTCAGCATCTCATCGCCGAAGTACGGGTTCGCGAGGACAGGCTCGACCTGGAGCCACACCGCCCCGGTGTCGTCGAACGCCATCGGGCAGAACGACTCCCGGTGGACGCGGGTGCCCGCGTGGCCGAAGCGGACGTCGACCGCGAGCATCGCTCGCGAGACGTCGTGGAACGCAGAGCGCTGTGCTCCGAGATCCGCGCTCTCGGCCGCTGCGACCGCAGCAGCCAGCGCGACGCGCTCGTCGTCGTACGCGCGTCGGCCGGACGCGCCGAGCGCATCCGGACGCACGCCGCCCAGCGCCTCTCCGAGCGCCGCGAACGCAGTCCGCCCGGCGTCTTCGTCGGAGCGCACCAGCGCGTTCCCGAGCGCGAAGTATGCGGCCCACAGCGGTTCGAGCGACTCCACGAAGCCAGGATCGACCGGCCCCGCGATCCAAGCACCGCCAGGGCCGGCGGAGAGCAGGCTCGGGCGCGCGTGGATCTGCAGCGCGCTGTCGAGCTTGAACGCCCCCGACACGACCACGCGCTCGTGCTCGGCGAGACCGGCGAGGATCACCTGGTCGTCGCCCGCGCGCGGCCCGAGCACGACTTCACGGCCTTCGAACACGGGCTCAGGCCCCGACTCGACCTGGACGTAGACGACCGCGCGCCTGCCGGTCGGGAGGACCGCGGTGTAGGGGATCACGAGCGGCTTCACCGCGGCGTCGTCCTGCACGTAGCCGAGACTCTCGGCCGGCACGAGCTCCATCCCGCAGACGTCGCAGACCCCGGGACCGTCCTTGACGATCTCCGGGTGCATCGGGCTGATCCACTTGCCGGCCAGACGCACGTCCAGGATCCGCCCGCCGTCGCCGAGACGCGCCTCGATCCGTGCGCGCACGAACATCCCGGGCTTCAGCCGGCCGCCCGGGTTGTCGACCTGCACGCGAACCCGCACGGTCCGGGTGCGCTCGTCGACGACGGGGGCGACGAACGAGATGCGCCCTTCGTGGACCTCGCCGGGCAGAGCATCCGCGGTCAGCTGGACGACCTGGCCGTAGCGGACCTGGCCCAGGTCCTTCTCGTACACCGACAGCACGACCCAGAGCCGGTCGAGCTCCGCGATCCGGTAGAGGCGCGTTCCCGTCGTCACGTAGTCGCCCTCGGCGACGTTCTTGTGGACGACGACGCCAGACGTCGGAGCGCTCAGCGTGATCCGATCCTCGGCCGTGCCCCGCGCGAGCACCGCGTCGATCACCGCCGGAGTCAGCCCCCACTCGAGCAGCTTCTCGCGCGCGCTCTCGAACAGCCGGCGGTCGCTCTCAGCCAGGAACGCACTCTGCCCCGGGTCCGCCCGGTCGAGTCGCACGCGCGCCTCGAGCAGTTCCTGCTGCGCGGTGAACAGATCGGGGCTGTAGATCTCGACGAGGTGGTCGCCGCGGCGGACCGTCACGCCGGTGAAGTCGACGAAGAGCCGATCGAGACGCCCCGGGACGCGCGCGGCGACGGTGCGGACCCGCGTCTCGTCGACCTCGATCTCGCCCGACAAGCGGAGCCTCTTGGTCGTGAACCGACGCTCGACGGGCGCCGTCCGGATTGCTGCGAGCGCGGCGTCCGCCTCACTGATCCGGAGGCGACGAGGGCCAGGGTCACCCCCCGTATCGGACACCTCGACCAGCGCCATCCCGCAGAGCGGGCAGGGGACCTGCTCGGGCACGACCACCTGGGGATGCATCGGACAGGTGAAGCCGAGCCCCGCTGGCTCGCCGGTCTGCGGAGCGGCGACCGAGGGTCCGTGGTCGTGCGACATCAGGCGCCCGACGCCGAAGCCGGCTGCGAGCAGGACGAGGCCGACGAGAACGCCGGCCGCCGCGAGTTGGGAGGTCTTCATCGTGAACCTTCTGTGGTCTGGGTGACCCCTTCGTGCATGTCCAGGAAGCGATGCCTGCCGAGGATCGACTCGATCCGTGCGCGGCTCCGCCCGAGTTCGGCGCAGGCGCGCCAGTAGGCCTGTTCGAAGGCCAGCAGCGCGCGCTGGCGGTCGATGACGTCGAGCAGGACGGCCCCTCCCTGGCCGTAGGCAGCCTGCGTGACCGACAGCGCCTGGCGCGCGCGCGGCAGCAGGGTGTCGCGGTAGAGGCCGATCTGCCGAGCGGCGTCGTCGTGCTGGAAGCGCGCGTGCCGCAGCGCGACCGCGAGTTCGTCGATCCGGCGTTCGAGCTTCTGGCGGGCAGACGCACGGCCCGCCTCGGCCTCGTCGACGATCGCGCGATACTTGGCCCGACCGATCGGGAGATTCACGCCGACCGACACGGCGAACGGGTCGTCCCCACTGCCGACGACGCCGGGCATCCTGGCGTCCCCGGTGCGGAGCCAGTCGACCCCCACCGTCACGTCGGGCAGCGACTCCCGATCGGCGGAGATCACGCGCGCGTCTTCCCGCGCGACGGCCTCGGTCAGTCCACGCAGCTCCGGGTTGCCCTCGGCCATCTCGCGCAGCCACGAGCCGAGGTCCCCCGGCAGGGGCGCGGGCACCTCCAAGTCGGGCCAGGCGAGTTCACCGAACTCCTCCAGGTCGATCCGCGTCAGCAGGCGCGCGGCCACGGCCGGACGGAACGCTTCGAAGCCGGCGAGCTGGTCCTCGAGCTTGCCGATCTCGACCTGCAGCTGGAGCAGCGGCGCCTGCGCCCCACCCCCCTGGACACGACGCTGCACGACGGGCTCCAGACTCTGCAGCAGCTCGAGGTTGTCGCGGGTCAGGCCGATGTCACGCCCGAGCCGCGCGTACTCGTAGTAGGCGTCGTGCACATCGAGGACGACCGCCGCACGGCGTGCCTCGACGTTCCACCACAGCGCGTCAGCGTGCTTCGCGGCGACGTCCACGCGCCCCTGCAGCTTGCCGAACCAGGGGAACGTCTGCGCGACGGACACCCGGTCCTGCTGCGGACCGGTGCGCGTCTCGATCGACTCGAGGAAGTGCGCCCATGTCAGGCGTGGGTCCGGCAACGCGCCCACCTGGGGCACCCGGGCCAGCGCGGCCCGCCACTCCTCGAAGGCCGCGGCGATGCCGGGATCGCGGGCCAGGGACAGCCGGACCAACTCGTCGAGGTTCGGCGCGATCGACACCGACGCCGACGAGATCTCGACCTCGAAGTCGAGTGGGACGTCGGGGAAGACGCCGCGGCGGCGCACCTGCTCGAGGCTCGGGCGGTCGATCGGCTCGGTCGCACACGCGGCGAGCAGGCAGAGGGCGAGACCTCCGGCACGGGAGATCGGGTGGAGTGGCATGACGGTTCCGGATCAGGCGCGGGCGCACGGCGCCCAGGGACGGTCCGCGCGCACGAGGCGCGCACTCGCGCAGGCGGAGGCCCAGCCAGGACCCCACCCGCTCGGGGCGCCACAGCTCAGATCAGGAACACGCAGTAGCGGACGTGGATCGCCAGCCCCGGCCCGCCGGGTGGCCCGGTCCGCGGCGGCAGCTCTCCGCGCACGGCGCTCCGCGCGAGCCGCACGTAGCCGACGACCGGCGGCGGCAGGATCGACGGGGCCGCAGCTCCGACGCCGAGCCCGGCGATCGGTTCGGGCAGCCCATCGGGAGCGGGCTGGTGCGAACAGTCGCAGCCGCCCGGCGCTCCGGGCTCTTCGGGGGCGGCGGGATGTCGATCACAGTCGACCTCCACCCCCCCGCTGCAGCAGCAGTGCTGCAGCTTCTCGACGACCGCCGACTGCGCAGGCGTGGCCCCGCAGCAGCTCCGCTCGATTCCGCCGACCCCGCCGGGCGCCTGCGCGCAGGCACTCGCGCCGGTGACCGGGCCCAGCACCAGCTGGACCGCGAGCCACAGCGCGAGCAGCAGCGACTTCGGGCGGCAGGAACGCATCTCCGTTCGATCTTCGGCCAGCCGAACCCCACGGGTCAAGGACCGGCGGGGCGGCAGACGCTCAGGGGAGCTTCGGCGCGGTGAAGGTCTGCTGCGGAGTGAGCGCCTTCAGGAACGCGACGATCTGCTTCTGCTCGGCCGCGGAGATCGTCCGGGCCGCGAAGGCCTTGAGGATCGGATCGAGGTGCTCGTTCGCGATTCCGCCCTTGCACATGAGTCCGACCGCTTCTTCGAGGGTCGCAACGCTGCCGTCGTGGAAGTAGGGAGCCGACTGCGCGACCGCACGGAGCGTCGGGGTCTTGAACGAGCCGATCGCCGCCTCCGGGTGCGGCTTGTTCGCGCCGACGTCCGGCTCGGCGGCGTCCATGCCGATGCCGACGTTGTGGTAGAGCATGTCGGTGAACAGCGGCGGCGTGTGGCACGCGACGCAGCCGGCCTTGCCCTGGAACAGCCCGAGGCCCGCCTGCTCTTCTGCGGTCAGTGCCGACTGGTCGCCCGCTCGGAACTGGTCGTAGCGCGTGCCGCCCGCCTGCAGCGAGCGCACGAACGCGCAGAACGCGTCGACGATCGTGTCGCCGGTCGCCTCGCCGCCGAACGCGGCTTCGAACTCGGCCTTGTAGGCCGGGATGCCGTTCAGCGTCGCCGCCATCGCCTCGGGGTCACCGCCCATGTGGCCCTTCCAGGCCGCAGCGACGTTCTTCTCCATCGTGGGCGCGCGACCGTCCCAGTAGAACGCGTTCTTCTGGTATCCGACGTTGAAGAGCGTCGGCGAGTTGCGCGTGTTCATCGCGCCCGACACCTTCTGCGAGAACTGCTTGCCGTCGGTCCAGCCCTTGTCGGGCAGGTGGCAGGTCGAGCAGGACATCGCGCCGTTCGACGAGAGGCGGGTGTCGAAGAACAGCTTCTTGCCGAGCTCGGCGCGCGCTTCGGACCAGCCTTCGGGACGCTCCATCGCCGGAAGTCCGAGAGTCTTGTCGACGTCGGGCGTCGCGGCGTCTCCGGAGCAGGCGCCGACCACGGCGACGAAGAGGCCTGCGGCAACGAGGCGGGGAGGAGCGAGGAGCGATCGATGCATGGGATTCTCTGGTGGACTGCGGGGACGCGAGCCTCCGGGTGGACACGTCGGAGCTACGCCCTCGGTGCGGGCACGGCAACCTTCGGCGACCGGCCCGATCACTTCAACGCCCCGGGGCCTCGCGGCAAACTCCCGGGATGCGCATCCCGCCCGCGTGGCTCTCCCTGCTCGTGCTCGCCCCCCTGTCGGCCCAGGAACCGACGGTCGCCTCGGTCGAAGCCAGGCTCGCGGACGGGGTCCAGCGGACCTGGGTCGGACCCGAGTTCTGGGCGAACCGACTCCAGGACTGGGAGCTGCGGGACGGCGAGGCGGTCTGCGTCCGCCAGGACCTCCCCTACCGGACGCTGCACGTGCTGTCCGCACGGAGCGCCGACCGTGCGGGTGCGCTGAGCGGCTCGGTCGAGGTCGCGATGCCGGAACGGCTCGGGGACGCGTTCGCCGGCATCTGGCTCGGTGCCGGTAGCCCGGACCTCGACCCACGAGCACACGCTCTCGTCCAGATGGCGGGTGGCCGGGAGGGAGGCGTCGCCGTCGGTATCGACGGCACCGGCCGAGCTTCGATCCGCGTGCTGGACGGGCGCCCGCTGGCCGCGAGCCGCGCACCCGCGGGCACCCTGCCACGCTCCGGCTGGCGGGTCGCGCGCGTCGACAGTGCGGAGCCGGACCAGCCGGGTCGACACGTGCTCGACGGCGACCGGGCGACGATCTGGCACACGGAGTTCCGCGAGCGGCGCCCCGAACACCCGCACGAGATCGTGATCGACATGGGCACGCCGCGCGAGATCGCGGGCATCGTCTACGTGCCCCGCGCACCCGAGGTGCCGGGCAGGATCGACGCCTTCGACGTCGAGATCGGCGACGGACCCGAAGGGCCCTGGAGGAAGGTCGCGTCGGGCAGATTCCCCAACACCGAGGACACCCAGATCGCCCGCTTCGGGGCGACGGAACGATGTCGCGCGTTCCGTGTGGTCGCCCTCTCCGCCCACCTCGAGCGGCCGTCGACGACCATTGCCGAACTGTACGCCCTCGCGCCGGGAGCGACATCGGCGGTGGCTCCTTCCGCACCGCCCGCGCGCGCCCGGATCGAGGTCGAAGCCGAGCCGGACGGCGCGGGCACGTCGAGCATCCGACTGACGGTCCGGGACGCCGCGGACGGACGCGTGCTCGACGTCGCCGAGGAGTCCGCCGTGCCCGACCGGCTCCTCGCCGGCGGCCTCGCGGTCTGCTGTGACGCGGGCAGCGGCGGCACCGCCGACGGCTCGGAGTTCCGGTTCGCCGGCATCCGCTTCGACGGGGACCGCCTCGACCTGCTGCCCGACAACCGCTTCGGGCCGATCGGCGGAACCCAGTACACGCGGAGCCGGGGCGTGCTCAAGCTGACCGCGCAGATGCTCCCGATCGGCGAGGGCGAGCCGCGGACGGTCGCGCTCGAACTGGACCGGGGCGCGGGCTTCGAGTCGATCGCAGAAGCGCCCGTCCTCCAGCCGGGCTACACCGCGACGTTCCGCATCCCGGACCTGGGCGAAGCCGGTTCGATGCGCTACCGGGTCCGGTATCCGGCGGACGCGGTCGAGGGCGCCGCCATCTACGAGGGAACGGTGCAGGCCGAACCGGGACCGACCGAACGGGTCGTCGTCGCCGGGTTCACCGGGAACCACATGGTGAGGCACGGCTTCGGCCGCAGCGGCTTCCCTTGGGACCGCGAGGGGCTGTGGTTCCCCCACGACGACCTCGAGGCGCGGGTCCGGGCACGGAGCCCGGACATCCTGTTCTTCTCCGGCGACCAGATCTACGAGGGCGGCAGCCCGACCAAGCCCGAGAAGGCCGGCGGCCGGCTGTCCGAACTCGACTACCTCTACAAGTGGTACCTGTGGGTCTGGGCCTGGCGCGGACTGACGCGCGACCTGCCGACGATCACGATCCCTGACGACCACGACGTGTACCAGGGCAACGTCTGGGGCGCCGGCGGCCGCGCGACGCGCATCGACTCGAAGGGCGGCTACGTGATGCCCGCCGCGTGGGTGAGGATGGTCGACCGCACGCAGACGAGCCACCTGCCCGACGCGTTCGACCCGACGCCGATCGACCAGGGCATCGGCGTCTACTACGGCTCTCTCCGCTACGGCGGCGTCGACATCGCGATCCTCGAGGACCGGAAGTTCAAGTCCGGCCCGTTCGGGATCGTGCCGGCGACGACGTCGGGACGGCCGGACCACGTCGTCGATCCCGAGTTCGCCCCGTCGACCGCTGACGTTCCCGGCGCGGAGCTGCTGGGGGCTCGCCAGGAGGCGTTCCTCGACGCGTGGGCACGCGACTGGAGCGGCGGCACGCGTCTCAAGATGACAGTGTCGCAGACGGTGTTCGGCGGACTCGCGACGCACCACGGCGGCAACCGCCAGTACCTGGTCGCGGACTACGACAGCAACGGCTGGCCGCAGAGCGGCCGTCGCCGCGCGCTGCAGCCGATCCGCGCGGCAGGTGCGTTCATGCTCGGTGGTGACCAGCACCTCGCGACGCTGTGCTGGCATGGCCTCGACGAGTGGCGCGACGCCGGTTGGTCGTTCGCCGTCCCTTCGGTGGCGAACTTCTACCCGAGGGCGTGGCTCCCGCCGGCGGTCGGCGGCAACCGTGCGGACGGCGCGCCCGAGTGGACCGGCGACCACGTCGACGGCTTCGGCAACAAGGTGTCGATCTTCGCGGCGACCAACCCCAGGGACACCGGCTACGAGCCGTCCGTCCTCCATGACGGAATGCCGGGCTTCGGCGTGGTCGCGCTGGACCCGGCTGCCCGCACCTTCACCGTCGAGTGCTGGCCTCGCGCGGCAGGCGCTCCCCAATACGAGGGTTGGCCACGCACCCTCTCGCGCGACGAGATGGACGGGCGCAGCGCGCGGGCCTGGCTGCCGCCGCACGAGGTCGAGGACGTCGACGAGCCCGTGGTCCGCGTCTACGCACCCGACGGGTCGCTCTGGACCGCTTTCCGCGCGGCCAGCCCCCGCATCCAGGTCGGCGTCGAGGCGGTGGGCCGCTACCGTCTCGAGATCGGGGACGGTGACGGTGCCTACCGGAGCTTCGGGGCCGACGCGACGCCGGTGCTGCGAGCGCGGGCCACCACCCTCCGCGTTCGCGTGCGCGGCAAGTAGCTAGCCGTCGGGCTCGTCGCCGTCCGATCGCGGGCGCCGGGACCGACCGGGGCCGCGGCCGCCCTCCGGTCCGCTGCTGCCGATCCTCGGGTAGCCGAAGCGCTCCATCGGCGCGCCGCAGACCTCTTCGACGATCGCGAGCTCGTCGTCGCCGAGATCACGCCGCCAGCGGCCGATCGACTCGTGCGGAGTGTCCGAGGTCCCGTGTTCCGCGAACCAGGCCGACGGCCCCAAGGTCGCGTCGATCCCCTCGTGCCACTCGAGCCCGAGGTGATCGAGGATCGCCTTCACCTTCTGACGCGGCTTCGCGAGCAGGTCCTCGTAGCGGACCGTCAGCGTGTTGCGCAGCTTCGGCGCACCGTCCTCGTAGATCGCACGCCACGAGTCCGCGAAGACGCGTGCGTCCAGGTGCTCGAGACGGCCCTGGCTGTCGTTCCGCCGGCGTCCGTGCGCGCGCCACGAACACAGCACATCGCGCGGATCCCGGACGAGCAGCACGTAGTGCGCGTCCGGCATCCATCGCTGGAGATCGAGGGCCATCCGCAGATCGAGGAGCTTCTCACCCCACCACCGGAACTTCCGACCTCGGAACGTCGTGCGGTAGAACTCGCGGCACATCTGCAGCGCGTGCCGCGAGAAGATCTCCGCGAAGGCGCCGGACGCGCGCTTTGAGACGATGCCCTGGACCGGGTGCCCCTCGATCGGCGCGAACGAGCCCCTCTGGAAGCGGGGCAGACCGGCCATGTTCGCCGCGAAGTGCAGGAACGCGATCACACCGCCCTCGTTGGTCAACGCGACGGCCGGATGACTCAAGAGGATCTCGTGGACCCAGGTCGAACCGCACCGCCCCGATCCCAGGATCGAGAAGTGCCTCTCCATCGTCGCAGGGTATCGGATCGAGGGGAGGGGTCCACCCCGCCCCTCGCAGCGTGCGTCAGCCGCCGAACATCTGCGTCCAGTGCGTGCGATGCTGGCCCAGCCCGACGCGGCGGTGCCCACCCATCATGTTGCGATGGTGCCCCGGCGAGTACCACCACGCACGGATCGCGCCCGCGCCGTTCTGCTGGCCGGCCGCGATGTTCTCGGCGGACGCGGAAGTCCCGGCGAGAGCGGCGCGCTGGCCGAACGACTCCTTGCCCGGGACCGGCGAGACGTGGGCGAAGAAACCGTGCTCGACCATGTCCTTCGAGTGGTCCCGCGACGCGTTGCAGAGCTTCGGATCGATCGCGACGACGGGGAGCCCGACCAGCACGCGGATCTCGTTCAGGATGCGGACCCCTTCGCGTTCCTCGGGAACAACTCCCTCTTGGATGACCTCGTTGTCGGCGAGCACGCGTGCGTCGCGCGCGCCCATCGGCACGGCCGTCCAGCACAGACGCGTCATGTCACGCTCCAGGTCGACCAGGATTCCCCGTGGGTCCTCGGCGAGCGGGTAGCGCTCGATCTCGCGCGCGCCGGTCTCGGTGCGCAGCAGCACCAGCTCGGCGCGCTCCTGGAGATCGAACAGCCGCTCGACGCGGAGTGCGTCGAGCGTCAGCTCGGAGTAGGTCCCACCGAGCTTGGGCACTCGTTCGAACACGTCGGCCGAGCGGATCGTCAGCAGCTCCCGCAGCTCGGCGACCCGTGGATCGATGAACGCCGTCACCTCGTCCTTCGTCAGGTTTCCCGAGCGGGAGCGCGAGAGGATCTCCTCGCGGAGGACCTCGAGGCGCTTCGGCCCGTCGCGCCCCAGGCGGGCCGCGAGCACGGACGGAGCTGCCCTGCCGAAGTCACGGACGAAGCGACCCACGTCCTTGCGGAGCGCCTTGCCACGCGACGTCAGGTCGGTCCGCACCGTGTGGAACAGCGAGCGCGCGCCAGCTTCACCTGTCGACAGCACCGCGTCGGCCGCCGCGTCCAGCGCAGCATCGTCGAGCTGGCCGGAGCGGATCTGCCGCATCAGCCCAGCCACGTCGACGGCGTCGCTCCCTTCCTGCGCCGACAGCTGCGCGATGGTCGACGCGAGGACCGCGGCCAGGAAGCCGATTCGCGCCACGCCATGGACTCGGAGGATCATCGACTGCGTAATGGAGACGCGGGGCAGCGCTGCGGCAGTGTCGCGTGCCGGCGCCCGCGCGTAAAGCCGTCGGCTGATTCAGCGCACCCGCCGGAACATCACGACGTCCCCGGCGAAGCCGACGGTCAGCAGCTCGTCGCCCGGCGCCGGATCGACATCCGCATGGACCAGGTGGTGCAGCCGGTCTTCCTCACGCGACAGCTGCGTCGCGTCCCAGTCCTCGCCCCGACCACGGAGCAACATCACGCGACGGTCGTAACCGACGGTCGCGGCCTCCGGTCCGGGCACGCTCGGATCCAGGTCCGCGAGCACGGCACCGCGAGCCTTCTCGGACGCCCGGTGCAGCCGCACGGTCGACGCTCCGGGGGTCACGAGACTCAGCACCCCGTCGTCGTCGGCGACCGCGAGCGCCGTGCCGTCGGTGCCGAGGCGAGCCCGACCGGCGAGGCGACGGTCGAGGACCTCGCCGGTGTAGCCGCGCGCGTCGGCGGTCATGTGGACGACCGAGCCGTCGGTGCAGGCCACGGCGACCCCATCCGCGAACGGGATCATGCACTTCGCCGCACCCGGCAGATCGATCGCGACGGCCGCCTTGAAGCCGCCGTCCCGCCGACGGAGTCGGTGCACCCGTTCGGTGAACCCGGCGACGAAGACCTCGCCCTCCCCGACCGAGGCTGCATGCAGCAGCGCGTCGTCGACGAGGAGGAGTTCGCTCGTCCAGGCGCCATCCACCCAGCGGATGAGGTGGGCGGCACCCGGTCCATCGTCGGTCTCGGGTCCCTGCTGCATCCCGACGACCACGAGCTCGACACCCGGGTGATCGAGGTCGGCGTCGCCGATCGCGCACTGGATCATCTCACCGCCGCATCGGGCGACGACTGCCGAGCGCCAGCTCCCGTCCTCCCGCCACGCGACGTGGACCGAACCGTCCTCACCCACCGCGGCGATCTCGGGACCCTCGTGACTCGGGTCGAGGTCGCCCACCGCACAGCCCCCGAGCTTGACGCCGGTCTCGGCGATGACGACGCGCTCGAACACGGCGCCGTCGGCGCCGCCGTCCGTGGCGATGCAGGACGTGAGGAGGGCCGATGTGGCCAGCGCAGGCAGCTTGGACATGGGTGGCGGTCGGCGCCCGACCGCGCGGGCGTCCCCGGGATTCTGACCCGCCCCGCCGCCGAGGACCAGGATCGGGCTGGCCGCGGACCTCCCGGGTCGCTGCAGCAAATCGAAGTGGAACCGCCCCGGGCCCCCGGCTTGGATGGTCGATTCGCCGGAAACGGACCCGTCCGGAGACCGCCATGACCCACAAGATCGTCCCCCTCGACCACCAGCCGCCGCTGCCCCACGAACGGTTCCTCGCGCGCGAAAAGCCGGACGACGAGGCGATCCCGATGGACGTGGTCTTCGTCGGCGGTGGCCCGGCCGGACTGTCGGGGGCGATCGAGCTCGCCCGCCTGGTCCGGGAGGACAACGAGAAGGGCGGTGGACTCGGCGACGTCGAGATCGCGGTGCTCGAGAAGGCTGGCGAACTCGGCCAGCACAACCTGTCCGGCGCGGTGATGAACCCGCGCGCGCTCCGTGAACTCTTCCCCGACATGAAGGACGAGGACTTCCCGTTCTTCCGGTCGCGGGTCGACGCGGAGGCGGTCTACCTGCTCGGCGAGAAGCGCGCGACCAAGCTGCCGACGCCGCCGACGATGAAGAACCACGGCAACGTCGCGATCTCGATCTCCGAGATGGTGCGTTGGCTCGGCGAGCAGGCAGAGGCCGCAGGCGTTCAGGTCTTCCCCGGCTTCCCGGTGGCCTCGCTGCTGGTCGACGGCGAGCGCGTCGTCGGCGTGCGCACCACGCCGACCGGCCTCGACCGCGAGGGCAACCCGGGCTCCTCGTTCGAACCGGCCGGTGACATCACCGCGCGCGTGACCGCGCTGACCGCCGGCACGCGCGACCCGCTGACGCAGGCGTGGACCCACGCGATGGGTATCGGCTCGCAGAATCCGCAGATCTACGCGCTCGGCGTGAAAGAGGTCTGGGAGGTCAAGAAGCCGCTCGACCGCGTGATCCACACGCTGGGCTGGCCGCTGCCGCGCGACGCGTTCGGCGGCAGCTGGGCGTACCCGATGGGCGACGACCTCGTGTCGATCGGCCTCGTCGTCGGCCTCGACTACCACCCGACGACGCTCGACGTGCACGCCCTCCTGCAGCAGCTGAAGAAGCACCCGCTGTTCGCCGAGATCCTGAAGGGCGGCTCGCTCGACGAGTGGGGCGCGAAGACGATCCCCGAGGGCGGCTTCTACGCGCTGCCCGACCGACTCTCCGGTGACGGGATCGTCGTCTGCGGGGACGCGGCGGGCTTCGTCGACGTGCCGTCGCTGAAGGGCATCCACTACGCGATGCAGACCGGCATCTACGCGGCACGCGCGATCTTCCAGGCGCTGAAGGCCGACGACACATCGGCAGCACAGCTGAAGAGCTACGACGACACGGTCCGCTCCAGCTACGTGGTCGCCGACATGAAGAAGACCCGCAACATGCGGCTCGCGTTCAAGTCGGGCTTCTTCGGCGGAGCGGTCAAGGCCGGACTGATGACGCTGACTGGCGGTGCGTTCCCGGGCGGCAAGATCGCCGTCGAGGAAGACGCTGCCGATCCGAAGACCGTGACCCCGAAGCAGGAATGGGTCGCCGACGGCGAGACGACCTTCCAGAAGCTCGACGCAGTGTTCAAGTCGGGCAACTCGACGCGCGACGACATCCCGTCCCACCTGACCGCGCGCGAGGACGTGCCGGCCGAGGTCGCGCGGATGTACGAGGCGATGTGCCCCGCCCACGTCTACGAGGAGCAGGACGGCAAGCTGGTCATCAACGCGCCGAATTGCATCGACTGCAAGGCGACCGACGTGCTCGGCCCGCGCTGGGAGCCGCGCGAGGGCGGGAGCGGCCCGCGCTACCGCCGGATGTGAGACCCGGACCGCGGTCCGGTCACACGGACCGCGGCAGGTTCTCGCGAACGAGCGTCGCGACGCCGCGGACCCAGGACGGGTCGGCGTTCACGCAGGGCACGAGGCGCAGCTCCTCGCCGCCGGCCGCCTCGAAGTCCTCGGCCGCACGCATCCCGATCTCCTCGATCGTCTCGAGGCAATCGGCGACGAAGGCCGGGCACAGCACCGCGACGCGACGGACCCCCTCTTGCGGCAGCTCCTTGATGCGCTCGTCGGTGAACGGGGTGATCCAGTTCTTCGTGAGCCGCGACTGGAACGTGACCTCGTGCCGGTCCGGCCCGAGCCCGAGCCGGGACGCGATGCCCTTGGCCGTGTGCACGCACTGGGCGCGGTAGCAGAAGCGGTTCGCGTCGACGATCGTCTCGCAGCAGTCCGGGCGCTTCAGGCAGTGCTGGCCGCCGCTCTCGTCGGTCTTCGTGCAGTGCCGGTTCGGGATGCCGTGGAAGCTGAGCACGACCTTGTCGGGCTTCATCTCGTCCAGGACCGGGCGCGCCACCGCAGCCACCGCGTCGAGGAACGCCGGGTGGTCGAAGTAGGGAGGGACGAAGCGCAGGTTCGGGACGTTCCGCATCCCGCCGGCGACGTCGAAGACCTCCTTCACCGCCGAGTGCCACGCCGCCATCGAGTACTGGGGGAACAGCGGGACGACCACCACGTCGTCGACCGCCGATGCGCGCAGCCGATCGAGAGCCGCTCCGACGCTCGGGTTCTGGTAGCGCATGCCGACGACGACCTCGGCCACCTCGTCGCCGAGCTCCGCGCGGAGCCCCGCCGCCAGATCCTCGGCGTGGAAGAGCAGAGGCGAACCGCGCTCGGTCCAGATCGTCCGGTAGGCCTCGGCCGACTTGCGCGGGCGCGTCCGCAGGATGATCCCGTGCACCAGGAGCGCGCGCAGCGGGGTCGGGATGTCGATGACCAGCGGGTCCATCAGGAACTGCCCGAGGTAGCGCCGCACGTCGGGCACCGACGGGGAGTCAGGGGTCCCGAGGTTCAGCAGCAGCACGCCCACGCGCGGGCGGGTCGGTTCCGTCGTCGTTCGGTTCTGGTCCATGGTCCGGCGGGCGGTGCGCGGCGGACCAATGTGCCATCGGCTCGACTGTTTCCAACCAAAGTCCGCGCCAGATCGCCGTCACTCGCCGGCGGACACCACGACCCGGAACCCGAACACCGGGCTCCGGAGGTCCTGCTCCGCGTACATCCGATCCGACGGCCACGGAATCGGGATCGAGAAGAACGACCCGCCGCGGATCACGACCGGACCCGTGCCAGCGGGGACCCTGGGATCGACGAGGACCTGTGCCTCATCGGTGACCACGTAGCGCGGCAGCAGCCCGTCCGAAGTGAACTCCCAGACGTTGCCCAGGCAGTCGTACAGCCCGAGGGCGTTCGCGCTCCGGCTCGCGACCGGGTGGACGCGGCCGCCTGCGTTCGCATGACACCAGGCCTCGGTGAGCACGTCGTCGCGGGACACGACCACGTCGTCGCGACCTGCACGACAGAAGGTCTCCCACTCGGCTTCCGTCGGAAGTCGGTAGCCGTAGGCGTCGCAGAACGCGGCTGCGTCGGCATGGCTGATGCCGCGGATCGGCTCTTCGTCGAGCCAGCCGTGCAGCGGCCACGTCTCGATGGCTCCGCCGTCCCGAGCCACGAAGGTGCGCCATGCACCGACCGTGACCTCGGTCGTGGACACCCAGAGGTCGTTCGAGATCCGCACCCGATGACGGGGCGTGTCGACGTCGGAGAGCCCTCCGCGCGTCGACTCCGTCGCGGGCACGCGGACGAAGACGAGCCCGGTCCGCGGGTCGGTGCGCGTCACGCGCCCTTCGCCGTCCTGCCCGACGGCCCAGGTCGACGGAGCTCGCGCCACTGCGAGATCGATCGGCGCTTCGCGAGGCACTTCGAACGCCGGCTCACAGGCGGCGACGACGCCGAGCGCAGCGGCGGACAGCACACGGCGGATGGACGTCATCGGATCCACCCCTGCGCATCGAGGAATGTCCGCACGCCGCGCGCGATCCGCGCGTGGCCGACGTGGTTCGGATGCTGGTCCAGCAGGTGGACCTGGACCTGTTCGTCCGTGAGACCGTCGAGTTCCGGCAGCAGGTCGACGCAGTCGATGCCGTGTTCGGCGGCGAAACCGATCGCCGCTCCGTGCATCCGCGCGTAGGGGTAATCGGGGCCGAGCCCCGACATCATCGGGAGGACGGCCAGCACGAACCGCGCTCCCGCCGCCTCGGCCGCATCACGGACCGCGAGGATCCCGGCCTGGCAGAGCTCCCACGGCACAGGGTCGGCTTCGAGCGCGGCGCCGTGGTCGGGGACGCGCGCGCGAGCGTCCCGCGCGGCCAGCGCCTGCTGCAGCCTCGAGGCGAGCACCGACGCGCCGCCGAGCCAGGGCTCTCCGACCTCCGGAGCCGGGAACGCGAGCATCGGCACCGGCGCCATGTCGTTCAGACAGAGCCCGAGCACGACGACGTCCGGCCGGAACGCGACGCCGTCCGTCGCGAACCAGGGCGCGTAGTCCTGCGGGGCCGTGTTGGGCCAGCCGGCGACGATCACCTCGACGGGGCGCGGTGCGAGATCGGTCCTCAGCGAGCCCTCGAGGACCTGCGGCCAAGCGAACTCGAGCGGCACGCCGAGGCCGAACGTGAACGAGTCGCCGAGAGCGAGGATCCGGAGCTCGCCTTCCCGGGGCAGGACCTCGAACTCCTCGTCGCGGAACCCGAGCGCATTGGTCGCGTAGGTGACCGCGCCGTCGTCGTCGAAGTAGTCCCAGTCCGGCCGGTCGTAGGCGATGCGCTGCGTCATCGACGCCGGCAGTCGTCCGCGCGGCCCCGCCCCCTGCCGCTCCCGCTCGCCGTAGTGGTAGAGGTAGTGCAGTGCCTCGGCCATCGGTGCGGCGCCCCCATCCGGGAGCAGCATGCGCAGGTCGCTCGACTTCGGCGCCGGGAGCAGCACGCGCGCCGCGCCCTCGGCGAGCAGGAGGCTCAGCGCCGTGGCGATCGCAGCCAGGCACAACACCTTCCCGAGCTTGGACCTGCGCGCCACGGGCGGCAGTCTAGCGGCAGGGTCCCCAGCGACGCAGCACGCGCTGCGTCCGGACCGAGCCACCTCTCGAAACGTCGCCCGATGCCCCGTCGGCACCGCTCCATCTTGGTCTTCGCCTCCGCACTCCTGCTGATCGGACTCGCTGCGGGAGCGATCTGGACCGCGGTCCTCGTGACGGCGGCCGAGGACCGCCACCCGACGACCGGAGCGTTCACGGCCGCGGGCACTCGGCTTCGACACCGCGAGTGGCCCGGTGAGGGACCGACCGTGGTCCTCCTCCACGGCGCGTTCGGCGGGATCGAGGATTGGGCGGACTCGGGCGTCGCCGACGCGCTGGCCGCGCGAGGGATGCGCGTCCTCGCGTTCGACCGACCCGGCCACGGCTACAGCGACGCGGGAGCTGTCCAGACCGACCCCGCGAGCCAGGCTGCAGCTCTCCGGGCCGCAGCTGCCGAGCTGGGCGCCGAGAATCCGATCCTCGTCGGCTTCTCGTTCGGCGGGGCGGTCGCGCTGGCCTGGGCGTTGACCGCCGAGCGGAGCCCGAGCGCACTGGTGCTGCTCAACCCGGCGACGCACCCGTGGCGCACCGGCTACGACCCCGCCTACGACCTCGTCCACCTGCCGGTGCTCGGCGGACTCCTCGCGGCGACCTGGCTCACCCCGATCGCCGAGCGCCTGGCCGCGGGCTCGCTGACGAAGGCCTTCGCACCGGAGGCCTTGCCCGACCGCTTCGCCGAACGATCGCCCTGGCGGCTCGCGCTCCGCCCCGCGTCGTTCCGCCGCAACGCGGCCGAGGTCCGGGATCTGGAGCCGTTCCTCGATGCCTGGCACCCCCGCTACGCAGACCTGCGGATGCCGGTGGAGATTCTCGCGTCGCGCGACGACCAGGTGGTCAGCCCGATCCTCCACGCGCGGCGGCTCGCCGGCGCCGTGCGCGGCGCCGCGCTCCGTGAACTCGCGGGCGTCGGACACCAGCTGCCGTGGGCACGCAAGGACGACGTCGTCGACACGGTCGTGCGCGCGGCGCGACGCGCCGTGCGGTGAAGCTCGAGGCTCGGGTCCCCGCGGAACCGCCGCGGCCCGATCAGCCGAACCAGGGCATGTCGGTCAACAGCTCGCGGAGCACCGAGGTCGCGAACGAGCCCTGGGGCAGCGCGAAGCGCAGACGGATCCCCTGGTCGACGGCCTCGGCCTCGGCGTCGGTGAGCGGCACCCGGAGCGGCCGCCGCGCCCCGTCGTTGGTTCCGCCGGGGAGCGCACCGAACGCCTGCGGCTGGAGATCGAGGGCCGCGAGGGCGTCGGACTCGAGACGTCCCTGGTCCCCTCGGGGCTCCAGACACTTCGGTCCGGGCAGCGGCCCGCTCGGCGAGATCTCGAACTGCGCGCAGCGCGGCGTGTCCGCCTCCACGTCGTCGACGACGAAGCAAGCGCCGTTCCTGTGCAGCCAGGCGACGTCCCCGTCGACGACCCGGTCGAAGGACTCCAGACGCGCCGCGAGCACGCGGTTGAAGACCTCGCTCTGCACGGCGGAGATCAGCAGGCGCAGCAGTCGCTTCGGCACCCTGCGAGCAGTGTGCCGCGGATTGCCGCGCAGGATCGACAGCCCCTTGTCGAGGTTGGCCCCGCGCTTGCCGAAGCGCTGCTCGCCGACCCAGTTCGGCACACCGCGTGCGACCAGCCAGTCGAGGTTCGCGCGGACGTCGGGCAGTGCCGAGGCGAGGCCATCGCCGCGGATGACGATCTCGAACCGGTTGCCCTTCAGGTGGCCGAGTTTGAGCTTGTTGCCATGGCGCCGCGCATCCAGCACGCGGATGCCCTCGAGGTCGAGCGACCGCGCGCGGTCGGCGTCCCCGTTCTCGACGGAGATCCACTGACGCGTGACCGCGAGCGCGTCCTTGAGGCCAGCCCAGCCCACCTGCCGGACCGAGACGCCGAGCGCCGCCGCGAGCGCTTCCGCGGCGGGCATCGTCGCGACGCCCTCCTTCTCGACCCAGAGCCACAGGTGCGTGCCCTCACCGCTCGGCTCGTAGAGCGGGATCTCCTCGACGACGAAGTCCGCGGCGTCCTGCTTGTGGATGCCTTCGGACGGCGGAGCCGGAAGTCCGGGGTGGCGGATCGGTCGCGTCGGTTTGAGGACCATCGGGGAGTGTGCCGGAGACCTGGAGAAGCGCGACCGGGCCGCGGGTCGTTCAGAGCCCGTGACTCGATCGAGTCGCGGGTGACTCGGTCACAGCCGATCAGGCCTCGCTCTTCCGCGAGGCGGCCTTCTTCGGCTCGGCCTTCGCCGCGGACTTGCTGCGACGTCCCTTGGCCTTCGGCTCTTCGGGCGCCGCCT
>JAQCBR010000064.1 GCA_027621295.1 Planctomycetota bacterium
TGGCTCGTGAGCCCGGACAACCCGCTGGTCGCACGCGTCACCGTCAACCGGGCCTGGTCCCAGCTGTTCGGTCAGGGGCTCGTCACGAGCGAGGAGGACTTCGGACTCCGGAGCGAGGCGCCGAGCCATCCCGGACTGCTCGACTGGTTGGCCGTGGAGTTCGTCGAATCCGGCTGGTCGACGAAGCACCTGCTGAGGCTGATCGTCACGTCGGAGACCTACCGGCAGTCCTCGCGCCGGCGGGGTGATGTGGACCCGTCGAATCGCCTGCTCGCGAGAGGCCCGCGGTTCCGGATGACCGCCGAGATGATCCGCGACCACGCGCTCGCCGCGTCCGGCCTGCTCTCGCTCGGGCTCGGTGGGCCGCCGGTCTACCCGCCGCAGCCGGGTGGCCTGTGGCGACAGATCGGTCGCAACGAACCCAAATACGTGACCGCGACCGGGGCCGACCGTTTCCGCCGCGGCATCTACGTGATCTGGCGACGCGCCGCGCCGTACCCGAGCTTCGTGCTCTTCGACGGTCCGGACCGTGCGAGCTGCCATCCGACCCGGAGCCGCACCAACACTCCGATGCAGGCGCTCGCGCTGCTGAACGACCAGGGGTTCGTCGAGGCCGCGCTCGGGCTCGCGCGCCTCGGCGCCAGCCGCGACGAAGCGCCGTCGCAGGCGCTCGCGTGGGCGTTCCGCCGCGTCCTCGCGCGGAAGCCGAACCCGTCGGAGCTCGCCTTCCTCGAGGACGCGCTGTCGGAGGAGGAGCGCCGGTTCGAAGCGGACCCCGAGAGCGCGCGGAAGATCGTCGACGGCTCGCCGGCGGTGCCGGTCGACGCCGGTCTCGACCGGGCGCGCGTCGCGGCCTGGTTCCAGGTGGCGACGATCCTGCTGAACCTCGACGAGGCGGTGAGCAAGGGATGAGCGCGCGATCGGACGGACTGACCCGGCGGGCTTGGATGCTCCGCTCGGGTGCGGGGCTGGGTGCCGCCGCGCTATCGCAGCTCGACGGGGACCCGAGCACGCGTCGGCACGTGGCGGCGCGCGCGAAGAGCGTCATCTACATCCACATGATCGGGGCGCCGTCGCACCTCGACCTGTTCGACCCGAAGCCTGAGCTCAGGCGCCGAGAGGGCGAGAAGTGTCCGGACGAGTTCTTCGCCGGCAAGAAGCTCGCGTTCATCCGCGAGCATCCGCGGCTGCTCGGCACGCCGGACGCAGGTGCGTTCCGCTTCTCGCGCTGCGGCGAGTCGGGCATGGAACTCTCGGGGCTGCTCCCCGGGCTCCAGACCTGCGCCGACGAGTTGGCGCTGGTGCGGACCGTGCGGACCGACGAGTTCAACCACGCGCCGGCGCAGATGTTCCTGGGCACCGGCATCGGGCGGTTCGGCCGTCCGAGCCTGGGCGCCTGGACGAGCTACGGGCTCGGCTCCGAGAACCGGGACCTGCCGGCCTACGTCGTCCTCGTGACCGGCCAGTACCCGGGTGCGGGCAACAGCCTGTTCGGCAGCGGATTCCTGCCGTCGATGCACCAGGGGGTCGAGTTCCGCAGCAAGGGCGACCCGGTGCTGTTCCTCGCCGACCCGGACGGCGTGGATCGGACCGCGCGGCGCCGGGTCATCGATCGCGTCAGCCATCTGAACGCGATGCACCTCGAGGACTTCGGCGATCCGGAGACCGCGACGCGCATCGAGCAGTACGAGCTCGCGTTCCGGATGCAGGCGTCGGTGCCCGAGCTGATGGACATCTCGGGTGAGCCCGACTCCGTCCACGAGCTCTACGGGACGCAGCCCGGGAAGGCGAGCTTCGCCAACCACTGCCTGCTCGCCCGACGCCTCGTGGAGCGGGGGGTGCGGTTCGTCCAGCTCTTCGACGAGGGCTGGGACCACCACGGGTCGGTGTTCGATGCCCTGCCGGGGAAGTGCCGCCAGGTGGATCGTCCGATCACGGCGCTGCTCCACGACCTGCGGCGCCGCGGCCTGCTCGACGACACGCTCGTCGTCTGGGCGTCGGAGTTCGGCCGCACGCCGATGGCGCAGACCGACAACGGCGAGGGCAAGAAGACCAAGGCCGGTCGTGACCACCACATGGAGGCGTTCTCGATGTGGATGGCCGGAGGCGGCGTGCGGGGCGGGACCGTGTACGGCCAGACCGACGAGCTCGGCTACGCGGCGGTCGCGAACCCGGTCCACGTCCACGACGTCAACGCGACGATCCTGCACCTCCTGGGCATCGACCACGAGCGGCTGACGTTCCGGTTCCAGGGTCGGGACCACCGGCTGACCGACGTCGCCGGAAACGTGATCGAGGGCATCCTCGCCTGAGGCGGCCCGGCCGCTGTCGGTGACAATCGGCGCATGCGGACGAAGCCTGTCGCGGTCGCTCTCCTCCTGACGCTCGGCCTCGCGACCGCGCAGCGGCCGGGGACCTGGCGCTGCGCGCACCTGCTCGCCGAGGACGGCAGGACGTGGCGCGAGAACGTGGTCGTCACGACGATCCTCGACTCGATCGTCTCGATCCGTCCCGACGACGGCCGCGACGTCGACCGCGATCTTGGCGAGGTCTGGGTCGTGCCAGGCCTGATCGACCTGCACACGCACCTCTTGCTCCGGCCTTACCGCGAGCGGTCTTGGAGCGAACAGGTGCTCGAGGACTCGGCGGAGCTGCGTGCGCTTCGTGGCGCCGGCTACGCGCGCGACACGCTCTGCGCTGGGTTCGTCGCGATCCGGGACCTGGGGACCGAGGGCGCAGGCTACGCGGATGTGGCGCTGGTGCGCGCAATGGACGAGCTGGCCGCTCGGGGTCCGCGGATCTATCCCGCGACGCGGGCGATCGTGCGCACCGGCTGGTACGGCCCCAGCCCCGACGACCCGAGCGTCCCGAAGGGCGCGCAGTGCGTGGCGACCGACGAGGAGATCGTCGCGGCGGTGCGCGAGCAGGTCGCGGGAGGCGCCGCGTGGATCAAGGTCTACGCCGACTACCGCAGGGGTGCGGACACGCAGGCGTCTCCGGCGTTCACGCTGTCCCAGCTCGAACTCCTCGTCGGAGAGGCGACACGTCTCGGCCGGCAGGTCGCGGCTCACGCGACCACCGACGAGGGAATCCGCCGCGCGGTGCTGGCGGGAGCCGCAACGATCGAGCACGGGCAGGGTGCGACCGCGGAGACCCTCGGGCTCATGCGGGAGAAGGGAGTCGTGCTGCTTCCGTGCCTCGCGGCGAACGAGGAGATCGTCGAGCTGCGGGGCCACACGGGCCCGGTCGTCGAGCGGCTGAACATCGCCCGCATCGCGATGCAGCGCGCTCTGGCAGCGGGTGTGACGGTCGCCTGCGGCAGCGACGCCGGCGTGTTCCGCCACGGAGCCAACGCGCGCGAGCTCGAACTGCTCGTCGCCTACGGCATGGAACCCGTCGACGCGCTCGCTGCCGCGACGAGCGTCGCTGCCCGCGTGCTCGGTGCTCCCGACCTCGGGGTGATCCGGCCCGGCGCGCGCTGCGGGCTCGTCGCGCTGGCTGGCAACCCGCTGGAGGACATCCGGAACCTCAGCCGCGTCCGTGCGGTGATCCGCGAGGGCGACGAGCTCGAGCGGCGTGGCCGGTAGCGTCCGTCTGCGCGCTCCGTCTGCCCCTCAGCTGTGGACCCCCGGTGCCTCGCCGCCGGTCGCCTCGACCCACTCGGTGTAGCTGCCGGGGTAGATCTGCGGCGCACCGCCGTCTGCGCAGGCAGAGACGTCGAGGACCTTGTTGGCGAGCCCGCGGAGGAAGGTCCGGTCGTGGGACACGAACAGCATCGCGCCTTCGTAGTTCTTCAGCGTGTCGACCAGCATCTGCTTGGAAACCAGGTCGAGGTGGTTGGTCGGCTCGTCGAGGACCAGGAAGTTCGGCGGGTCGAAGAGCATCAGCGCGAGCACGAGGCGGGAGCGCTCGCCGCCGCTGAGCACCTCGATCCGCTTGTCCACGTCGTGCCCCGAGAACTGGAATGCACCGAGCAGGTTGCGCTTCTGGCCGTGCGACGCGAGCGGGAACGTGTGGTCGACCTGCTCCATCACGGTGCGGTCGGGGTTCAGCACGTCGAGCGCGACCTGGGCGAAGTAGCCCATCTTCACGCTCGGGCCGATCCGGACGTCGCCGCCGTCGGGGATCAGCTGACCTGCGACCATCTTGAGCAGCGTGCTCTTGCCGGCGCCGTTCTTGCCCATCACGCACCAGCGTTCGCCGCGCTTGAGCTCGAAGTCCATGCCGCGGTAGACCGAGCGGTCGCCGTAGGCCTTCTGGATGCCCTTGAGGATCGCGACGTCCTCGCCGACCCGCGGCGGCTTCGCGAAGTGGAACGGCACGATCTCGCGGCGAACCGGCGGGTCGAGGCGCTCGATCTTGTCGATCTTCTTCGCGCGGCTCCGTGCCTGGGCGGCCTTGGCGACGTGGGTGCCGAAGCGGTCGATGAACCGCTGCATCTTCGCGATCATCGCCTGCTGGCGCTCGTAGGCGGCCTCCTGCTGGGCCGTGCGCTGCGCCTGCTGGCTCTCGAAGAACTCGTAGTTGCCCGAGTAGGGGACCAGCTCGCCCGTGTCGATGTCGACGATGCGCGAGACGACGCGGTTCATGAAGTCCCGGTCGTGGCAGGTCATCAGTACCGCGGCCCGCGTCTCGCGCAGGAACTTCTCGAGCCAGAGGATCGACTCGATGTCGAGGTGGTTCGTCGGTTCGTCCATCAGCAGGACGTCGAAGTCCCCGAGCAGGACGCGCGCGATGCCGACGCGCATCTTCCAGCCGCCGGACAGCGCCGCGGCGTCCCCGTCGACGACGGCGTCCTCGAATCCGAGCCCGTGCAGGATCTCGCGCGCGCGGGCTTCCAGCTCGTAGCCGCCGAGGTCCTGGTAGCGGGCCTGGACGTCGCCGAAGCGGAGCAGGATCCGATCGAGGTCGTCGTCCGGACCCGGGTCCGACATCCGTCGCTCCAGGTCGGCTAGTTCGTGGTGGAGCCCGCCGACCTCGCCGCAGCCAGCGATCGTCTCGTCGAGCACCGAGCGCCCGCCGAGCTCCTCCATGTCCTGGCGGAAGTAGCCGATCGTCGTGCGCTTCGGGATGTTGACGTCGCCGGCGTCCGGCGGGTCCTCGCCGGTGATCATCCGGAACAGCGTCGACTTGCCGGCACCGTTCGGGCCGACGAGGCCAACCTTCTCGCCAGCGTGGATCTGGAGGGACGCGTCGACGAACAGGGCCTGGTGGCCGTGCCGCTTGTCGATGTTGGTGAGCGAGATCATGCGGTGGGTTCGGTGCCTGCGCGGCGGATCTGCGCGGCGAGCGCGCGGATGCGGTCCCAGGCTTGGCTGATGTCGTCGGCTGTGGTCGCTGCGGCGCCGATCGCCATCCGGAGGACGAAGCGCGGCGCCTGGTCGACGGGGTCGGGCAGCGTGGTGTGGCTCAAGTAGATCTGCCCTTCGGCGTTGAGTGCGTCGAGGAGCGCGCGTCCTTCGGCGTTCGCCCTTTCGCGGGGTCCGGACAGTCGGAAGCAGACGAGGGAGAGGCTGCGTGCGGCGGCGAGCTCGAACATCGGCTCCTGCCGTACGAGATTCTCGAACTGCTCACCGAGCGCCACGTGGTGCCGGATGTGGGCGCGGAGTCCCTCGGCGCCGAAGTGACGGAGCACGAACCAGAGCTTGAGCGCGCGGAACCGCCGCCCGAGCGGGATCTGCCAGTCGCGGAAGTCGACGACGCCGCCCGCGTCGGTCGCCCGGTTGCGCAGGTACTCGGGCGTCACGCCGAGCGCCGCGGTCAGGTGCTCGGGGTCCGAGGTCCAGAACGCGCTGCAGTCGAAGTTCGTCAGCAGCCACTTGTGGGGGTTGAACGTGTAGGAGTCGGCGTGCTCGAGACCGGCCAGCAGGCCCTGGTGTTCCGGGCAGACGGTCGCCGAACCGGCCCACGCCGCGTCGACGTGGAGCCAGCCGCCGGCATCCCGGAACCCGGTGTCGGCGAGGACAGCGCCGATCTCCGGGAGCGGGTCGACCGCGCCCGACGAGGTCGTGCCGACGGTCGCGCAGACGAAGAACGGCGTCCGTCCGGCCTCGATGTCCTCGGCGATCGCCGCGCGCAGCGCCGCCGGGTCCAGTCGGAGGTTGTCGTCGGTCGGCACGAAGCGGACCGTGCGGCGACCGTTCCGGGTCGTCCCGTCGACCTCGTCGCAGATGCCCGCGATCCGCGCGGCCTTGACGATCGACGAGTGGGCCTGCGTCGACGTGTAGGCGACGAGGTCCGCGTCGCGGCCGCCGGCGACGCGGTGGCGTGCGGCGACCATCGCGACGAGGGTGGCTTCGCTGGCGGTGCCCTGGATGACCCCGCCGCCATCCGGCGCGCGGAAGCGGTCCGGCAGGTTGGTGAGCTGGGCGAGCCAGTCGAGCGTGCGCTGCTCGAGCTCGGTCGCCGCCGGGCTCGTCGCCCAGAGCATTCCCTGGATGCCGAGCCCCGCCGACAGGAGCTCGCCGAGGATGCCCGGCGTCGACGCGTTGCACGGGAAGTACGCGTGGAACTGCGGCGACTGCCAGTGCGTGAGGCCCGGGACGATCAGCGCGTCGAGGTCGGCCAGGACTTCGTCCCAGCCGGCCTCGCCGCAGCCCTGCTCGGGGGGCGCCTCGGGCAGCGCGCGCAGCAGGTCGCCGGGCCCGGAGCGCGACAGCACCGGCAGCTCGCCGACCTGCCGGTGGTAGTCGGCGATCCAGTCGACCATCCGGTGACCGAGGCGTCGGAACTCCTCGGGGTCGATCCGGCCTGGTGCTGCGTCGCTCATGGGCCGCGCACCTTAGCGCAGCGCGGTCCTGCGTCGATCGTCGCGCCGGCGTGCTGTGGCGGTGTCCGCCCTCGGCGGCGAGACTCTCCCCGCCGCCCGAAATGACACCCCTGGCCACAGCCGCAGCCCTGCTCGCCGCCCTCTGGGTGGTGTCGGCGGTCTACGTGCACTTCCGGGGTCGGGTCCGGCACACCTGGGCGCGACAGCTCACCGACCACTCGACCTTCGCAGCACCCTACAACGCGCTGATCCACGCGACTTCCGGCCTGCCGCGTGGGCCGATGTTCGACCTCGAGGACTTCCCGGGGCTCGCCACGCTGACCGCGAACTGGCAGGTGATCCGCGACGAGGCGCAGAAGCTCCTGGATCGCGGCGAGCTGCGCGCGTCGGACGACCTGGAGGACGTTGCGTTCAACACGTTCTTCAAGCGCGGCTGGCGTCGCTTCCACCTGCGCTGGTACGCGGACTTCCTGCCGTCGGCGCGGGAGCTCTGCCCGAAGACCTGCGCGATCCTCGAGGGGATCCCCGAGGTCCACGCCGCGCTGTTCGCGCTGCTGCCGCCGGGCGGGCGGCTGGGCGCTCACCGGGACCCGTTCGGGGGTGCGCTGCGCTACCACCTCGGCCTGATCACGCCGAACGACGACGGGTGCTGGATCGAGGTGGACGGGCAGCGCTACTCGTGGCGGGACGGCGAGGCGGTGGTCTTCGACGAGACCTTCATCCATCGAGCCAGGAACGAGACCGACCGGCCGCGTGTCATCCTGTTCTGCGACGTGGAGCGACCGATCCGCAACCGGCTCGTCCGGTCCGTGAACCGCTTCGTCGCGAGGCGCATCGCCGGCATCAGCCGGAGCCGCAACCGGGCGGACGAGCCGATCGGCTTCGTGAACCACCTCGCCGCGCCCGTCCATCGCGCGATCGAGGCGATGCACCGGCTCAAGAAGCGGAGTCGCCGCGGCTACTACGCGGGCAAGTACCTGCTGCTCGCGCTGGCGATCGCGGCGCTGTTCCGGGCTCTCGCGGCCTCGTCCTGATTCAGCGGTCCAGCGACTCGACGAGCGCGATGACGAATCGATCCATCGCGTCGCGCGCGTCGGACGAGCGGCACGTGAAGTTGTTGATCAGGATCGAGAAGCAGAGCGGCGCCGCTTCCGGGTCCTTCCGGAGCACGTAGCCGGACAGCGCCGCGACCGCGGAGATCGTGCCCGTCTTGGCGAGGACGCGCCCGGTTGCCGGGGTGTCGGCGAAGCGCTTGCCGATCGTTCCGTCGACCCCGGCCACCGGCAGCGTTGCGACGAACGCCGCGCGGTGCGCGTGGTCCCACATGCCTGCGAGCAGGTCGACGAAGTGCTCGGGCTGCACGAGGTCGAGTCGGGTCAGGCCGGAGCCGTCGGCGATCCGCATGCCCTCCGGGTCGACGCCGATCCCGGCGAGCGTGGCCTTCGCGTGCGCGGACGCCGATCCCATCGACGCATCGCCGAGCGCGACGCGGCTCGCGGTGCGGATCACCTGCTCGGCGTAGAGGTTCTGGCTGACCTTGTTCAGCGTGATGAGGATGTCGGCGAGCGGCGCCGACTCGTGGGAGGCGAGGATGCGCTCGTCCCCGTAGCGCTCGGGACGCGCCGGCCGGTCATCGCGGTCGAGCGCCTGCCCGCTGACTTCGATCCCTGCCTCGACCAGCACGTGGTGCAGCGCGCGCGCCGCAAACCGCGTCGGGTCCTCGACGGAGATCCGGGTCGACCAGGGGCCGGAGCCCTCCGGGACCGAGCCGCGCACGCGGACCCGGTTCGTCGCGCGGAGCCGGAACGCCGACAGGGTCGGCCGCGGACCGGCGGCGACCGTGGTGGCGAGATTCTCGATCGCGAAGAACCCGGGGACCGCCGGTTCGATCGAGACCGCGGGGGCACCGCCGTCGCCGCCCGCCGGTGCGACGGTGACCCTGGCGATGTTCTCCGCGAAGCAGAGTCCCGACACCTGGGCCGCGTAGGCGTCGCCCTGGTAGTTCCACGCCCAGCCCTCGCCCATCACCTCGTCCGGGTGGCAGTCGTCGTCGCCGAGCACGTCGCCGCGGATCGCACGGAGTCCGTGGTCGGCGACCGCGCGCGCGACCATCCGGCGCAGCGCGTCGAACGCGTCCTGCTCGGTCCGGCCGCCGAAGGTCGGGTCGCCGCTGCCGACGAGGACGAGGTCGCCCTCGAGGACTCCGTCGACGACGGGGCCGGTCGCGACGAGCGTCGTCCGGTAGCGGAAGTCCGGGCCGAGCGTCAGCAGCGCGGTCGCGGAGCTGACGAGCTTCATGTTCGACGCCGTCATGAAGCCCCGGTTCGCGTCGTGGCCACAGATGACCCGACCGTCGGCCGTGTCGCGGACGAGGACGCCGACGCGGGCGCCGTCGAGGGCCTCGGCGGTGACGAACGTGTGGAGCGCCTCCTCAGGACCCTGCTGGGTGCCGGGAACGAGGACGGGTGCTGTGGAGAGGACGAGCGACGCGAGAAGGACCATGGTGATCGGCCGCGGCGTGACGCGGCAGACGGGACGGTAGGCGTCGATGCATCGGACACCCAGGGGCGGCCGGGATGCCCCACCGTCGAATTTCTTGGCATTGCCCAAAAGCCCGACACCGGTCCCGGCCGAAGAGGCGGTGGCAACGCGATCGTGCGTCTCCCGATCCGGGACCGCACACCGCGCATCGAACGGAAGAGCGAAGATGACGAACGTGAACCCCCAAGGCCCGTTCCGGGTCCTCCTGGTCGAAGACGACATTCCGGTGCGGGAGACGCTCCGCAGCCTGCTGCAGGGTGAAGGTGCTTCGGTGGACGTGGTCGACGACCACGCCGCAGCGGTCCAGAAGGCCCGTCAGCGCGCGTTCGACGTCATCGTCCTCAACCAGAACCTCCCCGGTGCGCGTGGTGAGGAAGGCATCGCGTCGCTCCGGATCGGCGATCAGCCGGCCGAGGTCGTGCTCATCGCCGGCTACGGCACGGCGGCGGACACCGCGCTCGCGCTCCGCCTGGGCGCTGCCGACATCGTCGACAAGCCGATCCACCCCGGCCGCTTCCTGGGCGTCGTGCGTCGCTGCCTCGCCGGCCGTCAGGTCTCCCGGGCGCTGACCTGGTCGAAGGAGCGGGTGCGGGACCTCAGCTCGGACGAGATCCTCGGCGTGTCGCCGAGCATCCGTGGACTGACCGCCCGGGTCGGTGCCGTGGCCGACGCGGTCGACGCCACCGTCCTCGTCAGCGGTCCGACGGGGTCCGGCAAGGAACTCGTCGCGCGCTGCATCCACGCGTCCTCCGACCGCGGCAACGGCCCGTTCGTGACGCTGAACTGTGCGGTCGCCTCCGAGAGCGTGTTCGAGGCCGAGCTGTTCGGCTACGAGCCGGGCGCGTTCAGTGGGAGCAGCCGCGAGGGCAAGTCGGGCGCGCTGGCGCGCGCTGCCGGCGGGACGCTGTTCCTCGACGAGATCGGCGCGCTGAGCCGTCCGCTGCAGACCAAGGTGCTGCGGCTCCTGCAGGACCGCACCTACCGCCGCGTCGGCGGCAGCCAGGACTGGCCGGTCGACCTGCGCATCGTCGCGAGCACGAGCCGTGACCTGCGCCGTGGCGTCGGCGACGGCAGCTTCCGCGAAGACCTCTTCCTCCGTCTCCACGTGATGAACGTCGAGGTGCCGGCCCTCGAGGACCGTGCGGAGGACATCCCGCTGCTGTCGCACTTCTTCCTGGACCAGTTCGCACGCCAGATGGGCAAGAGCCTGACCGGGTTCACGTCCGAGGCGACCGAGACGCTCTGCGAATACCACTGGCCGGGCAACGTCCGCGAGCTCCGCAACGCGATCGAGCGCGCGGCGATCGCGTGCCGCGGCGGCATGGTCGACGAGTGCCATCTGCCGCGCTTCGAGGGCGGATCGCTCGATCAGAGCGACGTGATCCCGCGCAACGTGTTCGTCCTCGACGGCAACGACTGCTCGATCCGCGCGCTCGAGGGCCAGCTCGTCGGCAAGGTGCTCGAGGCCACGCAGTGGAACATCTCGCGTGCTGCGTCGCTGCTCGGGATCAACCGGACGACGCTCTACAACAAGATCCGCCTCTACGACCTCGGCGACCGTCCCCGGCGGGACTCGGCGCAGGCGAGCTGAGGCACGGTCGTCACCCAGGGATCGCGGAGGGAGGTGTCGATGAAGGTTCTTCTGGTCGAATCGGACGCATCGCTGCGGAACGCCCGCTTCGAGGCCATCTCGGAGCGCGGGCATGCGGTGGAGTCGACGACTCCCGATGCCGCCTGCCGCGACGAAGCGCGCCTGCGCCCCGACGTCGTCGTGTGGACGGACGGCACGCAGGCGCCGCCGGCAGGCCTGGGCTCGCCGGTCGTGCTCGTCGGCTCGGTCGCGAACGGACAGATCCACGTCGTCCTGCGGCTCCCGGCCGGCGTGTCGTCGGCGCGACTCTGCGCGGAGCTCGCCGACCTCGACGTCGGCGCGCGTCCGGACAGCCCGGCGACGGACGCCCTGCTCGCATCGCTGCCGCGGGATCTCCGCGACCGCGTCGAGGTGGTGCTCGCGCTCTTCGATCAGCCGAGCCGTGCACGCGTCGCCGAGGACGGCCTCGGCGTCGTCGTCGAAGGTCGTCTGACGTTCCCCGAACGCTGGGTGGCGGTGCTCGAGCGCCTCGGCGGCGATCGCCGCATCCTGGGCGAGGAGACGCAGACCGGCAACGTCGTGCGTCTCGTGGTCCGCTTCGACCGCTCCGGGCTGCCGGAAGGTGTCGACACCGTCATCCGCCCGGGGGATCCGTGGCCCGAGGACGGTGCGTTCGCGATCGACTGTGACGGGATCACGCTCGGTCCGGATCGTTTCCTCTCACTCTGCGACCGGGTCCGTCAGGCCCGACGCCGTGGGCGCGACGTCGCCCTGGTCCACGTCCCGAACCACCTGAGGCTCTGCCTCGAGGCTGTGGGGCGGGGCGGAGATCTGCCGATGCGCCGGATGGCGGGGCCTCGCCTCGCTCCCACCCTCGCCGACCTCTGGAGGTGACCGATGCCTGACACGATTCCCGCTGGTCCCGGAACCCTGCTCGAACCGACGCCCGCGCGGACCACCGGTCCGACGCTGGTCGAGCTGATGCGGAGTGCTCCGGTCGGCTCCGTGGACATCGGCCCCGTCGGCAACTGGACCGAAGGTGTTCGCGCAGACGACGCTGCCATCGCCGATCTGGCCGCAGGCCTCGAGCTGCGGCGTGAGGTCGCTGCGAACCGTCCGATCGCCTCGTGGGCTGCGCTGGTCCTCGTCGTCGCGGTCTCCATCGCGTCCGGACTCGTCGCCTGGATGCCCGCGCCCACCGCGGGTCCGGGCCCGCTCGTCGCTCGTCCGCCGCTCGCGCTCCCCGACCCGGTCCGCTACGAGGCGGCACTGGAGCTGGCCGCTGCGGGCGCGTTCCGGGACGCGCGTCGTGAACTCGAGGGAGTCCTCGCCGCGGGTGTCGATCCCCGCATAGCCCATCTGATCCACGCCCAGCTCGCGCACTACAGCGCGCGCGACGGGGCGTTCGGCGACGCGCTCGTGCACGAGCGGGCAGCCCTCGACCTCGGGGACCAGGAACGCTTCCCGCGCGGCCTCGTCGAAGCGGCCGTCGCCGCGCAGGCGAGCGGCGACGCGCCGGCGATGCGCGCCGCCTACGCGCAGTTCCTGACGGGTTCCGGCCGCGTGGCCCCGGCGTTCGCCGACCTCCTCGACGAGGCCCTCGGCGGCCCTGGCAACGGCGTGCGGTGACCGGATCGTGCGCGCCGGGGACTCCTGGTTCACGGCGCGTGCCGGCCGCGTGCGTCGGACGATCGCCGGGCTGGTCGCGCGGACGAATCGTCTGCTGGACGCGGTTCCCGGAACGCGATCGCTCTACGAGCGCCAGCTGTTCCGGTCGCTGAGCTGGACCCATCTCGATCTCGAAGTCGACGACCAGCACGCCGGGCTCGACGGGCTGCGGTTCGCGTTCCTGTCGGACCTCCACGCCGGGAGCTACCTGAGCGGCGCTGGACTCGAGCGCCTGTTCGCGCTGGTGGCCGAGCTGAAGCCCGACGCGGTCCTGCTCGGCGGGGACCTCGTCCACACGCGGCCGGCTGAATTCCGGCTCTACGACCGCGCGATCGAGCGGGTCGCACCATCGCTCGGCGTGTTTGCGGTGCCGGGAAACCACGAGCGGTTCCCGGGGATCGGGCTCGAGCGGTTCCACGCGTGGGCTCTCGGCCACGGCATCCGCGTGCTGCGGAACGAGGGGACCCGCATCGGACGTGGACGGGCGTCGCTCTGGCTGTGCGGCGTCGACGATCTCGGCGAAGGCGATCCGGACCTCGGGGCTGCGCTCGCGGGTCGAAACCCGGGTGAGCCAACGCTCCTGCTGTCGCACCACCCAGACCTGTTCCATGCGGCCGCGGAGCACGATGTCCGTTGGACCCTGGCTGGCCACACGCACGGCGGGCAGGTCGCGCCGTTCGGGTGGATGCCCGTTCGCCACTCCAAGCTCGGCTTCGACCGGGGTCGGCACCGGAGCGGCGGCAGCGAGCTCTACGTCGGGAGAGGTCTCGGCGCCGCGATCATCCCGCTGCGCGTGCACGCACGCCCGGAGATCGTCGTCGCGCGTGTCGGAATCCGACGGCCCTCCGACGGCTGATCGGGAAACCGACAGCGTATGCGGTCCGGGAGATTGCGAGCGTCCGTATGAACAGGCCGAAAGAAGCCTGATCCCGGGCGTTGCGGCCGTTCATCAAGGTTCGGCTCGGGTCTTGGCACGCTAAGTGCAATCGCTACAGGAGAGGTCCCTCAAGGCTTCCTGCACCCACGGACGAAACACCCAGGACGATGACCGCGCTCGAGCCCAGGATCCGATCGATCGAGACGTCGCCGTGCGACGTCCAGACGGTCGAACCCGTGCGGCTCCAGTCCTGGCCGAAGCGGCGCCGGCACCCGCTGCACGAGTTCGCCGACTTCTTCGCGGTCCGGCTGAATCGACTGATCGGGGACCACGGCTGGGCCAAGCGGATCTACTGGCAGGCGCTGCGGCAGACCGAGTATTCGGAGGTCCGGATGCCGGTCGGGGATCGGCCCGGACTGCACGGCCTCCGCATCGCGTTCCTGACCGATCTGCACCTCGGCAGCTACCTCGATGCCGACGCGCTCGACCTGGTCCTGGGTGAGGTCGCGCTGCGGCGTCCGGACATCGTCTGCTTCGGCGGGGACCTGATCAACACGCGCGCGTCGGAGCTCGACATCCTCGATCGGCCGCTGCGGCTGCTCCGACCCCGGTTCGGCTTCTTCGCGGTGCCGGGCAACCACGACCACCACTGGCACCATGACATGGGCAGCTGGCAGGACCAGCTCGAGGCCCTCGGCGTCACGGTCCTGAACAACCACGGGGTCCGGATCGAACGCGGCGGCGACAGCTTCTGGTTGGCGGGCGTCGATGACCTGACCGACGGTCGCCCCGACATCCGCCGGGCGCTCTGGGGCCGGGACGAGGGCGAGCCCACCGTGCTCCTCGCGCACCAGCCCGACCACTTCCTCGAGGCGGCCAAGCATCGGGTCGATCTGACCCTGTCCGGCCACACCCACGGGGGACAGGTGCGGATCCGCGGCTGGGCGCCGATCTCGCACACCCGACACGGATACACCGCCGGCCGCTTCCGGGACGGCGACTCCGAGCTCTACGTGAGCCGCGGCGTCGGCGCGACGATCCTGCCGCTCCGCGTCGGCGCGCGGGCCGAAGTCCCGATCGTCCGCTGCGTCGCCGAGTGAGCTGATGAGGACGCGGGCCGACCTGCCCGGTAGCCTCTCGCCTCCGTGGCGCTGCTAGACGGAGTTCCGGCATTCGATCCGCAGGCCGCTGAATGCCTGGCGCGCGAACTGTTCGGATTCGAGGCGACCGCGTCGCTGCTGCCGGGTGAGCGCGACCAGAACTTCCTGCTCCGGGATCGCTCCGGCACGGCGCGGGTCCTGAAGGTCGCCAACGCCAGCGAGGCGGCCGAGTCCGTCGCCGTGCAGGCCGCGCTCGCGGACCGTGTGCGTGTGGTGGCGCCGGGCCTCTGCGCGCGGACGCTGCCCGGACTGGACGGGGCCTGCGTCGCCGAGGTCGACGGACCGGGCGGGCTGCGCCATGCGGTGCGGCTCGTCGAGTTCCTCGACGGGGTGACGATCGGCTCGCTCGACGCAGTGTCCGCGCGGCTTCGCGTCGACTGGGGCCGGAAGGTCGCGCTCGTGGATCGGGCGTTGATGGGCTTCGATGCGCCGTTCCTGCACCGCCCCCTCGCGTGGCGCCTCGAGACGGCGCGGGACGGGATCGGCCGCCGGCGTGCGCTGCTCGACGCCGAGACCGGGCGGCTCGTCGACGTGCTGCTCGACGCGTTCGAGCGCGAGACGATGCCGTGCCTGTCGGCGCTGCGGACCGGCCCGATCCACAACGACGCGAACGACCACAACGTCCTGGTCGCGCCCGGCGGGCATGAGGTGGTCGGCCTCCTCGACTTCGGAGATGCGGTCCACGGCTACCTCGCCGCCGATCTCGCAGTGGCCGCGGCCTACGCGGTCCTCGGCCAGCCCGAACCCCTCGACGCGCTCGCGGACGTGGTCGCCGGCTACGCGGAGGTGCTCCCGCTCGAGTCCGCGGAACAGGACGCGCTGTACGGCCTCGTCTGCCTGAGGCTCTGCCTCAGCGCCGCGATGGCGGCGGAGAATCGCCTCGTCCGGCCGGACGATCCCTACCTGGTCATCTCCCAGCGGCCGCTGGCCGAGGCGTTGCCGAAGCTGGCGGAGCGTCCGTTCGGGTTCGGAGCGGAGGTGGTGCGCGCGGCCTGCGACCCCGCGACTCCGCACGAAGCGAGGGAGCCCGAGAGGGACCCAGCGCCGCAGCGCACGCTGCACGTCGGTCCGAACGTGCGGCTGTCCTACGCGCAGCCGGTCCACGTCGGGCGCGGATTCCGGCAGTTCCTCTACGCCGCCGACGGCCGTCGCTACCTGGACGCCTACAACAACGTGCCGCACGTCGGACACGGGCACCCGGACGTGGTCGCCGCAGCCGTGCGCCAGCAGCGCCGCCTGTCGACGAACACGCGCTACGCGTACCGGTCGATCGGCGCTTACGCGGAGCGTCTCGCTTCGACGCTGCCGGACGGTCTCGACGTCTGCTTCTTCCTCAGCTCGGGGAGTGAGGCGAACGAGCTCGCGATCCGTCTCGCGCGGGCTGCGACCGGCGCGCGAGACGTGATCGTCCTCGACGGCGCCTACCACGGTCACACCACCGCGATGATCGAACTGAGCCCCTACAAGCACGCGGGCCCGGGCGGAACGGGCGCGCCCGACTGGGTCCACGTCGTCGAGCAGCCGGACCTCTACCGCGGGAGCTTCCGCGCCGACGTGCAGGATGCTGGCGCACGCTATGCGGCCGGGGTCGCCGAGTCGCTCGGGCGGATGGCCGAGCGCGGTCGCGGCGTCGCCGGGTTCCTCGCCGAGTCGTGCCCGAGCGTCGGTGGCCAGCACGTGCTGCCGGACGGCTACCTGCGCGACGTCTACCGCGCGGTCCGCCGGCACGGCGGGATCTGCATCGCGGACGAGGTGCAGACGGGGCTCGGCCGGATGGGAGACGCGTTCTACGCGTTCGAGGCGCAGGGAGTGGTCCCCGACGTCGTCGTGCTCGGCAAGCCGCTCGGCAACGGCCACCCGCTGGCGGCGGTCGTGACGACGCGCGCGATCGCCGAGGCGTTCGACAACGGGATGGAGTTCTTCGCGACGTTCGGCGGTGGGCCGGTGTCCTGCGAAGTCGGCCTCGCGGTCCTGGACGTGCTGGAGCGGGAGCGGCTGGTGCCCCACGCGGCGTCCGTGGGCTCGCGCCTCCTGGAGGGGCTCCGCGAACTGTCCGTGCGCCACGCTGCGATCGGCGACGTGCGCGGTCGGGGACTGTTCCTCGGCGTGGATCTCGTCGAGGACCGGGCGACGCGGGATCCGGCGACCAGCCTCGCCCGGCGCGTGAAGAACCGCCTGCGCGCGGACGGCGTGCTGATCGGCACCGATGGCCTCGCCGACAACGTGCTGAAGATCCGCCCGCCGATGCCCTTCGACGGCCAGGACGCCGAGCGGCTGCTCGAAACGCTCGACGCCGCGCTCGCAGCCGAGCCGATCTGAACCGCCGGCCGGCGTCCCGGGACGAGCCGCGGCCCTTCCCCGTGCTCGGGTCGACACCGGCGCTCGGGTAAGCTCGGCCGCGCATGCTCTGCCACGACGTCTTCTTCACGCTGGTCGACCGGTCACCGGAGGCCGTCGATCGGCTCCTCGGCGCCTGCCGCCGCTACCTCCGGGATCACCCCGGGGTGGTCTACTTCTCGGTCGGGACCCTCGAGCCCGAGCTCGACCGGGAGGTCAACGACCGGGGTTTCGACGTGGCGCTACACGTGGTGTTCGCCGATCGCGCGAGCCACGACGCCTACCAGGTCGTTCCCGACCATCTCCGGTTCATCGAGGAGAACCGCGACAACTGGGCGCAGGTCCGGGTCTTCGATTCCATCGTCGAAGGGGGCCCGGTCGGCTGATCCCTCCGGGGATCCGACCGCGAGGAATCCTGCGTGCGGACGGTCCTGCGCCGCCTGCTGTGGATGCCGGTGACCCTGTTCGGGATCGCCCTCGTCACCTTCCTGCTGCTCGATGTCGTTCCCTCGGACCGCGCGGTCCTCGAGCTCCAGCAGGGACAGCGCGTCCACGGTGAGGCCCAGGTCGCAGCGCTGCGCGCGCTCCGGATTCGCTACGGGCTGATCGACGCCGACACCGGCGAGCCGCGCCCGATGCTTGCACGGTTCGGATCGTGGTGCGCACGGGCGGCGACGTTCGACCTCGCGCCGCCCGGTGAGACGAACGAGCGGTTCCGCGCGCGGTTCGCGCAGGCGCTGGCGACCAGCGCGCTGCTCGGGGTCCTCGCGCTGATCGTCGCGGTCGGCGTCGGTGTTCCGCTCGGTGCATGGTGGGGCGCCCGCGCCGCGCGAGGTTCGGGGCGATTGCTCGGTGGGATCGCACTCGGACTGAGCGCGCTCCCCGAGTTCCTGGTCGCAACGCTGCTCCTCCTGTTCGTCGGCGGCGGCGTCGGTCCAGCCCTCCTTCCCGCGGTCGGACTGCAGTCGCCCGGCGCGGAGTCCTGGTCGGGCGTGGCGCGCCTCGGGGACCTGCTCGCGCACCTGGCGCTCCCGGTCCTGACGCTCGCACTGGTGCCCGCGGTGACGATCGCGCGCTTCGTGGCCGAGGGACTCGGACGGGCGCTCGACGCCGGGTTCGTGCACGCGCTGCGGGGCTTCGGGGTCGGCGAGTCGGTGGTGCGGCGGCGGGCGCTCCGCCATGCGCTCTCGCCCGTCTGGACGCTCCTCGGCGTGCTCGTGCCGAGCCTGCTGACGGGCACGGTGGTCGTCGAGCAGGTGTTCTCCATCCAGGGGTTCGGTCGGCTGACGCTCGATGCGGTGCTCCGGCGGGACGTGGCGACGACGATGGCCTCGACGCTCGCGGTCGCCGTCTTCGTGCTGCTGGCGCTGCTGGTGTCCGACCTGCTGCATCGCGCGGCCGACCCTCGCGTGGAGCTCGATCGGCGATGAGGAAGGGCCTCGTCGCGCTCGTCCTCGTCGCCGCCGCGGCTCCGTTCCTCGCGAACGATCGTCCGCTGGTCGCGAAGGTCGACGGCGCGTGGTCGTTCCCCGCGTTCGAGACGGACGCTGCCGTTGCGGCTGCGGCTCCCGGAGGGGGCACGTGGCGCGACAGGTGGGCGTCGATGCCCGCATCCGGGGGCGACGACTGGATCATCATGCCGCCCTGGCCGCTCAGCCCGCACGAGGTCTGTGCTGCGGCGCTCGAGGGACCGAGTGCGGAACACCCCCTCGGCGTCGACGACGTCGGCCGGGACGTCCTGGCCCGCGTGCTGCACGGTGCGCGCACCGCGCTCCGGGTCGGCATCGGCGTCGCCGTGCTCGCGGGCCTCCTGGGCGTGGTCCTCGGCGCTCTGGCCGGACTCGGTGGCCGTGCGGCCGACGCGTGCGTGCGTCGCGCCGTCGAGCTGTTCACCTGTTTCCCAGGGCTCCTCGCCGTGCTCGCGGTCGCGACGCTGTTCGGCGGCTCGACCCTGACGGTCGTCCTGGTCCTCGGCGCGGTCGCGTGGACGGCGTTCGCGCGGATCGTCCGCGGCGAGCTCCTGTCGCTGCGCGAACGACCCTACGTGGCGGCGGCGAGGGACCTCGGCGCAGGTCCGCTGCAGCTGCTGTTCCGGCATCTCGCGCCGGCGCTCCGCGGTCCGGTCCTCGCGACCGCTGCGTTCGTCGCCGCCGAGGCCATCCTCGTCGAGGCGACGCTGACCTTCCTCGGCCTCGGCTCCGGACTCGGCACGGTGTCCTGGGGGGCGCTGCTCGACCAGGGGCGCGCGCACGCGGCGGAGGGCGCGTGGCACCTGTGGGTGTTCCCGGGTCTGGCGGTCGCGGGCACGGTCATCGCGCTGCACCAGAGCGGACGACGGCCGGGCCTCAGTCGAGATCGAACAGCAGGAACTCGGCCTCTTCCGTCGCCGTGATCAGGAGTTCCGCCTCGTCCTCGATCGACGCGCCGTCGCCGGCTTCGAGCTTCTGGCCGAGCACCTCGACCGCGCCGCGCGCGATCTGGAGCCAGGCACCGCGGCCCGCGCCGAGTGCGTAGGACACCGACTTGCCGGTCGAGAGGATCGAAGCGTGGACGCTGGCGTCCTGGTGGATCGGGAGCGCACCGTCCGTGCCGTCGGGGTTGGCGATCGGGCACAGCCGGTCGCGGCGTGCGTCGATCGCGTAGTTGCGGTCCTCGTAGCGGGGCGCGTGGCCGCGGCGGTCCGGGAAGATCCAGATCTGCAGCAGGTGGAGCGGCTGGGTCTTGGAGTGGTTGAACTCGCTGTGCGTGATGCCGGTCCCCGCCGACATCACCTGGACGTCGCCCGGTCGGAGCACGCCGTGCATGCCCATGCTGTCGCGGTGCTCGAGCTCCCCCGACAGCACGTAGGTGAGGATCTCCATGTCCTCGTGCGGGTGCGTGCCGAAGCCCTGGCCCGCTTCGATCGTGTCCTCGTTGATGACGCGGAGCTTCCGGAAGTGGACGTGCTTCGGGTCCTGGTAGCCGGCGAACGAGAACGTGTGCCGCGCGGTCAGCCAGCCGTGGTGGGCGATGCCGCGTTCGCTTGCGGGTCTTGGCGTGATCACGTCGAGGTCCCGATTCTCGGGGGGCTTCGGTCGTAGGCCCAGCAGAGCCATCTCGAAAGGGCGTTGTCGCCGCAGGCGGGACCGTCTCCGATCTCCGCCCGGATGTTCCTCGATCTGACGTTCCGGGAGTGGGCCCTCGCGGCCCTCCTCCTCGCCTGTGACCTGGGCGGCCTTTTGCTCGGCGCACGGTTCCTCCGCTCGGGCCGGGGAAGACAGGTGGGCGTCCTGCCCGAGTTCGGGCGTTGGCTCCTGTTCGGCGCGACCTGGGGGATCGTCTGGGCCTGGGTGGTGGCGTTCGCGTTCGCCAGCAAGTTCGCGGTCCTCCGCGTGCTGACCCACGTCGCAGTCTTCGTGCTCGCACCGCTGTCGCTGGGGCGCGGGTTGAGCTGGGTGAGGCGCGGGCGCCGCAACGCGGCCGTGCTGCCGACGGCCGTCGGACTGTTGATGGTCGGCGGCTACCTGTGGGCGTTCCTGGTCGAGCCGCGGTGGGTCGAGGTGACGTGGCATCGCATCGACACCCCGAAGACGGCGAACCTAGCGGAGCCGATGCGCGTCGCGGTCCTCGCCGACATCCAGACCGACGCGGTCGGTCCGTACGAGGAGGATGTGTTCCGCAGCGTCGCGGACCTGCAGCCAGACCTCGTGATCCTGCCGGGCGACTTCGTGCAGACCTTCGCGCCGCGCTTCCGCGAGCAGCGCGAGAAGTTCCGCGCGCTGTTCGACCTGCTGGAACCCTGGCCGAGATACGGGGTCTTCGCCGTCCTCGGCGACATCGACCCCGACCCGACGCTGTTCGACGGCACGAGAGTCCAGCGGATCGACGATCGATCGGCGGTGGTCGGCCTGTCGCCCGGCGTGCAGCTGCTCGGCCGTTCGCTGCGGCGGTCCCGCGAGCCGCTCGAGTCTGCGGACATCGCGAGGATCGAAGCGCACGACGGCTACTCGATCGTCGTCGGCCATGCGCCGGACTACGTGCTCCCGATCCTGGGGGCCGACGGCGGGCCGGAGGCGCTGTTCCTCGCCGGCCACACCCACGGCGGTCAGATCGTGGTCCCGGGCTTCGGTCCGCCGATCACGCTGACCTCGGTGCCCCGAGGCGTGGCCGCCGGCGGACTCCACGCGTTCGGCGATGCCCGCGTCTGCGTGAGCCGGGGCGTCGGCATGGAACGGGGCTTCGCGCCGCGTGTCCGGCTGTTCTGCCGGCCCGAGGTCGTGATGTTCGAGCTCGGCCGCTGACGCTCGGTCAGGTGTCGTCAGGGCGGTTGCGCCCGAGGCGTTCGTGGACGCCGACGAAGTCGTCGCCGAGGAAGGACGCAGCGAGGTTGACGTCCCCTGCGAGCAGGGTGGCGGCCATCACGCACGCGAGCTCGCGCGCCGATCCTGCGCCGATGATGCGCTGCCCCTCCAGCGCGGTGCCCTTGCCCGTCCCGCCGCCGACCGTGGCCGCGTGCAGGTTGGGGAGGTCGAGCGACACGTAGAGATCGCCGCCGTCGTCCTCGAGGGACAGCGTTCCCACCGCGCTCTCGGCGACGTAAGCCGCGTCCTGGCCGGTCGCGACGTAGATCGCCGCCAGGCCGTTGGCGATCTGGATCGCGTGGTTGGCGGTGCCCATCCGCGCGTAGGCGAGCTGGTAGCTCGCCCAGAGGTCCTCGAGTGCAGCCGCCGACGTGCGGAGTCTCGTCTCCACGACGTCCTGCGGAATCCGCGTCTCGGCGACGATCCACTTGCCCCTCCAGCAGCGCAGCGATGCGCGCTTCTCGACGTCGTGTCCGTGGAGCAGCACCTGGCGGGCACCCGGGATCTTCGCGAGGAGCGGTGCCGACGCGCGGGTCACCATGTTGATGCCGTGCGCGTCGCCCGTGGTCATCTCGAGCCTGAGCATCAGCCGGCGGCCCAGGAGTTCGTGGGTCAGGGCCGTGACCTTGCCGTGAGAGGTCGTCGATTCCGCCGCGGCGATCAGATCGCTGCGGTGGACGTCCACGAAGCGCGCGGCCGCGGCCGCAGCCGTCGCGTCGTCGAACGTCATCAGCGGCCACACCGCGAGTCCGTCGCGCTGAACGGTCGCGCGGATGCCGTCGACGCAGGCGCGGAGCCCGCGCTGGTAGGAGGCGACCATCGAGCCTTCGGTGGTCGCCATCGGCACTGCGTAGCGGCCGGTGAAGTCGCCGCGCAGATCGACCGGGCCGACGACGCCGACCGGGATCTGCGCGAAGCCGATCATCCCCTCGACGTTGCCCCGGGCGGTGCTCGGGTCGACCGGCTCACCGGCGTGGTGGGGCAGATCCTGTCCGGTCCACGCGCGCCGCGCGGCGAGGATGGACGGCGACAGGTCGTCTCCGGGGTCGCGGGGCGGCGCGGTTTCAGGCATGGCGCGAGTCTAAGCGCGCCGGCCCGGGCTCGGCAGATCAGAGGATCGGGCCGAACATCGCGAGGGCGTTGTTCCACAGGCGACGGCGAATAGGCCACGCGTCGACCTCGGCGCGCAGCACTTCGTGCGAGTCTCCCAGGTACAGGTCCTGCCGGTGTCGGACGACCACGGTCAGTGCCGGGTCGAACGCGAGCAGGTTGTTCTCGTAGTTGAGGTCGAAGCTGCGGCGGTCGAGATTGGCCGAGCCGATCAGCGTGACCTCACCGTCGACGGTGACCGACTTGGTGTGCAGGAGCCCGCCCCCGAACTCGAAGATCCGGACGCCGGCGTCCAGGAGCTCCGCGTAGTAGCTCCGGCTCGCGGCGGCGACGATCCAGGAGTCGTTGGTAGCCGGGACGACGAGCGTGGTGGGGACGCCGCGGTGCGCGCTCGCACAGAGCGCGGCCTGGATCTGCGCGTCGGGGACGTAGTAGGGCGTCGTCACGACGAGCTCGTGGCGGGCCGTGTGGAACAGGCTCGCGAAGACCTCGGGCATCGCCGAGGTCCGCACCGTGGTGCCCGTACCGATCACCTGGGCCGTGGACCCGCTGCCCGCGGCTGCGTCCGGCAGCGGTGCGTCGAAGAGTGTCCGTAGCGGGTCGTCCACCTGCTCCATCCAGTCGCTGGCGAACAGGTGCTGGTTCTGGCGCGCGACCGGGCCGACCACGCGGACCATCGCGTCGACCCAGGGCGCGTACTTCGCCTTCACGCGGAACTCGGGGTCCGCACAGTTCTGACTGCCGACGTAGGTGATCGCCCCGTCGATGACGACGATCTTGCGGTGGTTGCGGAGATCGATGCGGCCGCGGAGCGCCCGGAGCAGCGGATTGCCGATCGGCAGCGCGGACCCGACGTGGACCCCTGCCGCGCGCATGTCCCGCCAGTGCGGAGAGCGGATGAAGTCCCGGGAACCGAGGCCGTCGGCCAGTGCCCGGCAGGTGACTCCGCGTCGGGCCGCGTCGCAGAGGGCGGTGGCGACGCGCAGACCGTTCCGGTCGGCGAGCCAGATGTAGAAGCTGACGTGGACGTGGCCCCTGGCAGCTCCGATGTCCTCGACCAGCCGGTCGATGGCCGCGTTCGAGTCGGCCATCAGCTCGATCTCCTGCCCGGACACCGGCCCGTAGCCGTTGACCGACGAGGCGACGCGCGAGAGACCGGCGAACCGTTCCTTCACCCCTGCCGCGGGGCCGGCGACCAGACCCGGGTCGGGCAGGGCGGTGAGCGCCCGCCGCAGCCGCTCCGCGCGGCGGCGCCCGACCTGTGTCTCGCCGACCAGCAGGTAGGCGACGAGCCCGAGGCCCGGCAGCAGCAGCATCACGAGGATCCACGCGAGCCGCGACTCGGGTTGGCGGTGCGGGCGCAGGATCGCGCGGGCGATCGCAGCGACGTGGACCAGTGCGGTTGCCGCAGCGATCCAGAACCACGGCACCTCGAACTCGTTCACGTGCCGCCCTCGGGCTCCAGGTCCCGCGCGAGACCGCGGTCGGCGACGAACGGGCCGAACGGCAGGAGCGAGGCGACGAAG
>JAQCBR010000065.1 GCA_027621295.1 Planctomycetota bacterium
CCCCGGCCCCGCCGCCGGCCCGACCACGGGTGGCGGCATCCAGCTCGAGGACGACCTCACGCGCTGGGAGTTCTGGTGGGAGTTCAACAAGGACCCCTTCATCAACCTGCGCCAGGCGATCCACACCGATGAGGTGACGACCAACTCGGACGCCTTCTTCATGGGTGCCGGCCGTCAGAACGTGTCGAAGGACACCCGCAAGCCGACGGACGCGCAGATCCTGAACGACATCCTGCCCGCGCTGAACCGCGCGCTCGACGCCACCGACCAGCGCGACATCACGTCGTCGTGCATGATCGCGATGGCGAAGATCGGCAAGGACACCGAGTCCATCAAGATCCTCGACATCTTCCGCGAGCGCCTCAAGGTCAACGACCAGGAGGTCCGCGAGTCGGCTGCCGTCGCGATGGGCATCTCGCAGATGCCGGAGGCCGTCGCCGACCTCGTCGAGCTCGTCGGCGACACCCCGGCTGGCCGCAAGCTCTGCGACCGCCCGGAAGTCGATGACCGCACCCGCAGCTTCGCGGCGTACGGCCTCGGCCTCGTTGGCTGGGCGACCAGCAGCAACGACGTGAAGAAGCAGTGCTTCACGCCGCTCAAGGGCATCCTCGAAGACAAGGAGATCTCGGACCGCAACGTCCGCGTCGCCGCCATCAACGGGATCGCGCTGCTCAAGCCCGACACGTCGAACGACTCGGCACTGATGGCCGAGTGCATGGACGCGCTGGACGCGTTCTACGGCCAGGACATGGGCTCCGGCGAGGAGCTGATCCAGTCCCACGTGCCGCCGGCCATCGCCAAGCTGTACGAGTCGGTGGACCTCGAGAGCGAGAGCAACAAGCCGCTCGCCGACCGCCTCGACAAGTACAAGGAAGGCTGGCTCAACGAGCTGCGCGGACGGACCAAGAAGAAGAACATCCTCTCGGGCCAGTCCGTCGTCGCCGCCCTCGGCCGGACCACGCTGCCGAACGACGGCAAGAAGGACACTCCGAAGCTCGACTACGAGATCTCGGTGGCGCTGCTCGACTACTTCGAGAAGGGCAAGGACCAGCAGACCCAGTATTTCTCGCTGATGGCCCTCGGCCAGATCGGCGGCGAAGAGAACCGCATCGGTCTCCTCGAGGCACTCCGGAAGGGCAAGAAGGCCCTCGAGAAGCCCTGGGCGGCGGTCGCGCTCGGCGTCCTCGCGCACAAGAACTACGAGGTGATGGGCCTGCGCAAGACCGTCGACTCGGGCATGGGTGAGCAGATGCTCCGCGAACTGCGCGAGCAGAAGAACCCGAGCACGCTGTCGGCCCTCGCGATCGGCCTCGGCCTCGTCCAGTACCAGGACGCTGCGGACCAGCTGCGCGAACTCCTGGAGGGCAAGAAGAACGTCGACGAACTCGCCGGCTACATCTGCATCGGCCTCGCGCTGATGAACGACCAGAAGTCGCTCCAGGCCATCCAGGACCTGGTCAAGACCTCGGTCCGTCGTCCTTCCCGTCTGCAGCAGGCGGCGATCGCACTCGGCAAGCTCGGTGACAAGAGCGCGGCCGAGACCCTCGTCACCCTGATGACCGAAGGCGACCAGAACCTCGCGAAGATGTCGGCGATCGCTTCGGCGCTCGGCTTCATCGGCGATCGCCGGACGATCGACCCGCTGACGAAGATGCTCTTCGACGAAGGCCTGACCGACATCAGCCGTGCCTTCGCGGCGGTCGCGCTCGGCGGTGTCGCCGACAAGGAAATGCTGCCCTGGAACAGCAAGATCGGCGTCAACATGAACTACCGCGCGTCGGTGGAAACCCTGACCAACCAGGTCAGCGGAATCCTCGACATCCTGTGATCAGGCTCGCCTGATCACTGCTGCGGCCCGGTCGGAGACGACCGGCATCCAGCGGGCCGGGGCCATGCTCCGGCCCGCCGTCGTTACGGGCCGGACCAGCCCTGGACAGCACGACCGCGGCGCGACAGTCGGTGTGTGCTGCGTCGCTCGGAACGCCGACCGTCAGATCCGCCGACCGACCCTGAGCGCGCCGAAGCCGAACAGCCCGACGCCGACCCCGGCCAGCGCCGCCATCATGCCGTTGCGTCGCCCCGCGCTCCGGGCGGCGCTGGCGGCCTCGATCTCGGATCGCGCCATCCCGATCCGCGCGTCGAGCGCCCCCTGGAGCGACGGATCAGCGCCGATCCGCACCGCATCTTCGTATTCCAGGAGCGCACCCGCGACGTCATGCAGCCGCCAGCGAGCGTCGCCGACCGCGAAGCGGAGGTATGCGGAAGGCGACCTCGCCGTCTGCGCGATCGCCATCACCTGCTCGGACGCGCCGCTGGCCGAAGCGATGTAGAGCGCGTCCGCGAGCGCCTCGGGATCTCGGTCCCCCACGCACCGCGTCAACTCCGAGCGATCGAGCGATCTCGCGAGAGCCACATCCTGCACCCGGTCGAGGAACGGCCGGTCGTCCGTGAGGACGGCAGCCCCCCCTCTCCGGAACGAACGCCAGGACGCTGGACGCATCAGCTCCGCCAGCATCACCGCGACCTCGGCATCCGCTTCCGCGGCAGGCTCCGCCGCGAGATCGCTCGGACCGACCTCACCCTCCGCGCGCGCGACCAGGCAGAAGTTGCGGGAGGCAGGGATGCGGAACGCGGAAGCGGCACCGAACACCTCCGCCATCGTCGCACCCAGCACCTCGACCACCGGGTCGTCGAAGTTCCGGCCGCCGGCGTTCACCTGGACGATCCCTCCTGGCGCCAGCCTCGCCGCGACGGCGCGGAAGAACTCGACGCTGGCCACGTGCGCTGGGACGTAGACCTGCCGCTCGTAGGCGTCCACGAGGACGACGTCCCACGACCCGGTGGCCCTGTCGATGAACACGCGTGCGTCCACCCCGGCGTGGACCTCGCCAGCCCCATCGAACGCGCCGAAGAACGCGCGTCCGAGCGCGGTCACGGCCGGGTCCAGCTCCACCGAATCGATCTGGCAGTCTGGGAATGCCTGCCGATAGACGCGCTCGAACGTGCCTGCCGCAGCGCCGAGGGACAGCACACGCAGCGGTCGATCGGCCTCGGGCAGCCCGAGCCCCAAGTCGAGAGCCGGGTGCCAGTCGTAGTAGCGCCCCCCGGTCCAGGGCGTTCCGTCGACTCGCACCGAGTGGAACGAGTCGAGACCCTCGTTGATCTTCAGTTCGACCGCACCGGGAGCGCCGTCGGCACCCTCTCGCCGCACGACCTGCAGGTATTGGTAGGCGCTCTCGACCTCTGCCAGGAGGCCGGTTCCGGGCGCCGGATCGCGCAGCGGACCGTCCGTCAGGAACGACGCGGCTAGCGGGATCAGCAGGAGCGCAGCGCGACCCGCCCGCCACCGCAGGAGCAGCGCGGCGAGGATGAGCAGCGCCGCGCAGATCCACACCGTCGCACGGCTACCCAGGCCGGGGATCAGACCATGCGTGGTCGCGAACGTCCCCACGAGGCTGCCCAGCGTGCCCCAGGTGGCGACGAGCCCGCTCGCCCGCCCGACCCCCAAGCCGCTGTGCACGAGGCCCGTCACCAGGAGTGGCGTGGCCGCGCCCGCCAGCAGGACGGGCGGCGCGAAGGCCAACAGGGTCGCCGCCAGCGACCCCCGGACCAGGACCTCGGTCGCCCGGTCCAGCGGCAGGTCGGCGGGCAGGAGCATCCCGCCGATCGCGGGCGCCGACAGAGGCACCGCCGCGGTCAGCACGCCGGAGGCCAGGAGTGCGACTCCGAGTCGCTTCGCAGAGTCCCCGCCCGAGGCGAGCCGGCCTCCGAGCCAAGCGCCGGCGGCCAGCGCGACCAGCATCACGCCGATCACGTTGGTCCACACGTAGGCCGAATCGCCGAACTGCGGCGCGAAGAGCCGGACAGCGGCCAGCTCGAGCGACATCACCGCGAAGCCGGCGAGCGCGGCGACCGCGCCTCCTTGCAGGGCATGCATGCCCCACATCGTGCCACATGCAGGCGGACGCCGTACGTCGGGACGGGCGTCCCGTCCGGCGACAGGCGAGCGCCGGACGGCGCGGTCAGGGGCTCTGCCGCGACCGCTGCAGCCCCGTCACTTCTGCTCGACGACCGTCGCGAAGGACGCGCTGAAGACCCAGCTCGGATCGAAGTTCTCGAGCATCTGGTCGACCATGAAGTTGAAGTTCCGGTCGCGCTTCTCCTTGAAGAGCACTCCGTTCACTTCGACCGTGAACTCCTTGCTGAGATCGACGAGGTCGTCGTTCAGCAGGAGCGAGAAGTCGCTGACGCCACGGGCCTCGACCTTGATCCGGTTGGCTTCCTTGTCGGCCTCGATCACGAGACGCGGCATCTCGTCCGCAGGCTTCCCGATCAGCGACTCCGTCTTGCCGAGGCGGACCCAGTAGGCGTCGTTGAACGCATCGTGGTTCGGCTCGAGCACGATCTTCGTGGGAGTCAGGTTGCGACGGACGTCGGTGACCCAGGCGTCGATCTCGGCCTGGCTGTCGGCGAACGGGTAGGCACCCGCCGCCTCGATCACCTTGCAACCTTCGACCCCGCCCGCGTTGAGCGCCTTCTGCATCGCGTCACACGCGTCCTTCGTCTCGGCCGAAGAGACCAACAGGATCGGCACTCCGTAGAGCGAACCGAGCCGGAGCTCCTTGGTGACGTCGATCGGACGACGCAGGATCACGCCGCCGAAACGGTTCGGGAAATAGCTCGCCAACCGGATCGCGAACGCCGAGGAGCCGTCGCCCGCGTCGAGGATCAGCCGCTCACGGTCGACGTGGAACTCGCGCTGGACGACGCCAGCCGCGCCGAGCACGGCCGACAAGCGCGCGACCTCTTCGGCCTCGGCAGTCGGCTTCGAGAAGTCCGGTTGGGAGTCGAGCTCCAGGCCAGCATCGAGCTCCGGCAGCATCACGATCGTGTCCTCGCCGAGCCCACTGGCCGCCCAGGTCGCCGCGTAGTGGTCCTTGGGCTCGACCCAACGCCCCTTGCCCTGGTCGAAGCCCGGCAGGCAGAGAATCGTCCGGTAGGCGATGCCGGCGTCGTAGCGCTTCGGCAGCATCACCGAGTAGCCGGGCTGGCCCTCGGAGCTGGACACCGTCTTCAGGATGCCGCTCGCCGACTGGCGCTCGTAGGGGAACGCGCCCGCGAAGACCGCGCGGATGTCCGCACTGCTGGCCATCGGATCGGCCTTGCGGCTCTTCGTGTCCCAATCCTTCAGGAAGGATTCGCGCGCCTTCTGCAGCTTGCTGTTCGCCGAGCGCCGCGCCTTCGGGGTATCGGCGTCGAACTCGTACGTCATCCAGGCGTCGAACCACTCGGCGGCCTTCTTGTTCAGGGACTTCACGTCCGCCGAGCTGAGGATCTCCGGCTCCTGTGCTGCGACAGGTGAAGCCAGCGAGCCGAAGCTCAGTGCGGCGACGAGGAGGGAACGGAGCAGGGTGGATTCGTGCATCACGGTTCGACGTCTGGTCGAGGACCCGCAGCGGGGCGAGGCCTCGGATTCCGGGGTCTGGATCAGGGCTTGGCCCAAAGGGTAGCGAAGCGCCCGATCGCTGTCATGGACGGGGAGTCCGCGACGACCCCGACCGCGGTGACGGACGGAGCCGGCCCGCGCCCCCACCTGAGACCCGTTCAGCCCAGCAGGACCTGACGGTTGCCCGGCACCACGCGGCCGACCAGGTACCCAGCCTCACCGCGCGCGGCGAGGTCCTCGAGGACGCGTTCCGCGTCGGACTCACCGACGAAGAGGACCATCCCGAAGCCCATGTTGAACACACGGTAGGCCTCGTCGCGGGACACGCTGCCAGCCTCGACGATCAGGTCGAAGATCGGCACGCGGGGCATCGCGCTCCGCTCGATCTCCACCGACAGATCGGCCGGGAGGATCCGCGGAATGTTGTCCGGGAGCCCACCGCCGGTGATGTGCGCCATGCCGTGGACCAAACCCTGCTCGAGGAGCGGCCAAACGGCCGGCAGATAGGTCCGGTGCGGGACCAGCAGCGCCTCGGCGACGCTCGCGCCGCCCAGCTGCTCCGGCCGCGCGTCGAGTTCGAAGCCCGCGTCCTCGAACAGCGCCTTCCGCGCCAGCGAGTAGCCGTTCGTGTGGAGCCCGGACGAGGGAAGCGCGATGGCCACGTCCCCAGCTGCGATCTGCGCGCCGTCCAGGAGCATCTCTCGCTGCACGCAGCCGACGATGGTGCCGGCGATGTCCATCTCCCCGGTCCGGTAGACGCCCGGCATCTCCGCGGTCTCACCTCCAAGGAGCGCGCAGTTGTTCGCGCGGCAGGCCTCGGCCAGCCCCAGGATCACCTCGGTGACCGCCTCGGGAACCATCCGATCGACCGCGATGTAGTCGAGGAAGAACAGCGGCCTCGCACCCTGCACCAGGATGTCACCGACGCAGTGGTTCACGAGGTCGTGGCCGACGCCGCGGAGCATCCCGGCGGCCTGCGCGACCTTGACCTTCGTTCCGACGCCGTCGGTCGAAGCCACGAGCAGCTGCCCTTCGGCGCCCGCACGGGCCGGATCGAAGAGGCCTCCGAAGAGTCCGACGTCGCCGACGACGCCCTCGGTGTAGGTGCTCCGGATCGCCTCGCGAGCGTCCTGGACCGCGCGGTACTTGGCGTCGATGTCCACGCCGGCGGCGCGGTAGGAAGACGGCTGCTGGGTCAACGGGGCTCTCCGTCGGGGAATGCACGCTGCAGCGCGTCCAGCACGGCACGGCTGCTCTCGAACGCGATCTCGCCCGGCAACTCAGCCAGCAGGAAGAACCGCGCCTCCGAAGCATCATCCGCCGCACGGAGTCCGTCGGCAATGGCGCGTCCGCACGTCTCTGCCGGACGCGCGAGGAAGCTGACCGCGTTGACGATCTTCCGGGGATCATCCCGCGTGTGGGCGACGTGCAGGACGCGCTCCACCTCGACCCGGAGCCCTGTCTCCTCGAGGGTCTCCCGGACGGCCGTCTCCTCGAGGCTCTCGCCGTGTTCCTGGAAGCCCCCCGGGAAGCCCCATGCGCCTCGGTAGGGTTGGATCGCACGACGGATCAGCAGCACGCGGCCCTCGTGGACGACGACCGCGACCGCTGCGGAAGAGGTGGCACGGAAGTGCACGTAGTCGCACCCCGGACAGACCCGACGCACGCGGCCGTAGGCCTGTCGATCGACCACCTCGACACCACAGCGCGGACAGAAGCCGATCTCGTCGGACAGCATCCCCCGGAGTGCACCATGCCGACGCGCGCCGTGCGAGCCCCATTCCGGAGCGCCCTCCGCCCGTGGAGCCCTGGGAACGGACGGAGAACGCCCGTTGCGTCCCCCGGTCACGCGTCGCATCCTGGGCACCGGTTCGGAGTTCCGGCGCGACGGTCCTCCCGCCCCGCGCCATGAGACGACGCATCGCTGTCCTGGGAAGCACCGGATCCATCGGGGTCCAGGCGCTCCAGATCCTCGCCGACCACGAGGATCGCTTCGAGGTGGTCGCGCTGACCGCGAACCGTTCGGAAGCGGCGCTGGTCGGGCAGGTGGAGCGATGGCAGCCGGCAGCCGCCTGCCTCGTGCAGGGTAGACCGACCGGCCAGATCGGCAACACCGCCTGGTTCGAGGGACCGGAGGGCGTCCTCGCTGCGCTCGATGCGAGCCGCCCTGACGTCGTGCTGAACGGCATCACGGGCGCTGCGGGTCTCGCAGCCTCCGCCTGGACACTCCGCAACGGGACCACGCTCGCGCTGGCGAACAAGGAGTCGCTCGTCATCGCCGGAGAGCACCTGATGGGACTCGCTGCGGAGAGCGGCGCCAGGATCCTGCCAGTGGACTCGGAGCACTGTGCGGTCTTCCAGTGCCTGAACGGCGAGAAACTCGGTGAGGTCCGCAGGATCTGGCTGACGGGGTCGGGCGGTCCGTTCCGGACGCGCGATCTGGACACGTTCCGGTCGATCACTCCCGCCGAAGCGCTCCGCCACCCGACTTGGGACATGGGGCCCCGGATCACCGTCGGGTCGGCGACGATGATGAACAAGGCGTTCGAGATCCTCGAAGCACACTGGCTGTTCGGGCTCGAACCGGAGCGCATCCAGGTGGTGATCCACCCGCAGAGCATCGTCCACTCGATGGTCGAGTTCGTGGACGGATCGATCCTCGCCCAGCTCGGCGTGCCCGACATGCGGGTGCCGATCCTCTACTGCCTGGGCTGGCCTGATCGACTCCCCTTCCCCGCGTTCGAGCCGTTCGACCCGCTGCGCTTCGCGAACCTGAACTTCGAGCCGGTCGACCTCGCGCGTTATCCGGCGATCGATCTCGCCTACGACGTGCTGGCGCGTGGCGGCGACTCCGGGGCCGTACTGAACGCCGCGGACGAAGTCGCGACCGAACAGTTCCTCCAAGGCTCCATCGGGTTCACGGACATCGTCACGTGCGCGCGCCAGACACTGGAAGCCGCGCCGCCGGGACCGATCCGCGACCTCGAATCCGCGGTCGCGGCAGACCGTGCTGCGCGGGAACGCGCGCGAAACTTCGCCGCCTCGTGCACGGCGCCCCTGGCATCGACCCCCTCGTCCCGTCCGGGACCGTGACCAGCCCACGCCATCGGCGAGGAACGCATGGACCTGATCAATCTGCTCGGCGCAGCGCTCGGCATCGGCTTCCTGATCTTCATCCATGAGCTCGGGCACTTCCTCGCGGCGCGCCTCGCGGGCGTCCGGGTCGAGGTGTTCTCCATCGGGTTCGGCCAGCGCCTCCTCGGGTTCCACCGCAACGGCACCGACTACCGCCTGTCCGCGTTCCCGCTCGGCGGCTACGTCCGCGTCGCGGGCGAGGACCCGCTGCAGCGGGTGGACCTCGCCGAGGACGACCTCTACGCGCAGGGGTTCGGCGCGCGGGCGCTGTTCTTCTCGGGCGGCGTGCTGATGAACGTGCTGTTCGCACTCGCCGCTTTCCCACTGGTCTTCCACAACGGGATCGACTTCCAGGCGCCGGTCGTCGGATCGGTGACTCCAGGTGACGCGGCGTGGCAGGCAGGGCTGGAGCCCGGTGACCGGATCGCCGAAGTCGACGGCAAGGCGATGTACAGCTTCCAGAACATGGAAGTGGAGGTCGCCCTGGCGGGTGGTCGGAACCCGGTGCCGCTCGTGATCGAGCGCGCTGGCGAGCGCCGCGCCGTCGACGTCCGTCCCAGCTACTCGGACGCGCGCGGCATCTACACGCTGGGCGTGCGCCCCGGAGGCGCAGACGAACCGCTGCTCGTCGAAGAAGTGCCTCCCGGAAGTCCCGCAGCGGCGGCAGGGCTCCGGTCGGGCGACCGGATCATCTCCATCGGTGGACTCCCGCTCGTCGGCGACAGCGCCGTCGAGGCGCTCGCCCGGGTCGAGGTCGGCGAATCGATCGAGCTGCGGATCCGACGCGGCGACCGAGAGCTCTCCGTGGACGTCCGCGCTGCGGAGATGGAGGCGCCGACGCCGCGGATCGGCGTGCGCCTCGCTCAGCGAAGGATTCGCGCGCTCCGAGGCGAAGCAGCGCGCTCGGGACTGCAGCCGGGCGACACGATCACGCACGTCGACGACGCACCGTTCTTCGGGCCCGACGCGTCGGGCGCCGTGCGGTCCGACGACGAGTCCGAGGACGCCGCCGTGCTTCGCGTCCGCCGCGACGGGCAGAGGATCGACGTCGAACTCCCCTACGACCAGCTCCGCAACATCGCCTGCGCGGAAGACGAGGCGAGGGTCCTCGTGGTCCCGCAGGAAGATTCCCCGGCCCTCGCCGCTGGCGTCGCGCCGGGCGACCGCGTGATCCGCATCGACGGATCGCCGATCGGGAGCTGGGAAGACCTCGTCACCGCGGTCCGCGCCGCGGGCGAACGAGCCCTGGAGTTCACGGTCGAGCGCGACGGAGCGACGATCGCGCTGAGCATCGAACCCACGCGCGAGTCGCTCGCCGATCTCGGTTTCTCGTTCAGCCTGTCCGAGCGCCTCGAGGAGTACCGGGTCGACGGAGTCCTGGCCGCGATCGGCGCCGGCTTCGTCGCATCCGGCGACCTCGTGAAGCAGCTCTACGTGACGCTCAAGCGGCTGGTCACCGGGGACGTGTCGGCCCGGAACCTCGGAGGCATCGTGACGATCTCGCGCGTCAGCTATCGCGCGGTCCAGAACGGCCTGTCGTTCTTCCTCTACTTCCTGGCGCTGCTGAGCATCAACCTCGCGTTCGTCAACGTGTTGCCGATTCCGGTCCTCGACGGTGGGCACCTGCTGTTCCTCCTGATCGAGAGGATCAAGGGATCGCCGGTGAGCGCGCGCGTCCTGAACTACAGCCAGATCCTCGGGCTGGTCTTCGTCCTCGCGCTGATGGTTTTCGTGACCTACAACGACATCCTTCGCCTGCTGTGAGGACACGCGGAGCTGCGGAGTGACCCGACGTTGACCCAGCCTCGATCGAGCGCCGCAGGCCCGTGGCTCCGGCTCGTCCGTGCGGGAACCCTGTTCTCGCCCGCCGCGGACGTCCTCGCCGGCGCCTGCCTCGCCGGCTCACCGTGGTCCATGGACGTCGCACGCGGCGCAGCCGCGAGTGTGCTGGTCTACGCCGCTGGCATGGTGCTGAACGACCACGCCGACCGCCGTGAGGACGCAGCGCATCGCCCGGAGCGACCGATCCCGCGCGGCGAGATCGGTCCGGGCGCCGCGCTGGCGGTCGGCCTCGCCGCGATGATCGCCGGAGTCGCACTGTCGCCCGCTCCCATCTACTGGAGCGCGATCGCTGTGCTGGTCCTCTGCTACGACTACGTCGCCAAGAGCTGGCTGCCCGTCGCGGCGCTGTGCATGGGCACCCTGCGGGGACTGAACCTGGCGGCGGGAACGGTCGCCGTCGCAGGACTCCCCGGGCTCGACGCACCGGTCGTCGGTCCCGCTCTCGCCTACGCGACCTACATCCTGGCGGTCACCCTCCTGGGCGCACTCGAGGACGAGCCGCGCGTGCGTCCCCGCGCCGTTCTCGGCGTGCAGAGCATCGCGCCGCTCGTTGCGCTGGCAGGACTGCTCGCCACTCCCGAGCCGACCTGGCCCTCCTGGCTGGGTGCCGGGCTCGCCGCAGTCTTCTTCGCGCGCCAGCGGCGCATCGGCATGGCGTGGGACCAGAAGGCGATCCGCGGATCGATGCTCTGGCTGCTCCTCGGCACGATGGCCTACACGGGGCTGCTCTGCCTGGGTGCGGGGCAGCCGTGGGCTGCAGTCGGCATCTTCGCGGCCGCCCGCGTGGCGCGCGCGGTCGCGCGTCGGATCGCACTCACCTGAGCGTCCGCGAAGTGGCCCGGTCCCACCGGCCGTCAGCGAGCTGCGGGCGCCGCGCCGCGATAGATCGCGCGAGCCTCGTCCCGAGTCATCACGTCGAACTGGACGAGGACCTTCAGCGCCTTCCGCAGGGTCTCGTCATCTCCTCGCACGCGGTCGAACCAAGTCTGGAGCTCGACCGACGAGGCATCGTCCGCCGCCACGACCCCACTCTCCATCTCGACGCCCGGGCTGACCGCGCCATCCGGGAGTCCGGAGTCGTCCTGGGTCTCGCACGCGCCCAGCGGGGTCCGGAACGGGTCCTGCCCCACGTGCGCTTCGGCCGTCACCGCATCGCCCGCGAACCGGAAGCTGTCGAGCACGTGCCCGACGATGTTCTGCATGTTCACTTCGACGTCGCGCTGCGCGACGCCGTCGGGAGTCGACACCTGTACCAGCTCGACGAACTGCTGGACGCGCCGCATCGTCTCGGCCAGGAACTCCGTCATCTCGTGGGTGACAGCGGCCTGGACCTCCGTCTCCGCATGCTCGGCGACCTGGGTCACGATGGAAGCCGCGGTCCGCGTGGCCTCCGCGAAGAACTCGTGCACCTCGCGCGTGAGCTGCTGGTTCCGCACCTCACGAGCCTCCACCTCCTCGAGCTCGCGCAACACCGAAGCGTTCTGCCCCATCGGGCGGAGCGGTCCAGCCTCCATCCGGCGCTTGTTCCGTTCGCGGCGGAAGTTCTCGAATCCCTGTTGGTCGTGCATGCGTCGGCCCTCGCTGGTTCGGGTCGTGGTCGGCGACCCAAACCGTCCTATCGGCCGCCAGGACCGCGACGCTTGATCCACGCGGCCGCCTCCCGGACCAGGATGTCCCGGATTCGGGCCTGGTCGGCAGCCCTCTCGGCATCGACAGCAGATCGAACCGCGCGCAGCACGTCTCCGACCCCTGGCCCCGGCGGGACGCCGAGCGCCAAGACCTCCGCCCCGGTGGGAAGTTCCGGCACGGAGTCGAGGTCGGACAGCAGTCCCCGGAGCCGTTCCGGGCCACCTGGGGCGACATCATCCCAGAGGCAGAGCGCCTCCCGCTCGACCTCGCCCATACCCTCGAGCAAGCGCGCCGCTGCCATTCCCGAGAGGCCGGACGCGAGGGCCGAGCGCACGTCGAGGAACGCCTCCACCTGCTGCCGGAGGACACGCGGCGCTCCGAACTCGAGGAGTGCCGCGTCGGCCGAGGTCGAAGTGCCGAACAGGACGGCGAAACCGGCCGCTCGCAGCGCTTCCCCGGAAGCACGAGCACCCATCCCGTCGAGGAACGGCACGAGTTCGGCCCGGACCCGAGAATCCTGCCCGCGGAGGGCCGGGCTGAGCACGCCGAGAGCACCCAGGTCCAGCAGGAGCTCGACCGCCCGCGCGGCGCCGAACCCGACGAGCATCTGGTCGACCTCCTCGAATCGCCTCGCCCCGCTGAGCGCACCGACCCGCGGCGTAGCCTCGACGATCGCCGCATACGTGACCGGGCAGATGCGGAGCCCTCGGCTGGCTGCGAAGCGCACGCCGCGAAGCACGCGCAGCGGGTCCTCGGCGAGCCGGTCTCTCGGTGCTCCGATCACCCGGAGGACCCGCGCCTCGAGATCGCAAAGACCCGACACCGGATCGACGAGGTCTCCGACCGAGACGTCCTGGTAGATCGCGTTGATCGTGAAATCCCGCCGCGCGGCGTCGTCCTCCGGGGACGTCACGAACGCAACGACGCGAGGACGACGATCGCGACCGTAGTCCGCCTCGCGACGGAACGTCGTGAAGACGACCTCACCTCCCGCGGCCTGCGTCGCCACTCGCCCCAGGCCGGGGTCCACGTCCACCGAGCGTCCGTGTGACACCAGAGCATCGCTGACCTCGGACGGATGGGCCGCGGTCGCGAAGTCGAAGTCGTCCACCGGCAACCCGAGCAGACGATCCCGGACCGCGCCACCAACGGCGAACACCGGCGAACCGAGTTCGGCGACCGCGTCGACGCACGCGGCCACGTCACTCGGCATGTCAGGGATCGGTGCGCGGTCGGGCATCCGCGCTGATCCTAGCAGCACGCTCCACCCTCCCTGGGGCCGGGACCAGACCGTATGCTGCCCGCGCGATGCGAATCGGCTGGAACCTGGGCAACGCGCTGGTCGGCTTGGGCCTCGTCGGCCTCGGAGTCACGCTCTCGATGCCGGGCTGGTCAGCCGACCGCGTGGCGCGCGTCGAGTCGCGTGCGGAGCAGGCGTGCAGGGTCTTGGCCACGATGGTCGCAGACTCGCAGCGCACGCTCCCGATCGCCCCACCGGCGTTCACCGACGAGTTCCAGGCGCAGTGCCGAGCGGCGGGACAGCCCGAGAGCGACCTTCCGGAACTGATCGCCGAAGACCCCCTCACGTTCGGGTCGAGGCACTACCTGTTCCGGGTGGTCGCGCGAGAACTGCCCACGAGGGCCGAGGGCGAGTCAGCTCCCCTCGAGGTCTTTGCATGGCCGAGGACGGTGCTGCCGCCGGGGCGCACGACGTTCTGCTTCCCGCTCGACGGGGACCCGGTGTTCACGCGGAACCTCGCGGCCGGCTACGAGGGCCTCGAGCGCGGCCCCCGCCCGGGCGCCGCACTCGCGCGTGGCGAGGAACAACCACGCCGGGACGGCGTCCCCTACCGCGCATCGAACGACGAGCGCTGGCTGTTCCTCAAGGCTCCGCCGACCGACTGACGGCCGCGCCGCGGGGCGCAGCCCCGCTGGCTCAGAAGAACTCGAAGAGGAAGTCGTTGAAGAGCCTGCGCTCCGCCGGCTCCTCGTCGGGCGAGGCGCGCACGAGATCCCGCAGGTCGGACGGCCGGAAGTCGCGACGCAGGTCCTCCAGCGCGAGGAGACGCATCTGCGGGATCTCGTCGCGATCCGCGAGGACCGAGCGCACCTTGCTGAAGATGGGCGCGGCGATCTCCGGGTCTTCCCGGTCGACCGCGATGTTCGCCAAGGTGTCGAGGAGCAGAGCGCGCCGGCGATAGTCCTCGCGCGGGATCTCGTCGAAGAGAGCCAGGATCTTCCCCTCGGCCCCGCGGCAGTTCCGCATCAGGTAGGCACAGGTCGAACGATTCGCGGCCGCGAAATCCGAGTCCTCGAGGAAGAACTCGCGCAGGGGCACGAACGACTCCGGTGCGGTCGTCAGCGCGACCGCACGCAGCAGGTCGAACCGCTCTTCGTCCGGAACCCGCGCCATGCGTTCCATCAGCGCAGGGATCGCTCCGCCGTCCCGGGCAGAGATCAGATCCTGGATCGCGAGGGACACGCGCGTGCCCGTCCCCGTCCGCACGACGTCCACGAGATCCTCGAGCATCCCGCGAACCCCGCGCATCGACAGCGCGCCGAGAGCGGCGCGCCGGACCTCGACGGCTTCGTCGGTCGCGAGCGTCTCCAGCGCCGCGTCGACCGCGTCACCCGGAATCGGTGCGAGCACCGGAACCAGAGCTGCACGCACCGCTGCGTCTGGATCGACGATGCGCGGTAGGATCCTGTCGAGGAGGTCCTCGGCGCCGCCCAGGAGCAGTGCCTGCAGGATCCCGAGCCGCGCCTGCGGCGCCTCTCGATCCAGGAGATCGATACAGAGGCTCGTCCCGCCCGCGTCGCCGGAGATGTGCCTCAGCACCGCGATCGTGGTGATCAACTCCGGCGGCTCCTGGCCGATCAGCGGCTGGAACACCTGGACCGCGGCTTCGGGAGGAAGCCTCAGCGCGTTCTGGACGACCACCTCGCGCACGAGTCGGATGTCCCCACGAACCAGGAGTTCCCGCAGCGCGGTGACCGCCTCGTCGGTCGGGAGGTGGCGCACCGCCGCACGGATCCAACCCTCCATGCCGCGGCCATCCACGGTGTCGAACATCCGGGCCGCGATCCGCACGGTCTCTGCATCGCCGGCACCGGACAGAGCCTGCATCACCTTGTTGCGGATCTCGACACGCGGGTGTTCGAGCGCACGGATCAGCGCCGGGCCGCCACGCGGTGAGCCGGTACGGCCTAGGGCCTCGATCGCGTTCTCGACGAGGTCGAGACGGCTCGGCACCTGCATCGATCGATCGAGCGCAACCACCAGGGTGTCTAGGTCCTCCTCGTCGACACGCGAGAAGAACTCCTTCGCGAAGAGCCACGCATCGCGGGAGCAGTTGCCCTGGAGGTTGGCGACGACCTGCTCGATCGCCTGCCGGGACGTCCGGTCGTAGAACCCGCCAGGACGCCGCGGGGATACGTGCGGACGGGCCGGGTAGCCGGGGAAGTCCTCGTGCCAGACACGGACGCCGGGGGGCACGGGGTCCACCGCTCCTGCCACGGCCTGCTGCGGTGCTCCGCTGCCGGCACCGGGATCGGTGCGAGGCTCCGGCTCGGGTCCACCGCAGGCCGAAGCCGCGAGCACTGCAGCCAAGAGCAGAGAGGGTCGGGTCGACATCGGTGCGCGACTATAGTCCCGGAGAACCGAGGGTCACGCGGCACCGGCCAAGCGGGCACGCGCGAAACGAATCGATCAGCGGGGCTCTTCGGGCGCCGCTACGCCCGGGCCGACCGCCAGGTCACCCTGCACGTATTCGAGCCGCGACTCGCTGATCCGGTAGTCCAGCTGGTTGCGCAGCAGCCGTTGGCGCGCCTCGAGGAGCTCCTGGTTCCGCTGCTGCACCTCGAAGATCGTTCCGCGCCCGACCCGCAGCCGTTCCCGCTCGGTGTCGAGCTGTGTCTCCGAGAGCCGGACCGATTCCCGTGAGGCCCGGACGCTCTCCGCCAGCGTCACGAGGTTGCGGAGAGCGGCGCGCACTTCGCGCGACACGTCGAGTTCGGCCGCGTACAGGCGACGGCGGGACTGCTCCAGCGCCAGCATCGCACGGTCCCGCGTGCCACGTGCGACGTTGTTGCCGATCGGGATCGAGAGCTGGAGCCCGAGCCCCCAGTCCGGGTACTCGAGGTTCGTCAGGTCCCGCCACGCATCGCGTGAGTTCTCCTGGATCGAGTCGGTTCCGTAGCTCGCGACCAGGTCCAGCTGCGGCAGCACGTTCCGCTCGGCCTCGCGGAACCGCACCTCGGCGTTCTCGACCGCGGCGCGCAGCGCCGCGAGGTCCGGACGTCTCTCGAGGGCGACCCGAGAAACCTCCCGCCAGTCGTCCTCGGGCATCGCGAACTCTCCCTCGAACGGCGACACGGGGCGGAGGCCTCTCTCCCAGATCAGCCCGTCACTGTCGTCGAAGAGCAGCTGACGGAGTTCGTCCTCGCGGCGACGGATCTCGTTGTCGGCACGGATCAGCTCCTCGCGGCGCCTCGCCACGTCGGCCTCGTCGAACACGCGGTCACGCTCCGCGAGTTCGCGAACGCGGATGCGCTCGTTCGTGATCCGCAGCTGCTCCGACGCCAGCGCCAGGGACTGCGCCTTCACGCGGTAGTCCTCCCGCGCGAAGACGAGCTCCCAGTACGCGGACACGATCTCGATCAGCGTGTCCTGGACGGTCCGCTCGAAGCGCGATCGGGAACCCTCGAGATCCGCTGCGGCGGCCCGGGTGTCCGCCAGGGCTGCATCGGCCCACGCGCCGCGCAGCAGCGGCTGCGTCAGGCGGGCGGTGAAGTCCATCGTCCACTGCGACGTGGGGAACTGGAACGTCGACTGCACCGACTGCTTGAGCCGGAGCGGCGTGAACGTCAGCTCGTAGAGCGCGCCCGTCGGGATGCGCTGGCGGAGCCCCACCGAGCCGTCCACCGTCTCCCGGACGGAGCTCGGCTGGAACGCGTTCGCCGACGCTCGCTCCACCCGGTTCGAGTTCACGGTGCCGAAGAGCTCCGGCTCGAAGAACGCATCGGCGATGCGTAGACCTTCGCTCGCCTGCAGCGGCCCCAGCTCGTCGGCCCGGAGGCCGAGGTTCTGCATGCGCCCGATGCGCATCGCATCGAGAAGCGTCAGCTCGAGCGCCTCGCTCCCTTCGTCATCGGTCGGAATCCGCACCGGAGCGTCCTGCGGGGCCGGCTTGGCCGGCTGCCCGCGCGCGGACTCCTGGGACGGCAGGCTGACCGCGAGGCCCATGAGGGCAGCGAGGACTGCAGGACGGGCGGAGCAACGGATCGGGAGCAGCATGCGGTCGGTCGGGTCGCGCAGTAGACCCCGACTCGGGGAGGAGCCGGGAGGGCGAGATGTTCGAGGAACGCCGCCGACCGCGCAACTTTCGCCCTCCGGTCCTCGCCCGGTCGGCCAACCCGACTGGGTCGCCGGATCCCGCCGGATCCGTCTCAGGAGTCCAGCAGTGCGCCCACGCCGGGAGCGGCCACGTTGGTGCAGAGCCCGAGCAGCAGCGCAGCCCGACTCCGGAGCCCGTCCGGACTCGGCAGCCCAGACAGCCAACGCAGTTCCCGCTGGAAGTCCGCCCAGCCCGCGCGAACCGGATATCGGCTCCACGCGAGGTGGTGGACGGCGACGAGGTCGTCCCTCAGGAGCCGCGGCCGCCACAGCGCGAGCGCGCGCTCCACACCATCCCGGTCGACGAGATCTCCGAACCCGTAGAGCAGCGCCGCCAGCCGAGCCGGCTGCTCGGCGCCCGCACCCTGGTCCAGACGTTCCTCGACGTGGGCCGCAACCATCATCCGCGCGCGCAGCGCCAGCCCCGGATGCGACCCGAACGCCGGCGCGATCCAGAGCAGCCGCCCCGCGTCCGCGAGCGCGTGGATCGGCGTGCCGAAACGCAGCAGCTCGGGGCGGGCCTGGTCACCGACTCCCGAGCCGCCGAGCACGCCAGAGGCCACCTCGTCAGACGATGCAGCCACGCAGTGGATCGCTGCTTCGTCACCGAGGACAGCCAGCTCCGCCAGCGCGCAGAGCGCGCTCACACGCCGGCCGGGCAGCGACTGCCGCCCCACCTCTGCCCCGCCGTCCAGGAACCCGAGGAGTCCATCGCGGGCCAACCCGACCTCTTCCGCGTGCGGACCCCGAACGCTGTCGGATCCCGCGGCGACCAGCGCACGCAGCGCGAAGGCCAGATCGAGAGGGTCTCCGCCCGCGCGCACGACCTGCGCCAGGCCGCCGACCTCGCGTGCCACTTCGCGCGCGACCGCGCCGATCCGGGAATCGAAGTCCGCAAGACCGGTACGACGGCGCAGCTCGGCGCGTGCATCCGGCGAGAACCGCAGCTCCGCCTCGGCACGCAGACTGGCCAGGCGGTTCTCCGCCGACAGCAGGCCCCGGAACTCGTCGGGAATCGGCCGGCTCGCGAACCGCGAGGCGCGCGCGACGAATGCCGAATCGCTCACCGGATACCACTCGGTGTCCAGCAGCGATGCGAACGCGTCCTCACCGCCGTCACGAGCGACCGCGGTCGAAGCGCCACGGACCTCGAGCGCAGCCAGCCGATCGATCGCCGCGTCGGCGTCGGGTGCTCCCTGCTCGGCTGGGAACAGCGAGCGCCCCGCGAACGCCACCGACAGCGCGACCAACGCCACCGCGGCGACGCGCAACACATCGCCACCCCAGCTGCGCCACAGCTGCGTGGACCCCGACCGGTTGCCCACGCGCCGCAGACGCACACGCTGTGCGACCGCTGCGCGGACCACAGCTTCGACGCGCCCGCTCGGCTCCACCTCGAGCCCACGCTCCACGCCGAGCCCACGCTCCGCGCCGAGCCCACGGAACGACTCGAAGAGATCGCGCAGCTCGGCCAACTCGAGCGCCAGCCCGAGATCTTCCTCGAACGCGGACCGGAACCGGTCCCGCTCCGCAGCATCGCCGCCGCCGAGCGCGTACTCGATCACGTCGAGTCCACCTGCATCGCCCGCCGCGATCCCGTCAGTGCCGCTCATCCGGCACCTCCTCCGTGCGATCGCTCCGGCCCACGAAACCCGGCATCCTCCTCGTCCGCGCCGGCGAGGATCTCGCGCAGCGCACGGACCGCGTTGTGCATCCGGGACTTGACCGTGCCGACCGGGATGCCGAGGACGTCCGAGACCTCGGCGTAGGGAAGCTCCTGGTAGACCGCCAGTTCGAACACGAGGCGATGGGGCTCGGTGAGCTGCTCGAGCGCCCCCCGGAGCCGCCGGCGTTCCTCGTTCCTCTCGGCGACGTCGTCGGGACGGACGGCCTCGGTCGCCGCGTCGACCGGGACACCCCCGCGGAGCAAGGACTGGCCGCTCCCCGCAGGACCGTCACGCCGGGTGGGGCTCGCCTCTCCCGCCGACGCGGACGCTGCGCCGAGGGTCAGCCCGTGGAGCAGCGCCTGGTCGAGCGAGTAGATCCGCCCCCGCGGACGCATCGCGCGGTACTCGTCGATCCACAGGTTCGTCGCGACCCGGTAGAGGAAGGTCGTCAACTTCCCTTCGGGGCGGTAGCTGCCCGCACCGCGCAGGAGCTTGAGGAACAGGCTCTGCGTGAAGTCCTCCGCCCGGTCCCGATCCCAGCAGAGGCGATAGAAGAACTGGATGAGCCGAGCCTGGTAGGTCGTCACCAGCGCGTCGAAGGCCGCCTGATCCCCGTCCCGGAACCGCGCCAGCAGGTCCTCAGCCGGGTCCGTGACCAGGTCGGGAATCCTGCGGTCTGGGGTTCGGCGTGCCATGCTCGTCCGGATCGGAACGCTGCCCGAACGCGATCATCGGGCGGCCGGTTCAGCGTTCGACCGGGAATTCTACGAGGTCCGCGATCCAGGCGAACACCGCCGGCCCCGTCACCGACGCGATCCGCCCGGTGCGGCCGGTCGGATCCGGCCGGAGTTCGACCCGGAGCGTCTCCGCCGGGAGCAGGTCCGAGACCCGCTCCGCCCACTCGACCACCGCGACCCCGGACAGCTCGTCCAGGTAGTCGACACCGCCGTCGAGCAGGAAGTTCCGCGTCTTCTCCGGCAGGTAGGCGTCGACGTGGAGCATCGGAACCGGGCCGGGGTGCTCGACCGCCAGCAGGTAGGTCGGGCTGGCCACGCCCTCCGGGTCCTCGACACCCAGCCCCGCTGCCACCCCCCTCGCGAGGCAGGTCTTCCCCGCACCCAGGTCCCCGCTGAGGGCGAGAGCCTGACCAGGCTCGAGCCTCGCACCCAAGGCTGCTCCGAACGCCACCGTCGCCTCGGCGTCGACGAGCGCGAAGGTCCTCTGCACGGGATCAGTCGAGGTCATGTTCGTACCCTGACGGTTGGAGCGGCTCGAGAGAGCCGTCTTCGGAGCGGAGCCAGAGCCCGGGCCGTGACACCACCCGACCGACCGGGCGACGGGCGAGCGCGGCGAGGGGACCACCTGCACCGAGCGCACGCCCGCGCCGCACGGTGAACAGGAGTTCGTGATCCTCTCCGTCACCCAGGGCACGCGAGCGCGCGCGCCCTGGGTCTCCCCGGGAAAGGCGGCGCGCTGCCGCGTGGACGGGTATCGACGCGGCGTCGATCTCGGCTCCCGGCACATCGGAAGCGCGAAGCATCGTCTGCAGGTCCAGGAGGAACCCGTCGCTGACGTCCATCGCGGCCCCCACCTCCTTCCGCGAAGCGAGCCAGCGACCTTCATCGAGCCGCGGCGTGATGCGCAGGTGACGCCCGGACTCGAACGCCCCTCCGAGCGGACCGGTCACATGGATCGCGTCACCGATCCTCGCCCCTGCTCGGGTCAGGACACGGGGCCCGGGGTGTCCGACCACGGTCACCACCACCGTGAGTGGACCCGGAGTCCGCGAGAGGTCACCGCCGACCACCAGGCATCCGTGACGCACGGCCTCGGCGCGGATGCCGCGGAACAGCGCGCCCCGATCGCCAGCGGAGAAACCGTCCGGCAACAGCACGGCGACCAGCAAGAAGTCGGGCGTGCCGCCCATCGCCGCGATGTCCGACAGGTTGCGGGCGACGGCCTTCCGACCGACCCGGTAGAAGGAAGTCCCGCGCTCGAAGTGGACCCCCTCGACCACCGGGTCACACGCGAGGAGCTGTCCGCGGCCGGGCGTCCGGACCAGCGCGGCGTCATCGCCGATCGACACCGGCACGCGGCGCGAGTCGGTCGGGAAGAACCGTGCCAGGCCGGCCGCGATCCGCCGCTCACCGGCCCCCAACCGGACCTCCCGCGCCGTCGGGAACGAACGCCGTCAGCAGCAGCGCATGGATCTGGTCGACCGAGACCGGCCCCAGCTCCTCACCGTCCGGAAAGCGCGAGGCATCGGAGTGATCGAAGTAGACCGCGCCACCCTCGACACGCGCGACGCGAGACAGCAGCACCCCATCCCGGTGGAGGAAGAACAGCACCTCACCCACCCGAGGCGGGCCCGGCCGCTTGTCGACGACGCAGAGAGAGCCGGGTGGGAACTCGTCCGGGAGCGTGTCCATCCCGGCGGGGACGCGGATCGTCCCGTAGTTCACGCCGAGCATGACCCCGAGGACGATGGCGACCGGCAGGAGGCCGCGACGGAGGACGTAGCTCAGGCGGGTGGGGTTCACGACCCGGACAAGATAGCCCCGAGCACGGCTGCGATCACCCGCGTCGAGATCAGGCGCCGAGCCACGCGCGCATCCGTCGCGCTTCGTCCGCCGCCGAGTCCGTGTCCGTGAACGCGTCGATCGCCGCGACGCCATGGGGCGGGTCGCCCGGGCCCGAGCTCGCGGACTCGAGTCGCGCGGCGCTGACACCGCCCAGCCAGAGCGTCGGAACGCACACCGCAGCGGAAAGACGACGCGCGGCGTCGACGCCGAGCGGGGTCGAACCCGGCTTGGACGTCGTCGCGAAGACCGGCGAGACCATCGCGAAGTCGGCGCCCGATGCGTGCGCCAGATCCGTCTCCTCCACCCCGTGCGCCGAGTAGCCGATCGTCGCCGCGGGCATGAGCCGTCTCGCCGCCGCAACCGGGACGGAGCGCTGCGCCAGATGCAGCCCATCGACGCCGAGCGCGAGCGCCACGTCGAGCCGGTCGTGGATGAACAGACGCGCGCCCGCACCCTCGACCAGGGAGCGAGCCGCGCTCGCGAAGTCGAAGACCTCACGGGCGGACGCGGTCGGCAATCGCACCGACACCGCGTCCACTCCGCCGTCCAGGGCGGCTTCGAGAGCCCGGCAGAACGGGTCTCCCCACTCCGCCTGTGGCGGCGTGATCATCATCACGCGGGGCACGAACCGCGGCCGCTCCGTCACGAGGTTCCACCCCCCGCTGAACGGCGAGCCAACGAGCCAGGACGGCAACCGTCCTCGCCGGTGGACACCGCGACCCCTCCGTCCGCTGCGCAGCCCGTCACTCGTCCGGCCGCTCCTCGATCAGGAAGCCCAGATCGCGCGCGACGTCCAGCAGACGCTCGAGGTCGACCGTCCGCTTGAGCTCGACCTGGGTCGGACCGAGCCGCTTGGACACGGTCTTCTCGAGCCCGGACTGCGCGCAGAATCGATCGATCAACTCGGGCTTGCGGGCGGTCAGCGTCCGCCCGTTCTCCAGCGTGAGCACGCCGGCCTGATCACCCCAATCCTCGAGGCTGTAGACCACGTTCTGCGGCAGCGGCGTGCGACTCCGATCGGTGAGCTCCTGGCTGATCTGCGCGAGCGTCATGCCGTCCGCGAGCGCGCCGTGCACCGACGCCTTGGTGAGGCGGAAGTGGTGGATGTGATCGGTCTTCAGACGATCACAGAAGCGGTCGAACACGTGGACCACCTCGTGCTCGTCGTCGCCGGGGAACAGGATGATCTCGAAGTCCGGGTTGACCACCGCCATCGATCGCGCGCCCCCCACGTCGCCCGCCGTGTCGGCACCGAGCAGTTCCGCACCCAGCCGCGACAGCCGGATCGCGACGGGCCGCCCCTCGCGCAGGCCCAGGTCCACCAGGCCGAGCGGATACAGACGTCGCTTGACGAAGTCGAGCAGGTGCAGACAGACCTGGTGAACCGTCTCGGTGGGTTCGTAGCCACCGCCCTTGAAGCGCGCGGCGAAGAACTCCTCGACGTTGAGATCGTCGAGCTTGCCGAGGTAGCCGTTCCGAGCCAGGAAGGGCACGAAGAGGGCTTCGAGCCACGTGTCCGGCTCGAGACGCCGCAGAAGACGCAGGAGGATGCGGCGGAGTCTGACCTGGTGGAAGTGCTCGCCCTGCGTGCACCGCTCTTCGACCGCGAACGCCAGCAGCCCGCGCAGCTTCTCCTGCAGGCCCTGCCCCTCGAGGTCGTGGCCCGCAGCGGACAGCCGCAGCGCGCGCTCCCCGCTCCGCTCGATCAGCCGGCGCGACAGGCAGAACTGGTAGATGAACCGCGCCTGCGTCTCGGCCGGCATGTAGCCGCCGGGCACCGGCAGGAAGGTCTTCGTGATCCGCTTCGCGGAGGCCTTGTACAGCTTCCCTTCGACGGTGAACTGGACCCGGGTCGAAGCGACTTCCCGGAGGAATCGCCCGACGTTCGACACCAGATCGACGCCGCTGCTGAGCACCTCGTCGATCTCGGGCTCCTCGTGCTCCTCGTGCCACTCCTGCAGGCACTGCAGCGCGATCTCGTAGAACACGACCACGGCGCTCTCGACGCCCT
>JAQCBR010000230.1 GCA_027621295.1 Planctomycetota bacterium
GTAGAAGGCCAGGCGTTCCCACATCTCGATGAAGAACAGGCGGTAGAGCCCCTTGGGGTGTCCGGTGAGCATCGGATCCTGTGCGCGCTTGAGGGAGAGCTTCGGCACCGGTCACCCGGCGCGTGATGGCGCCAGAGGGTAACCGCGCCGCAGGGACCGACCACGCCGAAACCGGGGCACGGGTCACCCCGCTCCGTGGCTCGGCGCCGACTTCACTCGCCCTGCCCCAGCCTCGATGGCCGCGCCGCCGCATCGAGCACGCAGCGGCAGTCACCCATCACCGGAGGCTCCGCCGCCACGCCAGGTACATCAATGCGCTCCAGATCCGAGTCGTCCAATCGCGCGTTCCAGCACAGTGCTCCGCCCAAGTCGACCGCAGCGTGGCGGGATCGATCAGTCCGTCGTCCTCGAGCGCTCGGGGGGCGAGCAGCTCCTCCGCCCATTCGCGGAGCGGGCCGCGAAGCCACTGCCCGATGGGCACGCCGAATCCGGTCTTGGGGCGCTCGATCAGCTCGGCCGGCACGTGCCCGTAGAGGATCTGGCGGAGAATCCACTTGCCGCGGCCGTCCCGGATCTTCAGGTCCAACGGCACGCGCCAAGCCGACTCGATGACGCTCGGATCCACGAAGGGAGCCCGGGTCTCCAGGCTCACGCTCATCGCAGCACGATCGACCTTGCAGAAGATGTCGTCCGGCAAGTAGCTGACCGCATCCTGAGCCATCATCCGCTCCGACGACCCGAGCCCCAGCCGTGCCCAACCCGCCATGTCGAAGTCCGGCCGCTCGATGACCCGCTGGTCGCGCAGCAGGGGTGCACCGAGCCAATCGGCCACCATGTTGCAGTACAGCGCATCGAGGTTGTCCGCCCCCCGCAGCCGGCCCGCCAGGCGATGCATCTTCTCGCCCGCACGACGGACTCCGGCGGCCTTGCCCACCGCATCCCAGACGTCGGACGGTGTCCCTCTCATTCCTGCCCCGAGAAGGCGCCTCATCGGCGACGGCATCCAGCCCAGCCGTCGCCAGATCCGAGGAGCCCAGAGATAGCGGTTGTAGCCACCGAACATCTCATCGCCTGCGTCTCCCGAGAGGGCGACAGTGACACCCTTGCGGGCCCCCTTGCAGACGAGGTGCGTCGGAATCTGCGAGGAGTCCGCGAACGGCTCGTCGTACATCCACGGCAACGAGGGGATCACGTCCTGGGCGTCGGACTCCGTCGCGATGTGGACGTGGTGGTCGGTCCCCAGGTGGCGCGCGACGGCCTCTGCTTGCGGCGACTCGTCGTAGGCTGGGTCCGTGAACCCGACCGTGAAGGTCTGTACCCGGCTCGTCGAGGAGCGCTGCATCAACGCCACGATGAGCGAGCTGTCCACGCCACCCGACAAGAACGCACCGAGCGGAACGTCGGACAGCATCTGACGGGACACCGCGTCCTGAAGCGTTCGCTCCACGACCTCCAGCGCCTCACGTTCGTCGGCGTAGGGCGCCTCCCGACCGGCTGCAATCACATCGCCGAGAGACCAGTAGCGGCGCACGGAGATGGACCCGTAATGCTCTCCGGGCGCCACGGGAGCTGGAGGTGGAGTGCGCGGGTGCGCGCCGTCCACTTCCACGATCGAACCCGGTTCGACCTTGAAGACCCCGGAGAAGATGCTGCGCGGAGCGGGGACGTAGGCGCGCGAGAAGTACTGCGAGAGCGCGACGCGGTCGATGTCACCCTCGAACGCCTCGTGCCGTCGGAGGGCCTTCAGCTCCGAACCGAAGACGAGATCGGAACCGGACCACCCCCAGTACAGGGGCTTCTCACCGATCCGGTCCCGGGCGAGGCTCAGGCGCCTGAGCTCGCGATCCCAGACGGCGATCGCGAACATCCCGGCGGCGCGGCGCAGGGTCTCGTCCAGCCCCCAGCGCGCGATCCCGGCGAGCAGCGTCTCCGTGTCCGAGTGGCCCCGCCAGCCTGCCGTAGCACGTAGATCGCGACGAAGGTCCTCGTGGTTGTAGATCTCACCGTTGAAGACCACGACGAAGCGACCGCACGCGGACTGCATCGGCTGGGCGCCCGCCTCGGAGAGATCCAGGATCGAGAGGCGTCGGTGACCGAGGGCGACTTGGCCTTCCAGCCATTCGCCACTGCCGTCCGGACCGCGATGGACGATCGCGTCCATCATGCGGATCAGCATCGACCGCCGCGCGTCCATCGACGCGGCCTTCAGGGACAGGAAGCCGACTACTCCGCACATTCCGCGTCGCTCATCTCATCGGGCGGAAGCCGCCGTTCGCTGCGCGATCGACCGCGCCCGAAAAAGGTAGCTGCCCCCGGGCGCCCGAAAACAGCGAAACCTCTGAGCGCCACGTCACCCACGCACCGACAGCGGGAGCCCCGCGTCGGCAGCGGAGCGCACCGCCGCCGACATCCGGCCCAGCCCGCGTCGGACGATGTCGACGAAGCGGTCGCCCTCGACGTCGCAGAAGGCTAGGAGACCCTCGTCGCTGGCCTGGAAGGTGCGCGCATTCAGGTAGGAGACCTGGTCGCGGAGGGCGGGGAGGGAGCCGAAGGTCGCGTCCGCGCCGTCCGGACGCGGGCCGCGGAACGTGAAGTCGAAGTCCCACGGCAGCCAGAACGCGGCGGCGACGAGGTGGCCGTAGCGGCTCTTGTCGAAGCCGCTCGACTCGGCGGCGGCCCAGATCGGGTCGAGGCCGAGCGGGTCGGGGAGCGCGTCCGGAATGTCGAGCTCGGGGCGGTCGGCGTGGACGGCGAGGAGCCGGACCGCGTCGAGCTCGCCTCGGCCGAACGCGAAGATGCGAGGCTCGGCGTGCGGGTCCTCGGGCCAGTAGAGTTCGCCGCGGAGGCGCTCGGCGAGCGACTCGCGCACGTCCTCGCGCCACGCGAGCACGCCGTCGACGCGGGCCACGGCCTCGGGCTCGTCGGCTGCGAAGTAGCGGCAGAGCGGCCCGATCTCGAGGGACTGGACGTTCACTGCGCCCTCCCGATGGTCTCGGCGAGGAAGACCTCGATCTCGTGGAACAGGTGCCGCTGCTGCATCCCGTCCTCGATGCCGTGCGCGACGCCGGGGTAGGGCAGGAAGCGGAACGAGCGCTGCGCCTGCTGGAGCGTGTGGGCCAGGCGCATGCTGTTCCGGAAGTGCACGTTGTCGTCCATCGTCGCGTGGACCAGGAGAAGGGGTGCGGCGAGCCGCGCGGCGGCGACGAGCGGCGATGCGGCGTCGTAGCCCGCGGCGTTGTCCTGCGGAAGCCCCATGTACCGCTCGGTGTAGATCGAGTCGTAGAAGCGCCAGTCGGTCACCGGGTTCACCGCGACGCCGGCCGCCCAGCGCGCGCTGTGCGTGAGGTTGAACAGCGTCTGGTAGCCGCCGTAGCTCCACCCCCAGAGCCCGATCCGCCCCTCGAGCGCGTAGCCCTCCCGGACGAGCCAGTCGGCCGCGTCCTCGAGGTCCGCGAGCTCGGTCTGGCCGAGGCGACGGTAGGCAGCGCAGGCCGACACGCGGCCCTTCCCGCTCGCTGAACGGTTGTCGACGACAGCGACGAGGTAGCCCCGCTGCGCGATGCGCTGGTGCCAGAGCGAGTCGCGGCCGCGCCAGCGATCCAGCACGCGCGGCGCGTGGGGTCCGCCGTAGACATGCTGGAGCACCGGCACCGGCTGGCCCGGCTCGAAGCCCGGCGGCTCGAAGAGCATCGCCTCCATCGGGAAGCCGTCGCGGGTCGGGATCTGCACGAAGCGCGGCGGCCGGACCTGCGAGAGCTCGAGGACGTCGAGGCGGGGCTCGGCGAGCGCGCGGACGAGCCCGCCGTCGATCGATCGCACCGAACGCGCCGTCGGGCGATGGGCGCGCGACCACGCGTCGACGAAGCGGGAGCGGTCCGGCGACAGCAGCACGTCGTGCCATCCGTCGTCGGGGGTCAGGCGGTCCATCGAGCCGTCCGCGAGCTGGACCCGGAACAGGTGCTGCTCGCGCCAGCTCCCCCGGTCCGACAGCACGTACGCGCAGCCCGCGGCCTCGTCGACGTCGAGCACGCGGTCCACCTCGAACTCGCCCCGCGTCACCTGCCCGAGCAGCTCGCCGCCGAGCGTGTAGCGGTAGAGATGCTCGTAGCCGTCCCGTTCGCTCGGCCACAGGAACGACTCGCCGCGGCCGAGCCAGACCACGTCGCGACCCGGCTCGACCCAGCACGGGCTCTCCT
>JAQCBR010000231.1 GCA_027621295.1 Planctomycetota bacterium
CTCGCACAGGTCGTAGCCGATCCGGGATTCGAGCTTGCCCTCGTCGACGCGACGCCACGAGTCGCCGGAGTCGTCCGAGCGGTAGACCGAAGCGCCGATGCGCCCACCGCCCGCGACCGGACCGTGGTCGTCGACCACGGCGTACACCGTGGCAGGGCTCGAGCGCGCGATCGCCACGCCGATGCGGCCCACGAAGTCGCCGGTCGGGAGCCCGCCCGACAGCCTCTGCCACGTCACTCCGCCATCGTTCGAACGGTGCAGTCCGCTGCCGGAGCCGTATTCGACGTTGTTCCACGCCTTGCGATCCCGCTCCCACGTCACCGCGAACAGCACGTCGGGATCGGTCGGGTGCTGGACCACGTCGATCGCACCACAGCGGTCGCCGACCCGAAGCACGTGCTGCCAGGTCGCGCCGCCGTCCGTCGTGAGGAACACCCCGCGCTCTTCGTTCTGCGTGTAGTTGTGCCCGATGGCCGCGACCCACGCGGTGTCGGGGTCGGCCGGATGCACGACGATCCGGCCGATGTGGAACGAGTCCCGCAGGCCGACGTTCTTCCAGCTCGTCCCGCCGTCCCGGGACAGGTAGACGCCATCGCCCGCATAGGAGCTCCGCGCCATCAGCACCTCGCCCGTGCCGACCCAGATCACGTCGGGGTCCGACGGCGCGATCGCGACCGCGCCGATCGCGAACGACGGCTGGTCGTCGAAGACGGGCTCGAACGACGCGCTCTCCCCTCGCTGCCGCCACAGGTTCCCGGAGCCCGCGCCGACGAACAGCGTGTCGCCGGCAACCGCGATCGCCTCGACGCGGCCGCCGCACAGGCGGGGCCCGATCGCTCGCCAGTGGAGATCACCGAAGTCGAGGGCCGGCGCTGCGAGGCAGCCGGTCAGCAGGGCCAGGGCTGTCAGAGGGAGCGCGCGCATGGTGAGGAGCTTAGCTGGGCCGACTCGCGAGCCCGCCTTCGCTACAACTGCCGATCGCCGAACCCGCCATGTCGACCGCCAGAGCCCTGTTCCTTCCGCTCGCGCTGCTCGCCGCTGCGCCGTGCTCCGCGCAGCAGCAGCCGCAGAGCCCCCTCGTCGCGTCGTTCGAGCAGTTCCTCGCGCTGCGAGAGGCCTCTGCGCACCGGCTGAACTGGGTGTCGCTGGGGCCTGTGCTGAACTCGGCGCGCGTCGAGGCCGTCCAGGGTGTGCCCGGCCGACCCGGCACGTTCTACGCCGCGTTCGGCTCGGGCAACCTGTGGAAGACCGAGGACGGCGGGCTGTCGTGGCGCGCGATCTTCGAGGACCAGTCGGCGCTCGGGATCGGCGACATCGCGCTCGCGCCGTCGGACCCCGACGTGATCTGGCTCGGTTCCGGCGAGAGCCTGAAGAAGGCCCGCAACTTCACGATGCCCGGCACCGGCGTGTTCGTGTCGCGCGACGGCGGGACGAGCTGGCGCAACGTCGGCCTGCACGACTCGTGGCACATCGGCGAGATCGCGGTCCACCCGAACGATCCGGACACGGCGCTGGTCGCCGTGCTCGGCCACTTCTGGAGCACCAACGAGAACCGCGGGCTGTACCGCACGACGAACGGCGGACTCTCCTGGGAGCACGTGGTGTCCGTCGACGAGCGGACCGGCGCCAACGACGTCGTGTTCGCGCCGTCGAACCCGGACGTGGCCTACTGCTCGACCTGGACCAACCACCCCGGGGTCGGCGGGCCCGGCAGCGGCGTCCATCGGAGCACCGACGGCGGCAAGACCTGGACCCGGTTGGGCGGCGGCCTGCCGTCGGGCGACGCGACCGGCCGAATCGGCCTGGCTGTGTCTTGGACCAACCCCGACAAGGTCTACGCCTTCGTCGACAACCTGAACCGGGGCGCGGAGGCCGACGACAACCCGGGCGAGCTCTACCGCACGGACGACGGCGGACAGACCTGGCGACGGACGCACGCGCAGGACCTCGAGATCAACTCACGGGTCGGCTGGTACTTCGCCGACTGCTACGTGAACCCCGAGGACGACGACGAGGTCTACTGCCTGTCGGTACGCATCGCGCGGAGCACGGACGGCGGCGCGAGCTTCGATCTGGTCGGCGGCGACGTCACCCACCTCGTTCCGAGCCCCGCACAGACGCTGCACCTCGACCACTGCGAGATGTGGATCGACCCGAGCGATCCGCGGCGGATGCTGCTCGGCAACGACGGCGGCATCCACTCGACCTTCGACGGCGGCGGGTCGTGGCTGCACCACAACAACATCCCGGCCGGCGAGTTCTATGACATCGCCGTCGACAACGGCGACCCGTACCTGGTGTACGGCGGCACCCAGGACGACTCGTCGGTGCGCGGCCCGGCGCGCGAGCGTCGCGGACAGGGCCCCGACGCGTGGGAGTACGTGTGGCTCGACCCCTGGTCCGGCGGTGACGGCTGCTACACCGTGCCCGACCCGGAGGACCCGAACACCGTCTACCACTCGGCGCAGCACGGCGCGCTGCGGCGTCAGGACGTGCCCTCCCGCCGGTCGAAGTACGTCGCGCCCCGGCTGCCCGCCGGGCGCGAAGGCACGCTCGAGTTCAACTTCATCGCGCCCTACCTGGTCTCCGCACACGACCACAGGGTCCTCTACCACGGCGGCAATCACGTGATGCGGAGCCGCGACCGGGGCGACTCGTGGGAAGTGGCGAGCCCCGATCTGACGCGGTCTGCGGTTCCCGGACACGGCGGCGTCGCCGCCGGAGCCCTCGCCGAGTCGCCGCTGCGGCAAGGTCTCGTCGTCTGCGGCACGGATCAGGGTGCGCTCTGGGTCACCGAAGATGACGGTGCGACCTGGTCCGAGCGCTCGCAGGGTCTCGCACCCCACTACGTCCGCAGCGTCGTAGCCTCCCGCCACGACCAGCATCGGATCTACCTGGCGATGACCGGCATCAACACCGACGAACTCGGGGCCTTCGTCTACGCGTCCGACGATCTGGGCCGCACGTGGCGTTCCCTCGTCGCGAACCTCCCGAACGAACCGACCTACGCGATCGCCGAGGACCCAGTACACGAGGACGTGCTCTACCTGGGCGGCTACCGGGGCGTGTACGTGACGCTGGATCGCGGCGCGTCCTGGTCGCTGTTCGGTCAGGGCCTGCCCGCGGTCGCCGTCGCCGACCTCGTGATCCAGGAACGCGAGCTCGACCTGCTCGCCGGCACGCACGGACGCGGCATCCATCGCCTCGACCTCCGGCCTTTCCACCGGTTCCTGGCTGCGAAGGGCGATCTGGGGGACGAGCTGCTGCCGACTCCTGACGCGTGGCTGCCCCGCCGCGACGACGTCACGCCGACGCCGCGTCGCAGCGACGAGGAGCGCGTGCCGATCACGTTCCACCTGCGCCGTGCGCGGGACGTCACGCTGCAGGTGATCGACGCCAGCGGAACGGTGTTGTTCGAGCATGCGCTCGACGGTCGCGCCGGGCTGAACCAGTTCCTCTGGGATCTGATCGCCGAGCGGAGCGAGAGCCCGAAGCCCTACTTCACCGGCCAGGTGCGCTTCGTCGGACCGGGCGCACACGAGGTCCGCATCCGAGGCGAGGATCTCGACCTGCGCGGCAGGATCGTCATCCGGCAGCGCTGAAGCACCCAGATCGGCGATCAGGCCGTGCCGAGGAGGCGCCGCGACAGCCCGGTCTGGAGCACCCAGTCCGGATCGAGCCTGCCCTTGAGCTCGCGGAACCTGGCCACCGCGTCGGATCCGTGGATGCGCTCGAACGAGGACCCCACGAGCGTCGCGTCCTTCGCGTAGTAGAAGCGACCGCCGGCATCGAGGACGACCTCGGCCATGCGGTGAGTGAGTTCCCAGAGCGCCTTGCGCCCGGTCGCCGAGGTCGGCACGCCGAAGTCCATCGCCATCGAGAACCCGTCGAGACCGTGGGTCATCAGGAACGGGTCGGGGCGATGCCGTTTGAGCACGCCGAGGTAGGGCACGATGCGCGCCTTCTGCGCCATCTCGACGACGGTGCGCAGCACGCGGTCGGCGCAGTCCTTCGGCACGAAGGGCTGGAACTGGATCAGTCCGCCCGGCCGGACCATCCACTGCCAGCGCGGCACGTAGTCGAGCAGGAAGTGGAACGCACCGTGCGTCTGCGGGTAGGGCGACGCGAGGCCCTCGGCGAAGCCCGCGCGGTACTTCATCGCGTTGACGAAGGGCACCAT
>JAQCBR010000232.1 GCA_027621295.1 Planctomycetota bacterium
GAGCCCTGCGTCGTCGACGGCAACCTCGTCAGCGGCCGGACCTACCACGACCACGGCTACTACATGGGGGCCTGGATCGAGCTTCTGGACGAGGCGCGTGATGCTCGCTGACCGGCCGTAGCCAGGGTGTGAGACCGGCTCACTTGCCGCGGATCGCGGTCGGCGCGCGTTCGCTCGCCGACGGGGAGGACACCGATCGCAGGCTCCCACGGCGGTCCGTTCGACTGCGTGGCCCATGGCGTCGACGCGGCGTGTCTGGATCGACCATCAGCTCGAGTGCTCCCGGCGCAGTCGCGCGGCGCGTTCTCGTACGGCGAGGAACTCGCGGTAGGACGGCTCGAAGTCGAGCCACTTGGACGTGGTCGAGGCTTCCCAGGCGTGCCGAGCATTCGGGTCGCGGTCGACGATGACGCGGCGCTCGCGCAGCATCGGCCCGACGAAGGGCAGCTCTGCGTTCGTGAGGTCGACGAGGTCGACCTTGCACTCGACGGCTTGCTCCAGCGCGGCGATCCAGGCACCCAGCTCGGCGAGCGGCACCTCCGGCATGGGCATCACGGCCACGTCGACGTCGCGGAACGGGCCGCCGCGCACGGTGGAGCCGAAGACGTAGGCCCAGCGCACGTTCGGTTCCTCGGCGAGGACTCGGCGCGCAGCGTTGATCGCTTCGACAGCATCCATGGCCAGGAGACTACCGCGGTGGTTCGCTCCGCGGCGCCACGCGGGGCGCCGCTTGGCATCGCCGCGGTCCCTACGAGGTCGATGTCTTCCGAGTTGCGGCCCGGTGTCGGCCACGGGGTTCGCGAAGAGCGGCGAGGAGCCGACCCGCGCGTCCCTCGCCTTCGATCAGGAGGTGGGAGACGGCGTTCGCAGCCGAGTCGGCGGCCGAAGGCCCGGGGCCTTCGCTCGCATCCGTGCGCCCGCAGGAGACGTCTCGGTCCTGGTGCACTTCCACGGGTGCCCTACGCTCTCGACCTGTGGAATACGGAGCAGTCAGGACGGATCGCCTCCGTTTCGAGGCGATCCTGCGGGGGGCGCTGAACTTCCAGTCCCGGCTGAGGCCGAAGGCCCAGTGTGCAAGGCATGCATTGGCCATCGACCGCCTCCGGGTGAGCAATCGGGCGCTCGAAGCCGTGCGCGGAGAGTTGGTTCGCCGACTCCTCGGGAGTGAGGAGCTCCTGGATGCTGCCCGGCTCGTGGTGGAGCAGGAGATCGCCGCCGTCGATGCAGACCTCAGAGCGTCGTGCCCTGGAATCAGGGGTGAGATCGAGAGGGCGCGCGGTCTTGACTGGCCGCTGAAGTCAGGCGGTGTCGGGCACTTGATCGGGCTGATGTCGGAAGTCCGCCACGAGAGACCGGGTCACCGACGCGGCGATCCGAACGACCCGAATGGCCAGCTCTCGGCCGACCGTTGGTTCGTGCGCATGCTCGAGATCCTGGACCGCGTGCGTTGGGAGACCTCGGAGCTGATGTGCTTCACGGAGCCGCACTGGGAATCCATGTCGACGGGCAGCGTGAGGCTCGGGCCGATCTCCGCCTCGAGTTGGCATGCCGCGGTCCTGGCACTGGCACACCGATTCGCGGACCGGGTCTACAAGGCTGCCGGGATGTGCTGACGGAGCATGGGCGCTGGCCTCGTGGGGGGGCGATCCAACATCGCAGCGGATCGCTGACAGGCGTCGGTCTGGCGCCGGGCACGACCGCGCCACCGGTTGCCACGCAGCCGCTTCTGGTCCCGATCGCTCGCCCGACGAAGGACCCAGGGCGCCTTGCCTCGTCCGGGCTCGGGCCCTGCTTCGCGCGGGTCCCGCTCGATCGCGGTAAGCGGCGCTTCGCGCACCGCTTGCAGCCACCCAGGACGCAGCGTCCGTCGGTCGGATTCTCGGAGCGATCACTCGATCGGATTGGCTCCAGGGGTGGGTGCCGCACGAAACCGGGCCCACTTCGCGCCGCCCGATGCCCTTGTCACCCGAAGATCCAGCCAAACCGCCCCGTGATCCCGGTCTGCCGGTCACGCCCCAGCGCCTGGTCGATCCGCGCACCTCTGGCCACATCCACAGCGATGCCATCCCCCGCGCGCGCCGCGGCGTCCCCGCCGTCCCCGCCGCCGCCGCGTCCGGTGCTTCGCCATGCCTGACGACGAAAGGCGCCGCCGAACGCGCGGTTGTCGGGGCGAAGGTCACGCTCTCCAGCGCTCGCTCGACCTGCCGGTCGGCCGCGGACGCCCCCTCGATTCCACGCGCGGGAGCCCCCGCGCACCCATGACATCCCGTTCGTTTCACTACCCAGAGATCAGGAGGATTCCGATGACGACGAGTCTCAGACCCCAGAGGACGCGCGCGACCCAGGCGCTCCTCACCCTCGCTGTCCTCGCCGCGAGCTGTGCCGCCCCGGGCGACACGGCCCGGACGATGGACGTAGACGCAGCCGTCGAGGCCGGCGGCAAGTGCCCGATGGGCTACGACGACCCAGCCAACCGCAACACGGCGGCAGGCAGCTGGTCGAACGGCGACTGGTGGCCGGAACAGCTCAACCTCGCGATCCTGCACCAGAACCCGCCGATGTCGAACCCGATGGGCGACGACTTCGACTACGCGTCCGAGTTCGAGTCGCTCGACCTCGCCGCGGTCAAGAAGGACATCGCCGCGGTGCTGACCGACTCGCAGGACTGGTGGCCGGCCGACTACGGCAACTACGGCCCGCTGATGATCCGCCTCGCCTGGCACAGCGCCGGCACCTACCGGATCTCGGACGGCCGCGGCGGCTCGGCCTCGGGCAACATCCGCTTCGCGCCGCTCAACAGCTGGCCGGACAACGGCAACCTCGACAAGGCGCGCCGTCTGCTCTGGCCGGTCAAGGTGAAGTACGGCCGCCAGCTCTCGTGGGCCGACCTGATGATCCTCACGGGCAACGTCGCGCTCGAGACCATGGGCTTCGAGACGCTGGGCTTCGCCGGCGGTCGTGAAGACATCTGGGGTCCCGAGATCGACACCAACTGGGGTCCCGAGAGCCAGTGGCTCGGCGACAAGCGGTTCTCCGAAGAACGCGAACTCGCCAACCCGCTCGCGGCCTCGCAGATGGGCCTCATCTACGTGAACCCCGAGGGTCCCAACGGCAACCCCGATCCCAAGCTCGCCGCGCGCGACATCCGGATCACGTTCTCGCGGATGGCGATGAACGACGAGGAGACCGTGGCGCTGATCGCCGGCGGCCACACGCTCGGCAAGGTGCACGGCGCGGCCAACCCCGGCAAGTACGTGGGCCCCGAGCCCGAGGGTGCGCCGATCGAGATGCAGGGCCTCGGCTGGAAGAACTCGTACGGCACCGGCAAGGGTGCCGACACGATCACGAGCGGCCTCGAGGGTGCGTGGACCTACACGCCGGTCCAGTGGTCGCACGACTACTTCACCAACCTGTTCAAGTACGAGTGGGTGCTGACCAAGAGCCCCGCGGGTGCGCAGCAGTGGATCCCCACGCCGGGCACGGCGCCCCAGACCGTTCCGGACGCGCACGACCCCAGCAAGAAGCACGTGCCGATCATGCTGACGACGGACCTCTCGCTGAGAGAGGACCCCGCCTACCGCAAGATCTCCGAGCGCTTCCGCGACAACCCGAAGGAGTTCGAGAAGGCCTTCGCGCGCGCCTGGTACAAGCTGACGCACCGCGACATGGGCCCGACCTCGCGCCTGCTCGGCCCCGAGGTCCCCGAGCCGCAGCTGTGGCAGGACCCGATTCCCGCGGTCGAACACGAGCTCATCGGTGACGCCGACATCGCGACGCTGAAGGCCAAGATCCTCGACTCGGGCCTGACGGTCTCCGAGCTCGTCGAGACGGCCTGGGCGTCGGCGTCGACCTACCGCGGCACGGACCGCCGAGGGGGAGCCAACGGTGCGCGCATCCGCCTCGCGCCGCAGAAGGGCTGGCCGGCCAACGACCCGCAGCAGCTGCAGAAGGTGCTGAAGACCCTCGAAGGCATCCAGAGCGGCTTCAACGCGACGGGCAAGACGGTCTCGATGGCCGACCTGATCGTGCTCGGTGGCTCTGCCGCCGTCGAGAAGGCCGCGCGCGACGCGGGCTACCAAGTCGAGGTGCCGTTCGCGCCCGGCCGCACCGATGCGACCGCGGCGATGACCGACGCCGAGTCGTTCGACGTGCTCGAGCCCAAGGCCGACGGT
>JAQCBR010000233.1 GCA_027621295.1 Planctomycetota bacterium
GGCGGAGCCGCTGCCGCCGCGGCGCCGGCCGCACCTGCAGCTCCCGCCGCGCGCCCCGCTGCGCCCGCTCCCGCACCCGTCGCGATCGCCCCAGCCCCGCAGGGCGCCGTCGAGGAGCGCATCCCGTTCCGCGGGCTGCGCCGCAAGATCGCCGAGGCGATGTCGCGCAGCAAGAACACCGCCGCGCACTTCACCTACGTCGACGACATCAACGTCACCAAGCTGGTCGCGCTCCGGAAGGAAGCGAAGGCGCTCTACGCAGACGCCGGCGTCAACGTGACGTTCCTGCCGTTCATCATGAAGGCGGTCGTCGAGGCGCACCGCCAGTTCCCGATGATGAACAGCGCGCTCGACGAGTCGACGCAGGAGCTGGTCATCAAGAAGTACTTCAACTTCGGGATCGCGACCGACACCGACCAGGGCCTCGTGGTCCCGGTCCTCAAGAACGTCGAGCAGAAGTCGATCGTCCAGCTCGCCGCCGAGCTCCAGCACCTCGCCCAGCTGACGCGCGACGGCAAGGTCGGCATCGAGCAGCTGCAGGGCGGCACGTTCACGATCACGAACGCGGGCAACATCGGCGGCCTGTTCGCGACGCCGGTCATCAACTTCCCGGAGGTCGCGATCCTCGGGGTGCACGCGATCAAGAAGACCCCGGTCATCGACGACTCGGGCGCGATCGTCCCGGGCCACGTGATGTATCTGAGCGTCAGCATCGACCACCGGATCGTCGACGGCGCGACCGGCGCTCGCTGGATGAACGTCATCAAGGACTGCCTCGAGAACCCGCAGCGGCTGCTGCTGGGCTCGATCTGACCGACCGTGATGCGGCCGTCGACGCCGACCAGTGCGCTGGTCGGCAGCGAGACGGTCGCGGCAGGCCCGCAGCGCAGATGACATCTCGGGCCCTGCACGTCCCGCACGTTCTCTCCGGGTGTCGACGCCGCTGCTGACGGGTCCTCCCCGCTGCGCCCCCTGGCACCGGACACGACAGCCCACTCCCTTCCCCCCGCCCCGGCCAGCCCACGCATGGCAACCCGCAAGAAGACCCCTTCGAAGAAAGCTCCGGCCAAGCCCGCGTCTCGCAAGGCCGCGAGCCCCCGCGCGCCGGGTGCGAAGGCCGGCGCGAAGAACGCCGCGAAGCCTGCGGGCGCGACCCGGAAGAAGGCGAAGGTCCAGCCGGCCGCAGCAGTGAAGAAGACTGCCAAGAAGAAGCCGGCGAAGAAGAAGGTCGTCCGCCGCACGACGACGCTGCGTCGCAAGACCGGCGCGAACGCCGTCACCGAGCCCGAGACCGGCCATGGCCCGATGTGGACCGTGCTCCGCGAGGACGGCTCGATCGCGCCGGACCGCGACCCGAACCTGCCGGTGGACACGCTGCTCCACCTCTACGAGACGATGGTCCGGGTCCGCGAGTTCGACCGGCGCATGCTGGTGCTCCAGCGCCAGGGCAGGATCGGCTTCTACGGGCCGATCCTGGGCCAGGAGGCGGCGACGGTCGGCTCCGTGGCCGCGCTCGAGGAGCGGGACTGGGTGTTCCCCGCGCTGCGCGAGGGTGCCGCCGCGATCATGCGCGGCCTCCCGCTCCACGTGGCGATCGCGCAGCTGATCGGCAACTCGCTGGACCGCTGCAAGGGTCGTCAGATGCCCTGCCACTACACGTTCCGGGAGGGCAACTACCACGCGATGTCGTCGGTGATCGGGACGCAGATCACGCACGCGGTCGGCGCGGCGATGGCCGCGCGCATCCGCGGCGAGGACGCGGTTATCGCCGGCTACCTCGGCGACGGCGCGACGAGCTCGAACGACTTCCACGCCGGGATGAACTTCGCCGCCGTCTACCGCGCGCCCGTCGTCCTGATCTGCCAGAACAACCAGTGGGCGATCTCCGTGCCGATCAGCCAGCAGATGGCTTCGGAGACGATCGCGATCAAGGCCTGCGCGTACGGGATGCCGGCGGTCCGCGTCGACGGCAACGACGTGCTCGCCGTCTACGCCGCGACGCGGGAGGCGGTCGAGCGCGCGCGCCGCGGCGACGGCCCCACGTTCCTCGAGCTCGTCACCTACCGGCGCCTCGGCCACTCGTCGTCGGACGACCCGAGCCGCTATCGGGACGAGGCGGAGGTCGCGGTCTGGGAGCGTCGCGACCCTGTCGAGCGGCTGCGCCGCCACCTCGACGCCCGCGGCCTCTGGGACTCCGACCGCGAGACCGCCCTGCAGGACCGCATCGCCGCCGAGGTCAACGAGGCCATACGCCAGGCCGAGGCCGCGTCGCCGACCGACAGGAACAGCCTCGTGACCGACGTGTTCGCCGATGTCACCCCCCAACTCGCAGAGCAGCTTCGCGAAGCCCTCGACGACTGACGGAACCCGCAGCGCCTCCGGAGTCACCGCAGACCGACGGCTGCCCGGACGCACCGCACCCTCCCGAACCCCCACGCCAACCCCTCCCCACCACACGAGACCATGACCTACGACGTCCTCGTCCTCGGCGCCGGCCCCGCTGGCTACGTCTGCGCGATCCGCTGCGCCCAGCTCGGCCTCAAGACGGCCGTCGTCGAGAAGAAGCACTACGGCGGCGTCTGCCTCAACGTCGGCTGCATCCCGAGCAAGGCACTGATCAACGCGGGCAAGACCCTCAAGAAGATCCGCGAAGCGGACGTGATGGGCATCCAGGTCGGCGAGCCGACCCTCGACGTCGCGAAGATGGTGTCCTGGAAGGAAGGCATCGTCGGCAAGCTGACCGGCGGCGTCTCCGGCCTCTTGAAGAACCACAAGATCGACACCTTCGACGGTACCGCGCGCGTGCTCGGCCGCGACAAGGTCGAGGTCACCGGCAAGGACGGCAAGAAGCAGGTCCTCGCGACCAAGAACGTCGTCGTCGCGGTCGGCTCGACGCCGATCGAGGTCCCCGGCTTCGCGTTCGACGGTGAGCACGTCTGGTCGTCGACCGAGGCTCTGGCACCCAAGTCGATCCCCCAGCGCATGCTCGTGATCGGCGGTGGCTACATCGGCCTCGAGCTCGGCCTCGTCTACCACAACCTCGGCACCGAGATCCGCGTCGTCGAGTTCATGGACCGGGTGCTGCCGGGCATGGAAGGCGAACTCAGCAAGGAGATGGGCCGGAGCCTCAAGAAGAAGAAGATCTCGGTCCACCACGGCGCGAAGGCCGTCGGCTACGAGAAGACCAAGTCGGGTCTGAAGGTGAAGGTCGAGATCGGCGGCAAGATCGAGACGTTCGAGTGCGACGTCATCCTGTCGACCGTCGGCCGCCGCCCGAACGGCAAGGGCCTCGGCCTCGAGGAAGCGGGCGTCAAGGTCGACGACCGAGGCTTCGTCGGCGTCGACGCTCAGCGCCAGACGAACGTGCCTGGCATCTACGCGATCGGTGACGTGGCCGGCCAGCCGATGCTCGCCCACAAGGGCAGCCACGAAGGCCTCGTCGCCGCGGCGGCGATCGCCGGCGACAAGGGCTCGGCCTACGACCCGGCCTGCATCCCGGCGGTGATCTTCACCGATCCCGAGATCGCGAGCGTCGGGCTGACGGCCGAAGAGGCGAAGGCCAAGGGCTTCGACGTCCGCGAGGGCAAGTTCCCGTTCGCCGCGTCGGGCCGCGCGCTGTCGATCAACGAGCCCGAGGGCTGGTGCAAGATCATCGCCGACGGCAAGACCGACAAGATCCTGGGCGTCCACATGATCGGCCCGGAAGTCACCGAACTGATCGCCGAGGCCGCGCTCGCGATCGAGGTCGGCGCGACTGCGGGAGATCTCGCGTCCACGATCCACGCGCACCCGACCCTGCCCGAGGCGATGATGGAAGCGAGCGAGGCGGTCCACAGCATGGCCGTCCACATCTTCCAGTCGCCGAAGCGCTGACGAGGCGAGACGAAATCCGTCGACTGCCTACCGGTTGCCAGATCGGGGCGGTCGACGAGCCGTGGCTCTCAGGGGTCACGGCCCCGGGGTTTCCACCCCACCGCGAGAGCCGGGGGCCGTGGAGTCACCGGCATCGAGAGTTCACAGAGAGGAGCCCGAGCCGCGAGAGCGGTCGGCTCAGGGGAAGCTCGGTAGGGTAGTCTGCCCGACCCTGCGACTCAGCCCGTGCGGGCGAACACCATCCAGACCCACCGAGACCGGACCACACCGTAGATGAGCACCGAGTTCTTCGCCTTC
>JAQCBR010000066.1 GCA_027621295.1 Planctomycetota bacterium
GGAGCAGGGTTTGCTCGGCTCGCTCCACTACTCGCAGAACCCGACCTGGCCCCGCGCGAAGATCGCCGCGAACGTCAACGTCGACGGGCTGAACGTGTTCGGGGAGACCCGCGACATCGAGATGATCGGCTTCGGCAAGAGCTCGCTGACCGTGCTGGCGCAGGAGATCGCGGCCGAGCAGGGGAGGGTCGTGGAGCCGAACAAGCAGCCGGAACTCGGCCTCTTCTACCGATCCGACCACTTCTCGTTCGCGCGGATCGGGGTGCCGGCCGCGTACTTCAAGGGAGGCGGCGACTTCGTCGACGAGGCGCGGGCCGCGAACAAGCGGCGGGCCAAGGCCTCCTACACGACGGTGATGTACCACCAGCCGAACGACGAGTTCAATCCGCAGGCCGACCTGTCCGGGGCCATCGCCGACCTCCGGCTGATCGACGAGCTCCTGCGCAGAATTGCCGACGCCGACGCGATGCCGACCTGGACGCCGGGAGACGAGTTCGAGAAGCTCCGGTGAGGGCCGCGCGGGATCCCCGTCCGTGGCTCCCCTCTTCCCTCTCGACTCTCGCTCATGACCACCGACTCCAACCAGAAGGTTGTGTTCTGGGGCTGCTTCATCGCCCTGATCACCACCTCGTTCGCATTCATCAGCCGAGCCTTCCTGGTCAATGACCCGGCGCTATGGCCTGCCGAGTTCGGACTCAATCAGGTGCAGGCGCAGGAGCTGTTCGGCGCAGGCATCTGGCCGTTCGCGATCTCGATCATCCTTTTCAGCCTCGTCATCGACCGGATCGGCTACCGGATGGCGATGCTGTTCAGTTTCGTCTGCTACGCGGTCTACGCGATGCTCGCGCTGCAGGCGCACGGCATCGTCCACCCGGAAGGTGAGGCGCTCGCCGGTGAGGCGCTCCAGCAGGCGCGCGCCGATGCGCTGAGCAAGCTGACGCTCGGCTCGATCGTGCTCGGGCTCGGCAACGGCACGGTCGAGGCGTTCATCAACCCGGTGGTCGCGACGCTGTTCCCGCGCGAGAAGACCAAGTGGCTGAACATCCTCCACGCCGGCTGGCCGGGTGGTCTGGTGCTCGGCGGGATCCTGACGATCCTGCTCGGCGGCGCTGCCGCGGAGGACTGGCGCATCCTGGTCTACATCATCGCGATCCCGGCGGTGGTCTACGTCTTCATGCTGTTCCGCGCCGAGTTCCCGGTGAACGAGCGCGTCGCGTCGGGCGTCACCTACCGCGAGATGCTCGCGGAGTTCGGCGTGCTCGGCGCGCTGATCGCCGCGTTCCTCGTCTTCAAGCAGCTCGGCATGGTCTTCGTCTGGGATGACGGGCTGACCTGGGGTCTCGTGTTCGCGTCGGTCGCTGCCTACGCCGCGTACTGCCGCTCGCTCGGGCGCCCGATGATGATCCTGCTCTGCCTGATCATGATGCCGCTCGCGACGACGGAGCTCGGCACCGACGGAGCGATCACCGGGATCATGGAAGAGCCGCTGAAGGAAGCCGGCTGGCACCCGCTGTGGGTGCTGATCTACACGTCGGCGATCATGATGGTCCTGCGGTTCTTCGCGGGTGCGATCGTCCACCGCATCAACCCTCTCGGGCTGCTGATGTCGTGCGCCGTCCTCGCGATCGCGGGTCTCTGGGCGCTGTCCGGAGCATCCGGCCTCGCGATGATCTTCCTCGCGGCCACTCTCTACGGCGTCGGCAAGACGTTCTTCTGGCCGACGATGCTCGGCGTGGTCGCCGAGCAGTATCCGAAGGGCGGCGCTGTGACCCTGAACTCGATCGCCGGCATCGGGATGCTGACGGTCGGCATCGTGGGTGGCCCGCTGATCGGCGCGATGCAGGAGAAGTCCGCGCAGGTCGCCCTCGAGGCCAAGGCTGACGCGCTGCCCGGCATCTACGCGCAGATCTCGTCGCCGAACTCCTACTTCCTCGGCGAGTACACCGCGGTCGACGGAGCGAAGGTGGCAGCTCTGCCCGAGGCCCAGCAGGCCGAGATCCAGGCGACCGTCAAGGAAGCCAAGCAGGGTGCGCTCGCCGACGTGACGGTGTTCCCGCTGATCATGCTGGTCGGCTACATCGGCATGTTCCTCTACTTCCGCGGCCGCGGTGGCTACAAGGCGGTCGAGCTGACCGGCGCCCAGGCGGCGGGCGGCGTCGCGGGCGCAGCCGAGATGTGAGGTCCTCGTCGCGCGGGTTCCGGCCCGTGCGACGACAGTCGCGGTCACCGTCCTGCGGTGACCGCGAAGTGCCTGAGCCCTGCGAACTCGCGGCCGAGCTCGGCACGGAAGTCAGGGTGTGCGAGGTTGATCAGGGCCTCCGCCCGCTGGCGCAGCGTCTTGCCGTGCAGGTTGGCCGCGCCGTACTCGGTGACGACCCAGTGCACGTGGCCACGCGTCGTCACGACGCCCGACCCGCCGCGGAGCTCGGTGGTGATCCGTGACACCGTTCCTCCGCGCGCGGTGGACGGGAGCGCGAGGATCGGCTTTCCGCCGCGGGAGATCGACGCGCCCTGGACGAAGTCCATCTGCCCGCCGATCCCCGAGTAGATCCGGTGCCCGATCGAGTCGGCGCAGATCTGGCCGGTCAGGTCCACCGCGAGCGCGGAGTTGATCGCGACGAGCTTCTCGAGCTTCGCGAGGCGGCGCACGTCGTTGGTCTGGTCGCAGGGCAGGAACTCGACGCGCGGGTTGTCGTGCACGAAGTCGAAGGTCCGGTCGGTACCTGCGACGAAGCTCGTGACGATGCGGTCGGGGTAGATGGTCTTCGTGCGGTTGGTGATCGCGCCCGATGCGTACAGATCGACGATTCCGTCCGAGAACATCTCGGTGTGGATGCCGAGCTCGAGCTTGTCGTGCAGGCGTGACAGCACGGCGTTGGGGATCGCGCCGATGCCAGCCTGGACGACCGACCCATCCTCGATCAGGCCAGCGATCGTCGCGCCGATCGACGCCTCGACCTCGGTCTCCGGCGGCGGTGGGCGCTGCGGGAGCGGTCGGTCGGTGATGCAGAACGCGTCGATCCGTTCGAAGGGGATCGACGTGTCGCCGTGCGTGCGGGGCATCCGCTCGTTGATCTCGGCGAGCACGACCCGGGCGGTCGATGCGGCAGCCACCGCTGCGTCGACCGACGTGCCGAGCGTGCAGTAGCCGTGGCGATCCGGCGGCGACACCTGGAGCAGCGCGACGTCGAGGTCGATGATGCGGCGTCGGAACAGGTTGGGGATGTCCGACAGGAACACCGGGACGAAGTCCCCCTGTCCGCGCTCGATCATCCCGCGCTGGTAGGCGCCGGCGAACAGTGCGATCGGCAGCGCCTTGCCGTCCCAGCCATCCGGGTCGAGGTGCTCGAGTCCCTCCAGGTGCAGTGCGTAGATCTGCAGTCCTTCGACGCCAGATCGCCGGTGCAGGGCCTCGACGAGTGGGATCGGCGTCGCGGACGTTCCGTGCAGGAAGACCCGCGAGCCGCTCAGGATGGTGCCGACCACGTCGTCGGGCGATACGGCTTGGCGCCGCCAGTCGTTCATGTCTGGAGGATCGCCACACCGGACGCGGAATTGCGGCCTGCTGCTCGGCGCTCCCGGCTCAGCCCGGACCGGTCTGCTGTCGGCGCAGCGCGGCGGCTGCGGCGGCCCGGAAGCGCCGTGCGCCTGGGCTCCGATCCACGAACTGTCCGGTTCGCGACAGGTGCTCGAGCACCTCGCTGGCCTCGGCACCGCTGCAGCTCGCGATCACGTCGAGTGCCGCGATCCGCCTGTCCTGAGCGAACGGGTCACCGGCGCTGCCTTCGCAGAAGCGGCGCAGCAGATCGAGCGACCAACGGGTCAGCGCCTCGGGCGCGGAGTCAGCGCCGATCGATCCGCAGAGATCTGCGACGTAGGCAGCGGGAAGGTCCGCCAGTTCGAGTAGCCGGAGGGTGCCCGAGCCTGGGTCGGGGACCCGGCATCTCCCGAGGAACTCGACGACGAGTGCGCGGGTCCAGGTGGCTCCCTTCGTCGCGAGCACGGCGGCCATCGGCGCTGCCGCAGGCCCGGCCAGCGCGAGCAGGCGCTCGACGCGCGCAGGCGTCAGGAGATCGCCGCGGGTCACCAGTCGCAGCGTCTCGGCGAGGAACACGCCCTCGCCGACGCGCTGCATCGCCTCGCGGAGTGCGCGCGCCGCGCTCGGGTCCGCGGCGTCGGCCGCGTCGAGCCATCCGGGGAGGGTGTCCGGGAAACCGTCGACGAGCGGGTCGTGCGCCTCCGGCGCGGTTGGCTCGGCACTCGGCGTCCGGTGCGGCAGCGGGTTCGGTCGCGTGACCGTGGTGGCGCTGCCCGACGCCGGGATCTGTGCCAACGCGAGCTGCTGCAGGGCTTCCCCGGGCCGGGTCGGATTGGACCGCAGGAAGTCCTCGAGCTGGTCCACGACGCGCTCCAGGGCGCGGGCGACATGGTGGGCTGCCGCCTCGGAGCTCGCGAGTTCGGTGACGGGCAGCGCGCGCAGCAGTTCGCCGAGCATCTCGTCGATGTCGAGGAGCTCGCGATCCGCGTACTCCTGCTCGAACCGGTGTCGGATGCGACCGATCGCGTCACGCACCCGGGTCTCGCGGGCGAGCTGGTCGGCGAGCGCAGTCGGGACGTGCGCGTTCGGAACTCCGACGCGCGAAGGCGGCTCGCCGAGCGACGAGGCGCGCGGTGCGATCCTCGGCGATGCGCGCAGCAGGGGGCGGGGTCGGACCGTGGCGTCGGAGCGGCCCAGCGACGAGACCCTGTTGGCCCCAACCCGGTCACCGAGCCGCAGTCCGGCTCTCGGCTCCGCGTGGACATCGACATCGGGTCGACCGAACGGTCTCACGTCCGGAGCGGTGCCCCGCGCCCAGACGTCGATGCCGGGCCCGCCGACGCCCCAGAACTGCGCGAAGGGCATCGATCCCGGCGCGGCTGCCTTGCGGAGCGCGCTCGCGAGCGCGGCGATCAGCTCCGGACTGGTCCCAGGCGTCACGTCGACGCCCTCGAGCCCGGCGGCCTCGAGACGACCCTGTGCCCAGGAGACGTCAGGAAGGCTGCGCGCGAACAGCGTGTTCTCCGGCCCCACCCGCAGCCCCTCCGCGCACGTCCGGATCGTCAGGCGATCCCGCTGCGCGAGCTGTGTCCGCATCACCCGCAGCAGGTCCCGGCACGGGTCCAGCAGCCGCGGGCTGTTCGTCGGAAACCGGGCCCCAGCCTGGAGCACCGCCACGAACGCGCAGAGCAGCGCGGTGGCGTCAGGGCCGTCGGGCCCAGTCGGATTCTGGTCGCGGACACGCACGTAGATCTGGCTCGCTGGGACTCTTCCTCTCCATCCCTTCGAGTCCACCGGCCGTCGGCCCTGAGCCGAACAGGGCCGCTACCCGGAGTGATGCGCAGACCTGGGAGCGCCCGGTGTCGAGAAACGCGACAGTGCCCGTGCGGGCCCGCGCCGTTCGCGGGCGTTCCCAGGCTTCCTCCCAGGTGCGATCATCGGGCCGATGCGTCGCAAAGCCCTGCCTGCTCTCGGCCTGCTGCTGTCCTCGCTCTGCCCTGGCCAGGCGGCCGTCCGGCCGCCGAACGTCGTCGTCGTCCTGGTCGACGACCTCGGTTGGGCGGACCTGGGCTGCCAGGGGAGCACGTTCTACGAGACGCCGAACATCGATCGGCTGGCGGCGGACGGGGCGCGGTTCACGAACGGCTACGCTGCGGCGGCGGTGTGTTCGCCGACGCGGGCAGCGGTGCAGACGGGGAGGGCGCCGGCGCGGACCGGGGTGACCGACTGGATCAGGGCGAGGTTCCAGCGCGGGGGGCTCGGGACGCCGGACGCGAATCCGACGGAGCTGGTCGCGACCGAGGGGCGTCCGCTGCTGTGCCCGCCGAATCCGTTCTGGCTCGAGCACGACGAGCTGACGATCGCCGAGATGCTGCGCGTTGCTGGCTACGCGACCGGACACATCGGGAAGTGGCACCTGGGCGACGACGCGTGGTATCCGGAGCGCCAGGGCTACGACGAGAACTTCGGCGGCTGCGACTACGGGCAGCCGCCGAGCTACTTCGATCCCTACACGAACCAGCGGTTGCCGCAGGGCATCCCGGGGCTGCCGGGGCGGAAGGCGGGCGAGTTCCTGACGACGCGCGAGGCGGACGAGGCGGTGGGCTTCGTCGCGAGGCACCGGGACCGGCCGTTCTTCCTGCACTACGCGCCGTACGCGGTGCATACCCCGATCCAGGCGGAGCCCGAGGTCGCCGCGCGCTACGCGGCGAAGCCGAACGAGTCGGCGCAGAAGAACGCCAAGTACGCAGCGCTCGTCGACAGCGTCGACCGGGCGGTCGGGCGCATCCTCGGCGCGCTCGACGAGCAGGGCGTCGCGGAACGGACGCTCGTCGTGTTCACGTCGGACAACGGCGGCCTGCTCGGCCCGACCGACAACTCGCCGCTGCGCTCGGGGAAGGGCTACCCGTACGAAGGCGGGCTTCGGGTGCCCTTCGTCGTCCGTTGGCCCGGCGTCGTGGCACCCGGCACCGTGTCCGACCTGCCGGTGACCAGCGTCGACCTGATGCCGACGATCGTCGAAGCGGTCGGGCTGCTGCCGCCGGCGACGCGGGAGCTGGACGGCCGTTCGCTGGTCGCACACCTCCGGACCGGGGAGGGGTTCGAGCGGCCGCTGTTCTGGCACTTCCCGCACTACCGGGGGAGGGACAACCCACCGTTCGGAGTGGTCCGGGAGGGGTCGCTCAAGCTGATCGAGCGCTACGAGGACTCGAGCCACGAGCTCTACGACCTCGCGGCGGACCCGGGCGAGACGAAGGACCTGTCCGGGGAGCGGCCGGTCGACGTCCGGCGCCTCTCGACCGCGCTCCACCAGCACCTTGCCGACGTCGGGGCCAGGGTCCCCGTCCGGGCTGCGGGGGACCGTCCGCGGGTCCTGATCCTCGGGGATTCGATCTCCATCGGATATCTCCCGCATCTGCGCGAGATCCTCGGCGAAAGCTGCGAAACCTATCGACCGATCGACTCCAGGGGACGTCCCGAGAACTGCCAGGGAACCACCTACGGGGTCGAGAACCTCGAACGCTGGCTGGCCCACGCCGGCGGTGGCTGGGACGTGATCCACTTCAACTTCGGACTCCACGACCTGAAGCGCGTGCACCCGGACACGGGCGCGTCGTCGCCCAACCCGGCGCACGCCCGCCAGGCGGAGCCGGATGTCTACGAAGCGCAGCTGCGCCGGATCGTCGGGAGGCTCGCGGAGTCCGGGTCGAAGCTGATCTTCGCGACGACCACCCCGGTCCCCGAGGGCGATGTCCGCCCGCATCGCGACGTCGAGGATGCGGGCCGCTACAACGCGATCGCGCGGCGCGTCGTCGCCGAGCACGGCATCGCGGTCGACGACCTGTACGCGTTCGCCGCGCCTCGCCTCGGCGAGATCCAGAAGCCGGTCGACGTGCACTTCACCAAGGAAGGCTCCGCCGCGCTGGCCGCCGAGGTCGCCCGGCACGTTCTAGCCGCACTGGAGGCCCGGTGATCCGACGGCTCGGAACCGCTCTCGTGTCAGCCCTCTTGGCCACGGGCTCGATCCGGGCCCAGGAGGAGCCGTTGTTCTCGGGAGTGTGCTTCGGGCCGTTCCGAGCGGGCGAGGAGCCGGGCGTTCGCCCGCCCCTCCCGTCGACGCTGCGCGCGGATCTCCGCGCCGTGCAGGCGGTGGCGGGTGCAGTGCGAACCTACGGGATGGCGGGCACCGGGAGCCTCGTCCCGGGGCTCTGCGCCGAACTCGGCCTCCGCTGCTGGCCGGGAGCGTGGATCGCGAAGGACCGCGCCGCGAACGACCTGGAGTGCGAGCTGCTGGTCGAGACCGCACGGGACGCGGCGGCCGTGGTCGACACCGTGCTGGTCGGCAACGAGGTCCTGCTCCGCGGCGATCTCGGGCCAGAGGCCCTGATCGAACGCATCCGCGACGTGCGTCGGCGGCTGACGGCCCGCATCGGCAGCGCAGAGCCGTGGCACATCTGGATCGCGCACCCCGAGTTGGTCGAGGCGGTCGACGTCGTCGTCGTGCACGTCCACCCGTACTGGGACGAGGTGCCGGTCGAGAGCGCGGCCCAGCACACGGTCGACATGCTCGGCATGGTCCGCGAGATCGCGCAGGGCAAGCCGGTCGTCCTCGGCGAGTTCGGCTGGCCTACCGGTGGGACGCCCTACGGCGGCGCGGTCCCGGGCGACGCGAATGCGGCGCGCTACCTGAGCGAGGTCCTGCCGCTGTTGCGCGAGCAGGGTGACCCCTACTTCGTCTTCGAGATGTGGGACGAGGCGTGGAAGGCCGGCCAGGAAGGCGCGGTCGGACCGCACTGGGGCCTCTTCCACGCGGACGGCGGCCAGAAGCCGAAGCTCGTCGAGGCGCTGCCGGGCCTCGACGCGGGGACCGTCGAACGGCCTCCGCGGCCGGTCACGCCCGAGCGGCGGCGGTGAGCCGCCCGGCCCGGCCCCTCAGGCCGTCGCCGGCTCGGACTTCTTCGCCGGGCCGCGGCCTAGTCGGCTGCGGATCGCGATGCCGAGCTTCTTGCGGAGGTCGACCAGGTAGGTCTCGAGCTTCCGCGTCTCGCGGCCTAGCAGCGCGTTCCACACGATGCGGAACGGCTTGGTCGGGTGGAAGGCGAACGACGTCAGGTAGAAGTTCAGCAGAAGGCGATACTTCCACCGCGTGAGCTGCTTCGCGTCGAGGTGGTCGCAGTAGTTGTTCTCGGGGAGCAGCTTCTCTTCGTTCGCGAAGATCGGCGTCAGCAGGAAGTCGTCCTCGTGCGTGACGCGCCCCTTCTCCATCAGCTCCTTGTAGAGCTGCGTGTTGGGGATCGGGAAGAAGAAGCCGACCGCGATGTCGTCGATGCCGATGCGTCCGAGCTGGCGCGCGAGCTTGGCCGTGTGCTGCAGGTCTTCGGCAGTGTCGTGCGGGAACGCGATGACGATGAACGCCGTCACGTTGAGCCCGGCCTTCGCGGACGCCTTGCACGCGCTGAGGAGCGCGTCGGTCTTCATCCGCTTCTGGATCAGCTTGCGGGTCCGTTCGCTGCCGCTCTCGGGCGCGAGCGCCAGCGACTTGCCGCCGGTCTCGGCGAGCAGGCGTGCGACCTCGTCGTCGATGACTTCGCAGCGCGTGCCGGACGGGAACTGCCAGGTCACGTCGAGCTTGCGGGCCTTCAGCTCGTTGCAGAACTCGATGATCCAGTCGCGCTTGAGGATCGCAGTCAGGTCCTGGAACGGGAAGTTCGTGGCCCCGTAGTGCTCCTTGTAGAACTGCATCTCGTCGACCACGTCCTTGGCGTCACGCGCATACCAGCGCGTGGTCCACATGTTCGGCGAGGCACAGTAGGTGCACTGGTAGGGGCATCCCCGGGTCGCGAGGATCGGGATCGTCTTGCCCTGGTTGAGGCCGTTGATGAAGCCCTGCTCGTTGTAGACGTCGATGTCGATCAGGTCCCAGGCGGGCCACGGGATGTCATCGACGGCCTGGATGCGTGCGCGCGAAGACGAGCTCTCGACGGGCGTGCCGTCCGGAGCGCGGTACCAGATGCCTGGGACCGCGGACCAGTCGACCTTGTCGGCGCCCAGCCGGATGCCGTTGAAGACCTCGAGCGCGCCCTCTTCGCCCTCGCCGCGGACGATGTAGTCGAGCGGCGCCTGCTGCATCGACAGCTCGGGCAGGCCGGAGAAGTGCTCGCCCCCGCAGACGATCGGCTTGTCGGGGAAGCGCGCCTTCATCTTCTGGATCAGCTCGCGGACGAGTGGCCACGAGAAGGTCCACATGTTGGTCAGCCCGAAGACGTCGGCCTCGGGGTCGAGTCGGTCGACGATCTGCTGCGGCGTGAGGCCGAGCGCGAACAGCTGCTTCTTCTTCTCGCTCTGCGTGACCTGCTCCGGCGCTTCGGCCACCGCGTCGAGCATCGACACCTCGTAGCCGGCCTCGCGGAGCACGGCGCCGATGTAGGCGAGACCCAACGGCAGGCTTGGGCGCAGCGCGGTCATCGCGTGCACGTTGAGGTAGAGCGGCGGGTGGATCAGCTGGACCTTCATGGTGAGCCGGCGCGTGGACGTGGTGCCCGTCCGGTGCGGGCGGAGGAGTCTACCCCGCGTCTGGGACGTTCGTGGGACGACTCTAGTCAGCGCGGCCGAGGCGGAAAGCCCCGCCGATTCCTGGGTTCGGCACGTGTTGCGGTCGACCTGAAGGCCGAGTCCCGCGACAGGCCGTTTGCCCCAAGCGCAGCCGAGGTCCGGCCTCGTGGATATCGAGTCGACGGCGGGAATGGCTCCTGCGTTGCCCGTGCGCCCAGGTCCTGCTGCGATGTCGCGCCGTCACGAGAATCCCGAGACAGGACACCGAATCATGACGCAGACCCAAGGACCCTGGCCCGGCCGCTTCGTCTGGCACGACCTGATGACGACCGATGCGACCGCTTCGCGCGCGTTCTACGAGGGCCTGTTCGGCTGGGAGATCCAGGCGGTCCCGATGCAGGGCTTCACCTACCAGATGATCCACTGCGGTCCCGGCCCGATCGGCGGCATCGTCGAGGAGAAGGCCATCCCGGTGTCGCACTGGATGCCCTACCTCGGCGTCGAAGACGTCGGTGCCACGGCGGAGAAGGTGAAGGCTGCGGGCGGTTCGATCTGCATCCCGCCGACGGACATCCCGCAGACGGGTCGGTTCTCCGTGATCACCGACCCGAACGGCGCATACCTGTCGGTGTTCCAGCCGCTCCCCGAGTCGCACGGCGCCGACCCCGACGCGCCGGTGCCGGGGCGAGTGTGCTGGAACGAGGTCTATGCGACGGACGTGGACGAGGCGCAGGCCTTCTACTCCGAGGTCTTCGGTTGGGTCCCCGAGAAGAAGGACATGGGCGAAGCGGGGATGTACCACACGCAGAAGCTCGGCGACAAAGAGGCGGGCGGGATGATGAAGATCCCGATGCCGGGGATGCCGTCGTGCTGGGCCGTGTATTTCCTCGTGGACGACCTCGAAGCGTCCGGCGCGAAGGCCAAGGAGCTCGGCGCGGCGGCGACGTTCGAAGGCGCTCCGATCCCGGGCGTCGGGAGGTTCTCGATGTTCACCGACCCGGTCGGCGCGATGTTCAGCCTCTTCGAGGTGTCGGCCGAGCACCTCGCGGGCGACGGCTGCTGATCGCAGCCGGGCGTTGCGCTCAGTCGAGGCCGAGCGCCTCGCCTTCGTCGCCCGTCACGCCCTCGCCGAAGCTCGCGCCGAGGTAGACGCTGCGCACGGTCTCGTTGGCGATGACCTGCTGCGGGCTGCCCTCGGCGATCACGGTGCCGTGGTCGAGGATGTAGGCGCGTCCGGCGATGCGCAGCGTCGCCTCGACCGCGTGGTCGGTGATCAGGATCGCGATGCCGCGCTCTACGAGCTGGCGGAGGATCTTCTGGATCTCCTCGACGGTGATCGGATCGACGCCGGCGAACGGTTCGTCGAGCAGGAGGAGCTTCGGCTGGGTCGCGAGAGCGCGCGCGATCTCGAGGCGGCGGCGTTCGCCGCCGGACAGCGTGGCGCCGAACGCGTCGCGGAGGTGGCCGAGCGCGAGCTCGTCGAGGAGTCCTTCGGCCCGTTCGATGCGCTCACGCCGCGGCACGCGCCGTGCTTCGAGGACGGCGAGGACGTTGTCGAGGACGCTCATCCGCCGGAACACGGACGGCTCCTGCGACAGGTAGCCGAGTCCGCGACGCGCGCGGCGGTACATCGGCATCCGGGTCACGTCGTGTCCGTCGAAGGTCACCGTGCCGCGATCCGGCGGGACGACGCCGACCACCATGCGGAACGACGTCGTCTTGCCGGCGCCGTTCGGCCCGAGCAGGCCGACGATCTCACCGGCCTCGACGCGGATGCTGACGCCGTCGACGACGCGGCGTCGACGGTAGGTCTTCGTCAGCCCTTCGGTCTGCAGCAGGGAACCCATCGCGGCACTCGGGCTCAACGGATGAAGCCGAGCCGGAACCAGGGCCAAGCGGGCCAGAACGTCAGCAGCGGGCGGCCGATGATGTGCTCCTCCGGCACGAAGTGCTCGTAGTCGAGCTCGCCCTCCTGCGGGATCGCCGACCAGCCCTCACCGCCGTCGTCGAACCAGGGCTGGCCGCCGCCGTAGATCCGGTTGTTGGACGGGTCGAGCAGCGGCTTGCCGTCGAGCGTCCAGACTTCGCCGTTCTCGTCGGTGAAGACGACCTTGTTGCCGCGGTTCACGATCACCGGGTTCTCGTCCGGGTCCGGCGGGTCCTGGATGTTCACCGAGCGCAGGTTGCCGCGGAGCACGCGAGCGTCGGGGTGCGTCGCGGGGTCGACGAGCGTGCCGTCCGCGTCCATGCCGATCGTCATCGACGTCCAGTCGCGTGAGTCGACCGACTGCTGGGTGTTGTCCCCGAGCATGAAGTAGTGGCCCTCGGGCACTTCGAACGTGCGGACGTCGAACGCGCGGTATCCGGACGTCGGCAGGTAGTGCAGGTCGCGGTCGATCCGCAGGTCGTCGAAGGTCACGGCGCCGCCGCCGGTCACGCGGATGCGGAGCACGGCCTTGCCGCGGTCACCCTGGCCGCTCGGAGCCATCGCCGCCAGCGTGCGGAACGCCGAGCAGTCGAGCTCGGCCTTCACCTCGCCGCCGACCTCGGCGATGCAGCGGTCGTCGACGTGCGTGAAGCGGATCGACTGGGTTCCCGCTGCGAGCGCGAGGCCGAAGGTCTCGCTCTTCACGAACTCGTCGCCGTCGACCTCGACGTAGAGGCGCGCATTGCCCTCCGCCGCGACGAGGCCGAACGTCTTCGTCCTGCCCGCCTCGTCCTGGAGGTCCAGCGTGATGCGGAGTTCGCCGATCGGTGTGGTCGGCGTCACTTCGAAACCGACGCGCACGTCCTGCACCGACTCGGCGCCGGTCACCTCGCCCGCGTCGATCATGTCCTCGGCGACCCAGGCGGGATAGCCGTCGTAGACGCGGTTGACGAGCCCGCCGTCCTTCGTGCTGAGGAACGTCAGCGTGCTGCGGCTCTTGTCGTTGCGCTGCTCGACGGTCAGCGTGCCGTCGGTCTCCTTCCACGTGCCGCCCGAGCCCTGGAAGGTCGCACCGAGCCAGGTCGGCTCTTCGTGGAGCTCGGCGCGGAGCGGGTGGATGTTGCGCCAGTGGGCTTCGAGCACCGCGTCGGGGCGTCGCAGGATCTCGAGGTCCTCGGGGCGCGCCGCGTCGCCGCCCTCCCTGACCCGGTAGACGTTGCCGCCCGCGATCCGGAGCGTCTCGCCCGGCAGCCCGACGACGCGCTTCACGTACGGCTGGTTGCGACGCAGCGGGTAGCGGAACACCGCGACGTCCCAGCGTTCGGGCTGGTTCCAGGGCAGGATGTAGCGCGACTTGTCGACCAGGATGCGGTCGTACACGCCCGCGGCCTTCGAGCCCATCATCACGGGCTGCATCGACGAGGTCGGGATCTGGTAGGCCTCGATCGCGAAGTACTTCATCAGCACGGCCATCAGGATCGCGATGGCCAGCGCGTCGATGTTCTCGCGGATCTTGTGCTCGCCCTTGCGGGTCGGGTTCGCCATGGCGGGCATGGTAGCAGCAGGGTCCGCGAGACGAATCAGCGAGGATCGCCGTCGCTGGGACGCTTGGGGTCGAAGTACGTCTGCTCGACCGCCAGCACCGGCCGCGCCGACGCGGTGATCTCCGCGTCGAGGTTCTCGGCCAGCGCGCGCAGTTCCGCGACGAGCTCTGGCTGCTTCTCGGCGAGGTTCCGTGCCTCGCTGACGTCCTCCTCCACCTGGAACAGCTCGGGCCCGTCGAACAGAAGCTTCCACGGTCCACGCCGCACGCCGGCGAGCTCGCCCTTCCCCGTGTAGTAGATGAAGTGCTGCGTCGGGGAGGTCGCGCCCGGTTCGCCGAACAGGAGTGGTGAGACGTCATGGCCGTCGATCGTCCGGTCCGCAGCCAGCTCGGCGCCGGTCAGCGCTGCGACGGTGGGGAGCAGGTCCATCGACGTCACGACCTCGCGGCACACGGACCCCGCGGGAACGCGCGAGGGCCACGACACGATGCAGGGCTCGCGCTGGCCGCCCTCCCAGTTCGTGCCCTTGCCGCCGCGCAGCAGTCCGGCTGAACCGCCGTTCGCGCCGAACGGCAGCCAGGGACCGTTGTCGCTGGTGAACATCACGAGGGTGTCCTCACGGAGCCCCAGGCGCTCGAGGGTCGACACCACTTCGCCCACGCTCCAGTCCAGCTCCTCGATCACGTCGCCGTAGATTCCCCGCGGGCTCTTTCCCTCGAAGTCCTCCGACGCATAGATCGGGATGTGCGGCATCGGGTGCGGGAGATAGACGAAGAACGGTTCGTCCGCGTGCGCCTCGATGAACCCGACCGTGGACTCCGTCAGACGCTTGGTCAGCAGGTGCTGGTCGGGCTCCCACTCGACGACCTCGGTGCCCCGCATCATCGGGTAGCGGAACTCGTACTTGTTCCCCGGCTTGCGGTGGAACTGCGCCATGTCGTTCGAGTACGGCACCCCGAAGAACTCGTCGAAGCCCTGGTCGGTCGGCATCAGGCCCGGGCGGTGCCCGAGATGCCACTTGCCGAACGCACCGGTCGCGTAGCCGCGATCCCGCAGCGCATCCGCGATCGTCAATTCATCGGTGTGCAGCCCGTAGTCGTAGCCGGGGAAGATCACGTGCCGATGCATGCCGACCCGCTTCGGGTAGCACCCTGTCAGGAGCGCGGCCCGCGACGGCGAGCACAGCGGTGCCGGGACGTAGAACTGCGTGAGCTTCATTCCCGACGCGGCCAGTGCGTCGAGGTGGGGCGTGTGGATCGTCGGGTGCCCGTAGCACGACAGATCCCCGTAGCCGAGGTCGTCGGCGAAGATCACGACGACGTTCGGCGGGCGCTGCGCGTTCTCGGCCTCCTGCTGCGCCGGCGCCTCGGCCCCCGCGCAGCAGATCACGCCCGCCAACCCAACTGCCTGCGCCAAGGAGGCGAGGCCCGTCTGCATCAGCCGTTGCACGGCCGACAATCTACCCGCAGCGGGTCGGCTGCCTGCGCCCGGGTCCAGGACTCCGTCTCAATCGTCGCCGGTCGACAGCACGCTCAGGAACGCGGCCTGCGGGATCTCGACGTTGCCGACCTGCTTCATCCGCTTCTTGCCCTTCTTCTGCTTCTCGAGCAGCTTCCGCTTGCGGGTGATGTCGCCGCCGTAGCACTTGGCGGTCACGTTCTTGGACAGCGCGCGGATGTTCTCGCGGGCGATGATCTTGCCGCCGACCGCGGCCTGCAGCGCGACCTCGAACAGGTGGCGCGGGATCTCGGTGCGGAGCTTCTGCAGGATCTTCCGGCCGCGCGTGTCCGCCACGGTGCGGTGGCAGAGGAAGGACAGCGCGTCGACCTCGTTGGTCGACACGAGGATCCGCACCTTGACGAGGTCGGCGTCCTCGAAGCCGCGCAGCTCGTAGTCCATCGTCGCGAAGCCGCGCGTCGCGGACTTCAGGCGGTCGTGGAAGTCGAAGATGATCTCCGAGAACGGCATCGCGAACGTCAGCATCACGCGCTGCGAGCCGTAGTAGTCGGTCTTCTCGTAGATGCCGCGGCGGTCGGTTGCGAGCTTCATCACCGCGCCGATGTGCTCGGTCGGGACGACGATCCGCACCTCGACGATGGGCTCGCGGTAGGACTCGATGCGCGCCGGGTCGGGCATCTCGGACGGCGAGCGGACCTCCTTCTCGGTGCCGTCGGTGAGCACCACGCGGTAGGTCACGTTCGGCGCGGTCTGCACGAGGTCCATGTCCTGCTCGCGCTCGAGCCGCTGCTGGATGACCTCCATGTGCAGGAGGCCGAGGAAGCCGCAGCGGAACCCGAAGCCCAGCGCGTCCGAGGTCTCGGGCTCGAACGAGAAGCTCGAGTCGTTGATGCGCAGCTTCTCGAGCGACTTGCGGAGGTCGTCGAAGTCGGCGGTGTTCGTCGGGTAGAAGCCGCAGAACACCATCGGCTTGGGGTCCTTGAAGCCCGCGAGCGCAGGGGCGCGCAGCGCCTCCTTCTCGTGCGTCACCGTGTCGCCGATCTTCACGTCCTCGAGCTGCTTGATGTTGCAGATGAGGTAGCCGACCTCGCCGGCGTGGAGGACGTTCTCGGCGACCATGCGCGGAGCGAGCCGGCCGATCTCCAGGACCTCGTACGCCTTGCCGGCTGCGACCGTCCGGACCGAGTCACCCTTGCGGATCGTGCCTTCCTTGACCCGCATGTAGATGACGACGCCGCGGTAGTCGTCGTACGCGGCGTCGAAGATCAGCGCCTGCAGCTTGTTGTCGGGGTTGCCGACGGGCGGCGGGACGAGGGCGACGATCGCCTCGAGGACCTGTTCGCAGTTGACGCCGGTCTTCGCCGAGATCGCGATCGCGTCCTCGGCGGGGATGCAGAGCGCGTCCTCGACCTCGGTCGCGACCTGCTCGGGCCGCGCGTGCGGGAGGTCGATCTTGTTGAGGACCGGCACGACGGCGAGCTGCGCCTGCTCGGCGAGCAGCGCGTTGACGACCGTCTGCGCCTCGACGCCCTGCGAGGCGTCGACCAACAGGAGGGCGCCCTCGCACGCCTGCAGCGACTTCTGGACCTCGTAGTTGAAGTCGACGTGGCCCGGCGTGTCGATCAGGTTGAACAGGTAGGTCTGTCCGTCGGCCGCCTTGTAGCGCATCGCCACGGCGCGGGCCTTGATCGTGATGCCACGCTCCCGCTCGAGCTCCATGTCGTCGAGGAGCTGCTCCTTCATCTGGCGCTTCTCGACCGTCAGCGTCAGCTCGAGCAAGCGGTCGGCGAGCGTCGACTTGCCGTGGTCGACGTGCGCGACGATGGAGAAGTTGCGGATCAGACGGGTGTCGGTCACGGCGTGGGGTGGGTCGGGCTCTCGGGCCCGGGCAGGAGGGGGTTCTCGGTGAGCCAAGCGACCAGTTGGCGCAAGGCCTTGCCGCGATGGCTGATCGCGTCCTTCGTCGCGGCGTCGAGTTCGGCGAAGGTCGGAGCAGGGTCCTGGTCGCGGGTCGCGTCCGGGACGAAGACGGGATCGTAGCCGAAGCCGCCGTCACCCCGGCGTGCGCCGAGGATCGAGCCCTCACACGTCTCTTCGAAGCGCACGAGTACGGTGCCGTCGGGAGCGGCGATGCAGACGTGGCAGACGAACCGGGCGGTGCGGGGTTCGGGCACCTCGCCGAGTTCGTCGAGCAGCTTGACGATCCGGTCGGCGTCGCTCGCGTCCGGGCCCGCGTAGCGAGCCGAGTGGACGCCGGGTGCGCCGCCGAGCGCGTCGACGACGAGTCCGGAGTCGTCGGCGAGCGCGTAGGCGCCGACCGCGCGGGCGACCGTGCACGCCTTGATCGCCGCGTTGCCCGCGAAGTCCGGCGCGTCCTCGTCCCAGTCGATCGGGGACGGGGCCTCGTCGAGCCCCCTGACCTCGTAGGGCAGACGGCCCGCGAACAGCCGCTGGAGCTCGACGCGCTTCTTCGCGTTGCCGGAAGCGATCCAGACGGTCGGGGTGGTCATGGGGTCAGTGTTCCGGACTGGACCTCTTCGATGCCGCGGCACGCGTCGTCCGCGAGCCCGATCATCCGATCGAGGTCCGAGCGGGCGAATGGGCGACCCTCCGCCGAGCCCTGGATCTCGACGAGGCGACCGTCCGACAGGCGGACCACGTTGAGATCGACGTCGGCTGCAGCGTCTTCCTTGTAGTCGAGGTCGACGAGGAAGCGGCCCTTGACGAGTCCGACGGAGATCGCCGACACCATCCCGTGCATGGGCCAGGAGCTGAGGCGGCCCGCCGCCTGCAGCGTCCCGAGCGCGTCGTGGAGCGCGATGCAGGCGCCGTTGATCGCCGTGGTCCTGGTCCCGCCGTCGGCGTTGATGACGTCGCAGTCGACCCAGAGCGTGACCTCGGGGAGCGCCTTCAGGTCGATCACCGCGCGGAGCGCCCGTCCGATCAGCCGCTGGATCTCCAGCGAGCGGGCATCGACGCGCCCGTTGCGGCCCTCGCGAGGCTTACGGCTCCGCGTCGAGCCCGGCAGCATCGAGTACTCGGCGGTCAGCCAGCCGCGACCCTGCCCTGCCATCCACTGGGGGACCGACTCCTGGATCGCGACGGTGCAGAGCACGCGCGTCCTGCCGGCATCGATCAGCACCGATCCAGCGGCCCGGTCGGTGAATCCGCGTTCGATCCGCACGGGGCGGAACGCATGCTCTTGGCGGTCGTCGGCGCGGGTCAGCGGGGTCTCCTCTCTGGGCGTCGGACCGGCAGCGGGCCGTTCCGGGGGCGAGGAGGATACCGGAACGCCGGCGCCGGACCGGTGGCGAAACCGGACGCTCCTGCGGCATCCCCGACCGGAGCTCTCGGTCGCTACAGCCCGGCCGTGGGCGATCCGGCCATGCTACGGATCGTGTCGCGGAGCTCCTGGAGCCCGAACGGCTTGTGGAGCACCTGGACCTCGGCGCCCGCCGGCAGGTCGCACGCGGGGATCGCCCTGGTGGTGAGCATCAGGATGCGGATGCCCTCGATCCGTTCGGCGGCCAGTGCGGCGATCGAGCACCCGCCCTCGACGCGCGCGTCGGCGGACAGCACGGCCATCTCGAAGCGGTCCGGCGTGGCCTCGAGCAGCGACCGGGCGGACGCCCCGTCGACGCAGGAGACCATCTTCCGACCGAGAGCCTGCAGCTCGTGCGCGATCAGCGACCGGACCTCCGGATCGCTCTCCAGGATCAGCACGCCGCCGTAGTGGTGGGGTGCCTCGACGACCGCTTCTTCCTCGGCTCCTGCCTCGATCGAACCGGCGATCGCAGCGGCTTCCTGGGTCGTTGCGAAGCTCAGGAAGCAGGCGACGGACAGTCCCTCGACCTCGTCGAACGCGAGGCGCGCACCCTGGGCCTCGAGCAAGTTCCGCGCGGCGATGTAGCCGAGGTGGACCGCGTGGTCGGTCGGCGCGTGCGGCGCGCCGGACTCGTCCGCCTCGGCCCAGATCTCGATCCGGACGCGCGTCGCCTGGTCCTCGAAGACCTCGGCGTGCGCGCGGAGTTCCAGGCGGCTCGCCCGGGTCTCGATGCGGAGCAGCGTGTCGACGAGGAACAGCGCGGCGTTCCGGAGCGCGCGCTCGTTCGCGAGCATCGGCGGCAGGTAGCCGGAGCTGGTGACACGGACCTTGAGGCGAGAGCCGGTGTCCTCGATCTCCTGCGCGATCTGGTCGAGAGCCGAGCGGGCGTCGACCGGCGCGATGGGCAGCGTCTCGACCTGGCCGAACGACAGGATCTTCTCGCTGAACATCCGCAGCCTTCGGACGCCCGTCCAGAGACGATCCGCGCGGACGGCGAGCACCTGGGGATCGCCGAGTCCCTCGCACAGGAGCTGTGCGTGGCCTTCGATGGCAGAAGCCATCGTCGCGAGCTCCTCGCCCAGCCCGTTGGCCAGCGTCTCGAGGTCACGCGTCGTCTCGTCGAGGAGCCGGCGCGCGAGTTCGATCTCGACGCGGTCCGGCCCGCTCAGTTGGGCGGGCGGCGCAGGCTTCGGTTCAGGCTGCGGATCGTCCGCGCGCCGCGCGATGCGCGCGTGCAGGAACGTGGCCAGGAGCGCCACGACCGCGGCGCCGAGTGCGAAGGAGAGGAGGTCGAGCATGCCGAGCGACCCGGGGGAAGGTCGAGAACGGCGGGGAGCGAGGGACCGCCCAGTGTGCGGCTGCCGCGGAGTTTCGCAAGCGTCGATGCCAGCGAACGAAGCAGGTCGGAGCGAGGTGTCGGCGGGGCTGCCCGGTTCCGACGGGGCGACGTTCGAAGTCCTGTGGAGACCCGGAGCGCAGCGGGTTCCGAGGAAGTCGTCGGCGGGAGGTCGCGGGGTCGCGCTGCCATGCGCGCCGGAAGACGTCAGTCCGCGTTCCGGTCCCAGCGAGCGCCGCCCAGCCGGAACTCGTGGCGGATCTCGCCGTGCACCTGCGCGGAAGGTGTTGCCACGAAGTTCTCGCTGCCGATCCTGAGCCGGCCACACGCGCGCACCAGCGTCGCGGCCAGGAACCACCTGCTGTGCGCGAGGACCTCGGAGTAGCCGGGCGTCCCTTCGCTCGGGACCGCCGCCGCGTTGCGGCAGCCGAGGAAGCGGATGCGGAGCCTGTGGTCGTCCTGTTGGTTGGTGACCCGGACCACCATGCGCACGGTCGGCTCTTCCTTGTCACCGATGAAGTCGACCCGGCACGGGAATCCGTCGCTGCGTCGCCCCAGCCGACCACGGAGCTCGAGCCGGTCGAAGCTCGGCCCCTGGATCAGCTGTACGGGCTTGAGGAATGCGGGTGAGAACAGCCGCGGTCGCTCCGTCGTGTCCGGCACGAAGCCGTCGAGGTCTCCGAGATCGCGGCGATCCTCGAACCGGATGAAGTCCTCGGCGTGGACGTCGTGCGCGCGGTCGACAAGCAGCACACCTCCCTTGCGGGACCAGCGGATGCGGCTCCCGGCGGACGCGACGAGGATGTCCTTCTTGCGGCGGAGATCGCGCCCCTCGAACACCGTCCCGTCGTCGTCGACCGGGCGTTCCTCGGGCCTCTGTCCGGCTGTGCCGGAGCAGAGCGACAGCACCTCCTCGAGGGCGACCATCACGCCACGTGCGGCACCGTCCTGGATCGTGCCGGCGAGGAGGTCGGGCGTGTCGATCTCCGCGAACCGGCGTCGCGCCGCGTCGGTGCCGCGCTCTTCGATCCCCCTCCGGGCCTGGTGGAGCAGCAGTTTGAGGTCGACCCGCGCGTCGTCGCTGCCGGCACCCGGCCTCGCGTGGGGGCCCTCCGATGCGGCCTCGCGGACCGCGAGCGTGGTCGCGCGGCGGTCGGGGTGCGTCGGCAGTTGGTCCAAGCGCGGCGATTCTGTCCCCCGCCTCCGACTGCGGCCAGTCCGAACCACGGTGGAGCGCACGGGATGGAGGGCAGCGTAGACCCGGGAGAATTCCCACATTCTCGTCGGCCCGGCCTCATCGACACTTGCCAGACCGGGTCGCCGGAACCGCTCGAAGAACTCCAACCGCAGCCGCCGCCCGGGGTAAGGTTCCGCGTCGACGGACCCTCCTCTCTCGACACTCCCTCCGCAGTTCCGTCCCGCACCCCGTGAACGTCCAAGCCGAAGCAGCGGCCCGAGCGGTCGTCTCCGAGTTCGCCATCGACGGTGAACTCCTGGCCCTCGAGCGCTTCGAGCGTGGTCACATCCACGACACGTTCATCTCCCGCTTCCAGATGGGGGGCGGGACGGAGCAGCGGTTCCTCCACCAGCGCGTGAACCACCGGGTGTTCCGCGACGTGCCGGCCTTGATGAACAACATCGAGTGCATCACGTCGCACCTGGCCTCCCACTACGGGGACCCGGAGGTCGACTCGCACATGCACGCGCTCGAGCTGGTGCCGACCCGGTCCGGCCGGAGCTTCGTCGAGGACGCGTCGGGTCCCTGGCGGACCTACGTGTTCATCGAAGGCACGCGCAGCCTCGACCGCTGCGAGAGCCCGGAGCAGGCGTTCCTGGCGGCTCGAGCCTTCGGTCAGTTCCAGGCGGACCTCGCGGGGCTCGACGTGTCGAAGCTCCGGATGACGATCCCGAACTTCTTCAGCTCGCCCTACCGGATGCGGCAGCTCGACGAAGCCGTCGCGAAGGGCGACCAGGATCGCGTCGCGGGCGCGCAGGCGGAGCTCGCCTTCGTCGGCGCGCGTCGTGACATGGTCGACGTGATCGAGGCGGCGATGCGGATCGGCCGCTTCCCGCGTCGCGTCGTCCACGGCGACACGAAGCTCAACAACGTGTTGTTCTGCGACAGAGCGGGTCACGCGCTCTGCGTCGTCGATCTCGACACGTGTATGCCCGGCTACTCGCTCTACGACTTCGGGGACCTCGTCCGGTTCACCGCGGCGCAGAGCAAGGAGGACGAGACCGACCTCCACCAGGTGGGGACCGACTTCGAGCTCTACAAGGCGCTCGTCGACGGCTATCTGGCGAGCGCGTCGTCGTTCCTCACCGAGGACGAGATCCGGCTGATGCCGTTCGCGGCGCGCCTCGTCACGTTCACGATCGGGCTCCGTTTCCTGGCCGACCACCTGAACGGCGACGTCTACTTCAAGGTCGGGCGTGAAGGGCACAACCTCGACCGGGCGCGGGTCCAGTTCGCGATGGTGGCGAGCATGGAGCAGCAGAGCGACGCGATGGAGTCCTACGTCCGCGCGTGCAGCAAGCGCAGCCTCGCGACCGGCAACGGCCGGTTGGCGGCCTCCGACAGCTGACTCTCAGCCGCGCGTGCGTCCGAACGCCGCGCCGACTCCGTATCCGGCGAGCGCAGCGGCGAGCGACGCGAGGAAAGGATGCGCGAAGTCGGTCGCCACGTAGGCGCCGACCATCCAGGTGATCGCGCCGGACACCAGAGACAGGATGGCTGCCGGAGTTCCGCCGATGCGCGAGAACAGGCCGAAGCAGGTGACGACCAGCACGCCCGCGCTGCCGAACCCCGAGGCGTTCTCGATCAGGTCGAAGACCCGCTCGGCGTCGTGCGCGAGGACCCACGCGACGACCCCGAAGCCGAGCACCGCGAGCCGTGCCGTCCGGATGCGGGCGGCTTGCGTGACTTCCGGCCGCCCCGCGAGGAGCACGTTGCGGGACAGGATCGAGGACGCGGCGAGCAGCGCGCTGTCCACGGTCGACAGGATCGCGGAGATCAGCGCGCCCGCGAACAGCACGTAGCCGAACGTCGGCAGGTGGGCCGACGCGACGGTCGCGAGCACCTGGTCCGGGTCGTCCAGGTTGGGCGAAGTGTGGGCCGCGAGGAGCCCGATCGACACCGGCATCAGGCCGACCAGCAGATAGGCGAGGCCGCCGACCACGGCTGCATTGCGGGCGACGGGCGCCGAGCGAGCCGCGAGCGACCGGGAGATCACCTCCTGGGCGGTGATCGAACCCAGGATCGGCAGCGCCCAGGACTCGAGGACGTCGAGCAGAGGCTGGGGTTCCGGCGGCGCCCGGCTCGGCGGCGTCGTGGCGAGCAGTGCGAAAGCCTCCGACGGCCCGCCTGCGGCAGCGAAGGCGGCGACCGTCACGACGACCAGGCCGATGACCAGCGCAGCGCCCTGGACCAGGTCGGTGACCACGTCCGCGAGCAGGCCGCCGCACATCGTGTAGACGATCGCGATGGCCGCGGCGATCGCCACGCCGGTCGCGACGTCGATCCCGGCCGAGGTCGCGAGCACCTGCCCGAACGCGCGGACCTGGGCTGCGGCCCAGAACAGCGACGTGGGAATCAGCACCACGGCCGCCGTCGTCTCGACGGACGGTCCGAAGCGCTCGCGGAACAGGTCGGCGAGCGTCGTGATCCCTGCCCGCCACATCGGGCGCGCGAACACGAGCCCCATCGCGACGAGGCAGATCCCGTACGCGAAAGGCTCGACCGACGTCGCGCCGAGCCCGTCGGCGTACAGCGATCCCGTCGCGCCGACGCACGTCTCCGCGCCGAACCAGGTCGCGAAGATCGACACCGTG
>JAQCBR010000234.1 GCA_027621295.1 Planctomycetota bacterium
GAGCCGATGCCGGTTCTGCTCCCGGGGCAGCGCCGCGTGCGCGAGGGATGCGTGGAGCCCGATCGCGAGCGCGAGCGGCGCGAGCCCGCCGACGAACGCGACGTGCAGCCCGAGCTGCGGCCGCACGGACCAGAGCGCTGCCAGCGCGTAGCCGGCCGGGATCGCCCAGCAGGCCGCGACGACCAGCCGCCTTTGTGCGCCCGGCAGCGTGACCGGCCGATGCACGCGGGCCACGCTGACCAGGAGGAGTGCGACGAGCGCCGCGCGGAGCGCGTAGCCGGCGCTCGCGTCGACGAAGACCTCGACGACGAAGGTCCCGACCAGACAGAGCGCCGCGAAGACGTGCGCGAGCCGCTCGGGGAACGAGTCGTCGTCGGCGTCCGGGGCCGGCTCGCCGCGCGTGACGAGCGGGAGCACGACGCTGCCCGCACCCAGGACGATGCCGAGCGACATCCCCTGCGTGACGAGGAGCTTGCCGAGGCGGTGCCCTTCGTAGAGCCCCTCGACCGCACCCCCGACCGCGGTGGCGACTGCGCCGACGATGCCGATCCACAGCGCGATCGGCACCCAGACCATCGCCACCGGCGCGCGCCGCGTCCCGGACGCGAGCCGCCGACGGACGAAGCGGAGCAGCGCCACGCAGCCGACCAGCCAGAACGTCTGCGAGGCGGCGAAGGCGCCCACCTTGGCGAGCACCACCGACAGGACGGGAGCGGACGCGCCGATCGCGAGGTCCGTGCGCGAGGGCACGTCGCCACCGGTGCGCCGCGGCAGCATCGTGAACAGGAACCCGACGACGAAGCACCACAGGAACCCGTCGATCTGCGCGATCGCGTGGAACGCCGAGCCCGCGTCCTCCGACCAGCCGAGCCAGAGCCACAGCCAGTGCGACACGCCGACCCAGGCGAGCCCGATGCCGAGCGGAAAGAACAGGCGCCACGGGTCCAGGGCGAGTGCGGTGCGGGTCACGTGCGATCGCCGCCAAGGCGGCGCTCCAGGATCAGTGGGGAACTTCCCGGGGACGGCTCGGACCGCCCCCCGAATTGCGGGCTTCGGCCGCCCCCGTCGCCGCGCTCACTCCATCTCGCGCTTCGCGTCCCGCTCCATCAGCCCGCGGACCGCCTGGTCGGGGCGCAGGCCCTCGAAGAGCACGCGGCACACCGCCTCGCAGAGCGGCATCTCGATCCCGATCTGCTCCGCACGTCCCCGGACGACGCGGGACGTCCACACGCCCTCGGCGACCTTGCGCGTGCTCTCCAGGATCTGCTCGAGGGTCTCGCCCTGGCCGATCCGCACGCCGAACGCGCGGTTCCTGCCGTGCGGGCTGAACGCGGTGACCGCGAGGTCACCGACGCCCGCCAGCCCGAACACCGTGTCGGCGCGACCGCCCTCGGCCTCGACGAAGCGGACCATCTCGACGAGCCCGCGCGACACGATCGCGGCCTTCGTGTTGTCGCCGAGGCCGAGCCCTTCCGCGATGCCGGCGGCGACGGCCATCACGTTCTTGAGCGCGCCGCAGAGCTCGACGCCGAGCGCGTCGTCGTTGCGGTAGACGCGGAGCCCGTGGTCGGACAGCGCGTCCTGGACCAGCCGTCGTGCTCCACCGTCGGCGCCCGCGACGACCAAGAGCGCAGGCAGCCCGCGCGCGACCTCTTCAGCATGGCTCGGGCCGCTGAGCACGAGGACCGGACGGTCCGGCGCGAGCTCGGCGAGCACCTCGCTCGGCCGGAGCCCGGTCGACTGCTCGAGCCCCTTGGCGAGCGAGACCAGCGGAATGCCTGCGCCCAGCGCATCGACGAGCGGCCCCTCCATCGCTCCCCGCACGTGCTGCGTCGGGATCGCGACGAGCGCGAACTCGGCGCCGTCGAGAGCTTCGTGCGGATCGGCGCCGAAGCGGATCCCAGACGGGATCTCGATGTCCGCCGGCAGGTAGCGGGGGTTCGTCCGGCCCGCATCGATCTCCGCCGTGTAGGCCGCGTCGTGCCCCCAGACCGAGACCGTGTGTCCCAGGCGCTGTGCGGCGACCGCCATCGCGGTGCCGAATCCACCGTTGCCGAGCACGGTGATCTTCATGTCGATGTCCTCCGAGACCGGGCGACCGCGAGGTTCGAGCGGTGCGTGAAGAACAGGAACGCGGCCACTGCCGCTGCGAGGACCGCCACCGGCCGCCGCTCGTCGAGCGCCGCCGCCGGATCCTGCGCGACGACGGTGACGGCCAGCGCCAGACCGAGCGCGAGGCTGCCCAGGTAGACCTGCTTCGTGATCTTCAGGACGACGAAGAAGGTCAGGAAGGCGACGCCGAGCGCCACGGGGTCGACGGCCGCGAACACCCCGGTCGCGGTCGCGACCCCCTTCCCGCCGCGGAACCGCAGATAGGGCGAGAAGCAGTGCCCGGCGACCGCGGCCGCGCCGAGCCCGACGGGGACCCACGACCCCGCCGCGAGTTCGATCCCGAACCAGATCGGGAACCAGAGCGCGGGCACGAAACCCTTGAGGAAATCGAGCACGTAGATCAGCAGGAAGACCGGCAGCCGGAGCCGACCCTCGAACGCTCGCGAAGCGTTGGTCGCGCCCACGTTGCCCGAGCCGAGCGTGCGGATGTCGACGCCCTTGAACAGCCGCACGAGGACCAGCCCGAACGGGATGCCGCCGAGGAGCCAGGCCGTGACGGCCGCACTGAGGACGGAGAGACCTTCCATCGGATCGTGACGCGGGCCCGTCGAGGCGCCGCGCCGATCCACGACAACGTAGCGGCGGCGCGCCCCCTGGCTATCCTCCAGCTTGCATGCCCGGGCTTCGCATCGGAATCGACACCGGCGGCACGTTCACCGACGTCGCCGTCCTCGAGGGTCTCCGACTGCGGATCCACAAGGTCCCGTCGACGCCTTCCGATCCGGCCGACGCGGTGCTCGCAGGCCTCGCTGACGTGCGCGGCACGCGCACCGTGGACGTCGTCCACGGCAGCACGGTCGGGCTCAACGCAGTGCTGACCGGAACGCTCGCGCGGACCGCGCTGGTCACGAACGCGGGCTTCCAGGACCTGTGCGAGATCGGCCGGCAGGACAGGCTCGACCTGTACGCGCTCGAGCCGTCGCGGACGAAGTTCCCCGTGCCGCGGGCACTGCGCTTCGAGATCGACGTGCGCCGCGACGGCAGCGGCAGGGTGATCCAGCCGCTCGACCCGGCCGCGGTCGACGCCCTCGCGGCGAAGCTCCGCCGGGCACGGGTCGAGGCCGTCGCGATCTGCCTGCTGCACAGCTACCGCAACGCCCGCGACGAACGCGCGATCGCGCGGCGGCTCCGCGCCGCGCTCGGCGTCCCGGTCACTTGCAGCGCGGACCTCCTGCCGCGGCACGGGGAGTTCGAACGCCTCGCGGCAGCGACCGTCAACGCGGCCATCCAGCCGGTGATGGGCGCCTACCTGCGCCGGCTCGGCTCCGGCGTCAGACCGGGCACGCTGCGCCTGATGCGGAGCAGCGGCGGCGCGATGTCCGCGAAGGAGGCCGTCGAATACCCGGCGCGGGCGGCGTTCTCGGGACCTGCCGGCGGAATCGTCGCATCGGGGCTCTTCGCATCCCGCCTCGGCGTCGATCGTGTCGCCGCGTTCGACATGGGCGGGACGTCGACCGACGTCGCGCTGGTCGGGACCGACCCGGCGCCGAGCGAGACGGACCGGACGCTGGGTGGACTGCCGCTCGCGCTGCCGTCGTTCGACGTGCACACCGTCGGCTGTGGCGGCGGTAGCATCGCCTACGTGGACGGAGGAGGCGCGCTCCGCGTCGGTCCCGAGAGCGCCGGCGCGGACCCAGGCCCCGCGTGCTACGGGAAGGGCGAAGAGCCGACGGTCACCGACGCGCACGTCGTCCTCGGCCACATCGGCGAGGCCACGCTGCTCGGCGGCAGCATGCACCTCGACGTCGACCGGTCGGTCCGCGCGATCGAGCGGCTCGCCGCACGCCTGGGCACCGACGTCGCGCGCTGCGCCGAGGGCATCCTCGAGGTCGCCGAGATCGCGATGATGCGCGCGCTCCTCGTGATCACGAGCCAGCGCGCGGTCGACCCTGCACGCGTCCCGCTGCTCGCCTACGGCGGGGCGGGCGGGCTCCATGCGGCGGGGCTCGCCGGGCGGCTGCGGATGCCGTTCGCCGCTGTCCCGGCCGCGCCC
>JAQCBR010000067.1 GCA_027621295.1 Planctomycetota bacterium
TCGTCCATCTTCGCGTCGAGCACGGCCTTCGGGATGCCCAGGTAGGCACCGTAGAGCTGGATGTTCTCGCGCCCGGAGAGCTCCGGATTCAGACCTGCGCCCAACGTGACCAGCGCGGACACCTTGCCGCGCACCGTCGCCTGCCCCTCGTCGGGAGTCAGGATGTTCGCGAGCACGAGACAGAGCGTGCTCTTGCCGGCCCCGTTGTGCCCGACGATGCCCCACGTCTCGCCCTCGCGACACGTGAAGTCGATGCCCCGCAGCGCCCAGCGCGTCTGCGTCGCCGACGCGCGATCGCGCCCCAGCAGGATCTCGCGCAGCGACCGCGACTTCCGGACCTGGAGACGGAACCAGATGCCGACGTCCCGCAGCTCGATGACCGGCTCGGCCCGGTCAGAGGAACTTGATGACTCGTCGATCATGGTGCTGGTAGATCCGGTAGCCGCCCCAGAGGACGACGATCGCCTCGACGACGATCAAACCCCACCAGGTGATCGGGACCCAGGTGCCGTAGAGCACCGCGTCCCGGTAGCCGGTGATCAGGACGGCGAACGGGTTCGCCATGTAGAGCGTGAACAGCACCTCTCCCCAGGGGGCCGGCGCGGACTCGGCGAGCCGCGACTCGATCATGTCGACGCCGTAGAGACCCGGAGCGATGTAGAAGCCGACGCGGAGCAGGTGCCCCGTGAACAGCCGGAGGTCACGGAGCAGCGCGCCGTAGCAGGACATCGCCATGCACACGCCCGCGGTGATCGCCAGCTGGAGCACCATCAGGAGCGGCACCTGCACCAGGGGCAGCAGGTCACCGGTGTGCCGCTCGCTCGGCCAGATCCATGCCGCGACGAGCAGGATCACGAAGCCGAACAGGAAGTATGCGAAGCCCGAGAAGACGAGCGAGAGCGGCAGGACGACCGTGGGGAACGGGATCGACTTGATCAGACGTTCGCTGGATCGGAGCAGCGTCAGCGCGCGGTTGACCGCCGTCGCGAAGTGCTTCCAGGTGATGAGCGCCGCGAACAGGAAGGTCGGGTAGGGCGCGTACTGCCCCGCACCGCGTCCGAACAGCCCGACGACGATGCCCCAGTAGACGAGCATCATCAGGATCGGATCGAAGAACCACCAGATCCACCCGAGCTTGCTGCCCGCCACCGAGGAGCGGAGCTCGGTCTGCACGAGGGCCGCGAGCAGGTCGCGCCGCGCGAGGACGTTGGTCAGGTTGGAGATCATCGACTCGCCCGGGCTCGCTCGTAGGCACGGGGAAGGACCGAGAGCGTAGCCGACCAGGTCCGCTGGCTCTCGACGAAGGTCTGCGCACGGCGCCCGAACTCGGCGCGCCGCGCCGGATCGTCCAAGAGCTCGGCGCAGCGGGCCGCGAGATCGGCTGCGTCGCCCACGCGGTGGTAGACCGCAGCCCCCGCATCGCTGCCGAGTTCGCGCAGCGAGGGCAGGTCCGACATCACGACAGCCTTGCCGCGCCCCATGGCCTCGAGCGGCTTGATCGGCGTCACGAGCCGCGTCACGCGGACATCGGGGCGGCTCACGACGAAGACGTCGATCAGGTCGTAGTAGGCGCCGACGTCGGTCGACGGAACCGCCCCGGTGAAGACCACGACCCCTTCGAGCCCGAGTGCCGCCGCCTCTCGGCGCAGCGATTCGAGCCCGGCACCCCCACCGACGACGAGCCCGCGGACCGCCCGACCTCCGGCGCGCAGCCTCGCGATCGCCCGGAGCAGCAGATCGACACCCTCGAGCGGGCGCAGGCTGCCGACGTAGCCGAGGACCGGGCCCGTGCCGAGCGCCGCCCGGGTCGCCTCCGCGCCCGCGACGACGGCCGCATCCGCGCTGCGGAGACGGTCGAGGTCCGCGCCGTTCGGGGCGACGAAGACGCGATCCGCGGCCACGCCGCGCGACACGACCTCGTCTGCCAACTGCTGGCACAGCGCCACCACCGCGTCCGCGCTCCGCATCGACCTGGACTCGAGGCGCCGGATGTAGCGATAGCCGAAGCCGCCGTCCGCCAGCAGTCCATCGGACACGGCCGTGTCCTCCCAGTTGCCGCGGACCTCGTAGACGACGGGCAGGCGCAGACTCCGACCCGCGCGCAGCGCCGGCAGCGCGCAGCGGTACGGCGTGTGCACGTGGATCAGCTCGGCACGCTCGCGGCGCGCGACGTCACGGATCCGTCGGCCGAAGCTCCTCATCAGGAGCTCTTCCTCGAGCACGGTGGCGACAGCTCCGACCACGCCGCGGCGCGCGCGCAGCGCGTGGAGCCAGCCCGTGACCCCACGACGCGCTCCGGACTCGATCGGATGGACGTGCCGGTAGTGCGGGACCCCGTCGATCTCGACCTCGGGATCCACCGGAACTCGACCCGGGTAGAACGGCGAAGTGACCACCGCGGGCTTCTGCCCGAGATCGCGCTGCGTGGCCACGATGCTGGCGAGGCGCATCGTGTAGCCGTTCGTGTACGGACGGCTCGTCGCCGCGACGTGGAGCACGCGTTCCGCTGTCACGCCAGCAGATCCTCGAGCAACGCGTCCAACCTCTCGTAGCCGACCCGGAAGTCGAACTCACGCCGCGCATGATCCCGGCACTCCGCTGCCCGCGCATCGCGATCCGCCCGGCCTGCGAGGATCGACGCGACGGCCTCGTCGACGTCCTCGAACACGAAGCGCTCCGGGTAGAGCTCGGCTGCTCCGGCCCAGGCTCGGATGCACGGCACGACGCCGGCCGCCATCCCCTCGGCGACGGCCTGGTGCGACCCTTCGAAGTCGCTCGTCGACAGGATCGTCGCGATCGAGCCGAACCATGGAGCGACCTCGCCGAACCCCTCGAAGTGCACGCCGTCGGTCACACGGATGCGGCGGAAGAGCTCTTCGTAGTAGGCCCGCTCTTCCGGGCGCTCCCACAGCCAGGGGTAGGCCCAGGGCATCTGCCCCTTCAGGCTCAGCGAGTAGCGGCTGTCCCTGGCGCGGAGCCCGTCGAGGATGTCGAGCGCGAGGTCGGCGCGCTTCATGCTGGGGGCGAACCCGAGCATGCCGATCCGGAACTCCGAGTCGGGCTGGCGCGGGGCGGTCAGCGCGTTGCAGTCGATCAGGTTCGGGATGTAGCGAACGATGTGGCCGCGCGGACCGAGGTCCATCTCGAGAGCTCGCGCGTCGCCCGGGCAGATCGAGACGAGCGCACCCACCTTGTCCCAGCGGACCCGCTGTCGGTGCGGCAACCGCAGCTCCTGGTGATGCAGCCGGACGATCAGTCTCTGCTCCGGACCGAGCCTCTGGGAGTGATGCACGGCATTGCCGAGACACCACTCGCACCAGATCACGTCCGCACGCTCGGCGAGCGATGGATCGCTGGTCGGCGACACCCGGTCGTGTGCGACCCAGTTCTCGATGTCCACGCGGTCGCCGCGATGCTCGCGGAAGTAGCGGGCCACGTGCTTCGCGAACTTCAGGTCGTGACCGGCGAGCAGGACGCGCAGCCTTCGCCGACCACCGCCCACGGGCTGTACCGCCACGTCTCCGCGCAGAGCCTCTCCGAGCGTGCGCCGCGCCACCGGGAAACCGTAGGACGCGGCCACGCCCCGCACCTGGGACTGCACCGCCGCATACCGCTCTTCGCCGCCCGTCAGTCTCTCGAGCGCAGCGGAGACGTCTTCGGCCGACTCGACGAAACACGGGTATTCGTCACCGAAGACCCGTCGCTGGATCGCGGACGGGTTGAGCAGCACCGGCAGACCCAGCGTCGCATACTCGAGGACCTTCGTGGACAGCTCCCTGGATTCGTCGAAGGCGGACGTCCGCCACGAGATCCCGGCGTGGCACGACGACAGCGCCTCGTTGACGAGGTGCCGCGGCTTCGCGCCGTGCCAGTGAAGCCCCTCGGCCGCGTCGAACGCGGAGCGGACCCGCCGTTCGAAGGCATCGCCGCCGTGGAACTTGTCGCCGTAGACGTGGAACTCCAGGAAGGGCAGCCGTCGCCGGGCCTCGACGAACGCCGCGACCGTCTCCTCGATCAGGTAGTCGGCCGCGAACTTGCCCGAGTAGCAGAGCCGGAACGGATCGCCCGGCCTCCACTGCGGCAGCGCGCCTTCCCACGGCCGGATCATCGGCGGGAGCACGGTGATGCGATCGGCCGGGAGCAGGGCGCCCGCGCGCTCGGCCAGCGCGGCGCGGACCTCCGGCGTCTGGCACAGCACCCGTCGGCATCCTGCGATCACCGAGTCGGTGTCGCCGGCCATGGCCGTCAGCGAGGACTCGCTGGTCAGGTAGACCCAGGCCTTCGACAGCAGTTCGGGGCTCGCCGTCAGCTGCCTGCAGACCGCGGGCGCACGGAGCAGGATCGCGTCATGGCCGACCAGTCCCTCGAGACGTCGTAGCGCTCCCGCGGCCTCCTCCGGCTCCAGCCGTGGGCCCGCAGGGCGGTTCAGACCGCTCGACCGCGACCACGGATCGACGAAGGTCACGTTCGGCAGCTGCTCGAGGTCACCGACGAGGATGCGGCGCCGGAGCGGAGTCCTCAGCAGCACATCGACCTCGACGCCGGAGATGCCGGCCAGCACCTCGATGATCGAGGCCTGCCAGACCGATGAGCCGTCGACGAGGTTGAGGTCCTGCTCCCCGTAGACCAGGACACGCGGCATCAGCCGCGCCTCCAGTCCAGGTCCACGCTGGCCTGCTCGCCGTCGCTGAGGACATGGGGCGCGAAGTTGAAGCGGTGCAGCGCACAGATGCCCCGACCCGTGTCGACGCGCAGATCCTGGCCGCCCAGGACCGTCTGCCACGCGTCGATCGGCAGAGAGCCGAACCGCGCGACGACGGAAGCGCCCGCCACCTCGTCGACGAGGCGGTGCTCGCGCTCGGCGTCGCGGACGTGCATCGCTCCGTCCGGTTCCCGCGCGAAGTGGGCGCTCCGCCCGAGGATCGGTTCGGGCGCGTACCGGAGGCCGACCGCCGCGTCTGCGAGGTAGCAGCTGCCGTAGTGGGCCTCCGGACGGACGACCGCGACGAGGTCGTCCGGAGACGCGAGCGCGTCGACGGGCCCCATGCTCGACGCGAACTGGAGCGCGACGCCGGCGAGGAGCTTGCCCGCGAGCTCACGCAGCTCGGCAGACACCTCATTCCGCGTGAGGATCGTCACCGTCGTCGGGAGGATCGACTGCGCGGCGATACCCGCGCACACACGCTCGATCCCAGGACGGCCTGCTCCCTCCTCCAGAGGCACGAGCACGCGGAACCTCGGCGTCCTCGACTCCGTCCAGGCCGACGGCACGGGCAGTCCGATCTCCGCCAGCGCGTCCGCGAGGCGGTCCTGGTAGGTGTGGGCGCCGAGCACGCGGCACAGGCCGAGCGCCGACGTCCGGGCCCAGGCGACCGGATCGCCGAGGAGGCGCTCGAGGTGCTGCCTCGTCTCCTCTTCCGACGTCGCGATGGCGACCGCGTCCTCGCCGAGGATCTCGACGATGCCGCGCGAGTAGGAGCTGACGACCGGAGTGCCGCAGGCCAGCAACTCGAACACACGCCGCGAGAACATCGTCGGCGACTGCTTCACCGAGTTGACGTTCAGGAACACGCGATAGCGCTTGTACGCAGCCACCATCTCCGCGTACTCGAGGCGCCCGCGGATCGCGCCCTGGTACTCGGACGGGAACGCCACCTTCGCTGCCTGCGCGCCGCTGATGCCGTGGTTCCGGTCGTAGATGTCGAACGGGAACCCGAGGGCAGGCTTCAGGATCGACTCCATGTCGATCCTGCGCTCGTCGTGACGGTCTCCGTAGAACGAGCCCGCGAAGCAGACGCGGTCCTCACGCGCCTGCTCGAGGAGCGGATGGTGGATCTCCGGCTGCGCGGCGAACGCCATCGCGAACACCTGGCCGTGACCGGCAGATCGTCGGTAGCGCGGCACGCAGTCCGCGTCCGTCGTCAGGACCGAGTCGAAGCGCCGCGCCGTCGCGATGAACCGGTCGAAGTGGACCGGGTCTTCCTTGTTCCAGAAGATCGTCGGCACACCCTTCGCACGGCACCACTTGAGCATCGCGGGGAGCGATTGGCGGTCGGGCGGGCTCGCGTAGGACGCGATCCGGTACTGCCACGCGTCGTCGTTGCCGTGCCACGCCGACTCGACCAGCAGGAAGTCGGGACGCTGCCGCTCGAACGCGTAGACCCAGTTGTCGGGCCGAACCCTCAGCAGGTCGCAGTCCGGCTCGAGGCAGGAGCGCGTGAACGTGTCGAAGACGCCGGCGACCAGCGGGTGGCCAGGACGTCGGACGACTTCCGCAGGAGCGAGGAAGTCACCCGCGGGATCGGGGGTACCCGTCGACGCAGCGCCAGGGACTCGCGCACGGGCCGTGCCCGTGCGCGCGCCCAGCAGCACACGACGTGCGATCCGCGGCAGGATCAACAGCGTGTCGAGGGAGGGCCGCTTGAGCCCACGTCCGACGATCTGTCCGACCTCGAAGCTCAGCGACCGTCGGAGCGACTCGAGACGCGCCCGCGCCTCGATCAGCTCGGAGCGCGCGGACGCCAGCTGCTGTTCGAGGAGCTCGACTTCCTCCCGGGCTTCGCGGCACTCCCGCGCCATCGTCGAGAGATCGTCTTCGGTCTCCGCGAGACGCCGGGCGAGGTCATCCGGAACGAGCGACTCGGCAGGCGGTTGGCCCGCCCCGGACGGGGCGGAGGACTGGCTCGGCTGCTCGTGGCTCATCCGGGTTCCGATCTTCCTTGGCGGCGTCACGAGAAGCAGATCGCGTGGCCGAGCGGTCGGAGGATCGCGGAACCCCGGGCTGAAAACAAGGCGAGCCGGGGAGCGTCACCGGCGCTCGGGGCGAGAACCGAGGTAGGCCAGGGTGCCCGCCGACAGACCGGCACCGCGTGCGTAGGCCCGGACGAAGCCCAAGGCCACGAACGCTACGGCGACACCCCAACCCGCTGCCTTCCCGATGCCGAGCGCGACCGGCGCCTGCAGCGCGAGGAGCGCAGCGTTCAGCCCGACGAGCGGCCAGGCCGAGATCGGCGCGAGCAGCACGGCGGCCGCAGCGAGCATCGCGAGCGGCGGCTGGACGTGGTCGGACAGGCGGCTGTAGCTGTCCCCCCCCGCGTGCCCGCGGTGCTCCAGATGCAGGAACACGCGCCAGTAGCCCTGCTGCCGCTGCGTGCGGAGGTAGGCGCCGAGCCGGTCCTCGTGGAAGTGCGCCACCCGGGACGAGCGATCGAAGCGCAGGAGGAGCCCCGCCTCCCTCGCCCGGAACGACAGCTCCGCGTCCTGGCCCTTCCGGTAGCGCTCGTCGAAGCCGTCGAGCGCTTCGAGCACGGATCGTCGGTAGAGCACGTCGAAGGTCGCCAGGAAGTCGACGTCGCTCGCCATCCGCGCGTGGCGGACCTGGATCTCCTCGTGGATCGCGCGCGCCAGCAGCGACCCGGGTCTCGCGTTGTCGTAGCTGCCGCTCACCGCCGCCACCGCCGGGTCATCCAGGTGCGGCAGCAGCCGATCGAGCGCGTCGGGGCGCGCCACGCAGTCCGCGTCGACGAACCAGACCAGCTCGTGCGCTGCAGCGCGCCAGCCGATGTTCCGAGCCGCGCCCGCGCCCTGACCTGATCCATGCAGCACGCGCACCGGGAACCCGGCGGCGACCGCACTCGTGCCGTCGGTCGAACCATCGTCGACGAACAGGATCTCGCCGAGCGCCGAGCCGGGCTGCTCCAGGATCCGGACCACGGCGTCGAGGCAGTCGCCCAGCGTGCCGCTGCAGTTGCGGCCCGGGATCACGAGGCTGACGCGTGGAGTCACGTCCATGCCCGAGCCCGAGCCATCCTTGCTGCGCAGCGTGCGTGGTCCATCGGCGGAGCGCGTGATTCAACACCAGCGCGGGCGGAGACCCCAGCGCGGCAGACACCCTCGACACGGGTTTCGGGCTCGACGCTACCATCGAGGCCCGCCTGCCCATGCTCGGACTCCTCGCCCTCGCCGCCTTCCAGGTGCCGCTGCCGACCGCCCCGGCGCCGGTCGAGCCCCCGCCGCGCGCCGTCCACGCGTTCTACTACGGCTGGTACGGCAACCCCGCACACGACGGCGCGTTCGTGCACTGGCAGCAGGGCGGACACCTGCCGCCGGTCGAGCTCGGCGCGGACTACAGGCCACTGCTCGGCGCGTACTCGAGCCGTGACCGGGCGGTCCTCGACCGGCACTTCGGGTGGTTCGTCGAGGCCGGCATCGGCGTGGCCGTCGCCAGCTACTGGGGACCGGGCTCGCGCGAGGACCAGCTGCTGCCGGGCATCCTCGACGCGGCGGCGCGCGCCCACGTCGAGGTCGCGTTCCACATCGAGCCGTACGCGGGACGGACCGCAGCGACGGTGGTCCGCGACATCCGGGACCTGCGGACGAGGTTCGGCAGCCACCCGGCATTCCACCGCGTCGCGCGGCCGACGCGTCACGGGCCGAGTCATGCGCCGCGCGGCGTGTTCTACGTGTTCGAGTCGTCGGGCGGAGGAGGCCGGATCCCCGACGCGGACTGGGCCCGGGAGCTCGCGACGATCCGGGGCACTGCGGACGACGCGATCGTGCTCGGCCAGGCGCTCGACGTGAATCGCCTCGACCAGTCGCAGTTCGACGGGCTCTACAACTACGACGTGTTCGCGGTCGACGGGTCCGGCTTCGACGCGGTCGGCCGCGCGGTCCGGCAGCGGAACGCGATCTTCGTCCCCTCCGTCGGACCGGGCTACGTCGACGGCCGCGCGATCCCGGGCTCGACGCGAAGCCTCGGGCGGGACGCGGGAGCTCGATACGACCTGATGTGGGCCCGAGCCGTCGACGCGCGCGCCGAGTGGGTGTCGATCACGAGCTTCAACGAGTGGCACGAGGGCTCACAGATCGAGCCCGCCGTCCGCTACGCGACGCCTTCGTTCACGTGCCTCGACTACACGGACACGCCGGGCGCCCGTTCTCCCGAGGGCCGCGACCACTACCTGCGCCGGACGAGCGCGTGGTCGGAGCGATTCGTCCGCCCCGGGCGTCCGCGGTTCGCGACGAGCTTCGAGTCGCTGCCGTTCCCGTTCGCGAACCGGATCGAGAGCCGCGCACACGTCGACGGGGCGACGCCGGGCAGCATGCCGACCTGCACGGTCGCATCGACGCAGTCGGCGCCCGGGACCGGCTTCGGCCCGCTGCTGGTCCGCTTCGCGGGCCACGACACGAGCGCGACCGCCGACTCCTACTGCTGGTTCCGACTCTTCGACCTCGACCTCGGGATCGAACCCGGGACCAGTCTTCGCTACCGGCTCTTCCGCGCGCAGGGCACGGAGGTCGGCGTCGACCTCGTCCTCGACGACGGGAGTCGGGTGTCGGCCTCGGCGCGCGACCAGCACGGCCGCTCGATCCGCGCGGCCGACGGGACCGACGGGCCGGGCGCGTGGCGCTTCTACGAGGTCGACCTGTCGAGGTTCCGCGGGCGCCGCATCACGGCCGTGCTCTGCGGCTACGACGACGCGACGGCTGCCCGGACGGGCCCGTTCGAGGCGTTCCTCGACGTCCTCGAGATCGTCGGACGGTGAGCCGCCCGACGATCGACGGCGATCTCAGAACTGCAGCCCGAACTGGGCGGCGAAGCCGTAGCTCTGCTCGTCGACGTAGGAAGCCGACAGGTCGATCCGCAGCACGTCGAACGGGGAGATCCCGAGACCCGCGGTGATCACGCCGTCGAGTCGATCCTCGAGGTCGAACTGGTAGCCGCCGCGGAGCTGGACCCAGGACGCGATGTCGAGCTCGGCACCGACGCGGACGAGCTGGATGTCGTCGACGAGTCCGCCGACCGAGTTCGACAGCGCGGTGTCGTCGAATCGCTCGCGGGTCAGCAGGTCGGCGTCGGCGGCGAGGGTCAGCATGCCGACGGTCCACGCGGCGCCGAGCGTCGCCTGCGGGCCGATCTCGTAGGTGAACGAGTCCGGCCCCACACCGACCGCCTCGGTCTCGTAGGTCCGCGAGATCAGGTCACGCACCATCAGGCCGACCGTGATCCCCACCGGCGTGTCGAACGCCGCGCCGACGTCGACGTTGAAGCCGCTGTCGTCGTTCCGGTACTGGTCGCTGTCGAAGTCGTCGAGCTCGAAGTTGTTCGCGCTCACCGAGTAGTTGTAGGTGTCGATGCGCTGGAACTTCGGCGTCGCGCCGACCGAGAGACCGAACCCTCCCAGGTCGAGCTTGGTCGCCAGCGAAAGCCCGACCTCGGTGACGTTGACACCGATCAGCCGGACCTCGGAGGCGAGCGTCGGCAGCGTGCCGGCGTTGTTGGCGAGCGCGTCGCGGATCGCCTGCACGTCCTGGTCGTCGATCTGGGTCAGCGCCTGGAGGTCGGCGTAGGTGTGCACGTGGAGCGCCCAGCCGAGGCGCTCCGAGGGGGCTGCGATCATCAGGCCCGCGCCGAGCTCGGCGTCGAGCCCGCGGTTGGACAGCGCCCCGAGCCGGTCGGCCAGCGCCGCGTAGTCGGCCGGGTCCCCGGACGGGTTCGCCTCGAGCGCGTCGTAGGCGTCGACGAAGTCGTCGATGTCCTCCAGCAGGTTCGTCTCGTCGAAGACGCTCGCCCCGAGGGCCGGGAGCAGGATGCCGAAGTCGTCGGACTCGCCGCGACGCGTCAGCAGAGCCGGGTTGGCGAAGCCGGCCGCGAGGTAGTCGGACGACGCGACGCCGACCCCGCCCATCGCGGCGTTGCGGGCTTCGAAGTACTGGGCCCGCGCGGTCCCCGGGACGAGGAGGGCTGCGGCAGTGACGGACAGGACGGTCAGCGACTTCATCGAGGAGATCTGCTCGTAGGAACTCGGAGGACGAACCAACGGCGGGGAGGTTAGCCCAAGTCCCGTTGGGATCGCACCCAGGGGCCCGAGGCGGACCGCTCGGCCGCTCCCGGATCGGGCGGCCCTGCACCTCCCCTGAGACCCGGCCTGACCGATGCTCGTGCATCACGCTGACGGAAAAATCGGTGGTAGATCTTCTGCCCGGGAACGGGTGACCTAGGAGCCCGACCGCTTCGGCAGCCCGCCGGGCGCGCAGACCCCTGATGCAAGGCACACTCACGTTCCTGCGGTCCCTGGCCACCGCCGCGGGCAGGCCCGCACCCGACCCCGACTGGCTCAGCGCGCGGCTCGTGCCCTCCGGTGCGGACTCCCCCACCGGCGAGGAGCCCAACGTCTGGATCGCGCGGCTCGAGGCCGTGTGCGCGGATCTGGGGCTCGGCATGACCGTCGTCCGGCCGCGTCTCGACGAGGCGCTCGCGATGACGGCCGCGCGCCGGCCGGTCGTCCTGCTGCTCCGGAACGGGGACGCGACCGAAGTCTGCACGGTCACGGACGAGGGCGGGGCGACCGTGACGGTCCACCACCTCGAGGGAGACGAGCACCGAACCTGGACCGGGACCCACTCGGAGGTCGAGTCCGAGGTGCTCGGCTCGGGCGCCCAGGTCGAGGCCGCATTCCAGGTCGCAAGCCTCGGCAACCCGGGTGACGACGACCGCCCTGCGCTCGAGGGCCGCCCGCTCCGGCGCCTGTGGCACATCCTGACGCCGGACCGGACCGAGGTCGGGATCGTCGTCGGCTTCGCGCTCGGGCTGGGCATCCTGACGCTGGCGACGCCGATCGCCGTGCAGTCGCTGGTGAACTTCGTCGCCTTCGGCGGCCTGATGCAGCCGCTCCTGGTCGTCGGGCTCCTGCTGCTGTTCTTCCTCGCGTTCGCCGGCGCGATCCGGGTGTTCAAGTTCTACGTCGTCGAGGTCCTGCAGCGCCGGCTCTTCGTCCGCGTGGTCACAGACCTGTCCGCGCGGCTGCCGAGGGTCCGCCTCGACGCGTACGACCGCGGCAGCGGGCCGGAGCTCGTCAACCGGTTCTTCGACGTGATGACGATCCAGAAGGCCGGCTCCGCGCTCTTGATCGACGGGCTCGACAGCGTGCTGCAGGCGGGTATCGGGCTCCTGGTCCTCGGCTTCTACCACCCCTACCTGCTCGTCTTCGACGTGCTGCTGATCCTGAGCATCGCGTTCATCCTGTTCGGGCTGGGACGAGGCGCGGTGGCAACGGCGCGCAAGGAGTCGTCGGCCAAGTACCAGGTCGTCGGCGCGCTCGAGGAGCTGGCAAGGGCTCCGATCACGTACAAGCTCGCCGGGGCCCCCGAGTTCGCACGAGCCCGCATGGCCGAACTCACCGCGGGCTACATCTCTGCGCGCCGCAAGCACTACAGCGTCGTGTTCCGCCAGCTCGTCGGCGCCGTCACTCTGCACGCGGTCGCCGCCACGAGCCTGCTCGGCATCGGCGGCCTCCTGGTGATCGAAGGCCAGCTCACGCTCGGCCAGCTGGTCGCAGCCGAGCTCATCGTGTCGGTCGCGCTGGTCTCGTTCGTCAAGTTCGGGAAGCAGCTGGAGGCCTTCTACGACCTGCTCGCCGGCGTCGACAAACTCGGTCTGCTCCTCGACCTGCCGACGGAGGACGACCTCGGGGACTCGCACCTGCCGAAGACGCCCGGAGCAGCGCTGCGACTCCAGGGCGTCTCCTACCGCTACCCGTCGTCGGGCCGCGGCGTGGGTCGCATCGACGTGCGCATCGAGCCCGGCGAACGCATCGCCGTGCTCGGTGACCGCAGCTCCGGCAAGACGACGCTGGCCGAACTGCTCGGCGGGCTGCGCGAGCCGGACGAAGGCGTGGTCTGCATGGACGACCAGGATCTCCGGGAGATCGCGCGTGTGTCGGTGCGCACGCAGCTGGACCTCGTCACCGGCTTCGAGATCGTCGAGGGCTCGATCCTCGACAACGTGCGGCTCGGCCGGGCCGACGTGACCACCCAGGAGATCCGCGACGCGCTCGATCGCCTGGGCGTGCTCTCGGAGTTCGCCGCGCTCCCCGACGGACTGCGCACGCGGCTCCTCCAGGACGGCGCGCCGCTGTCGAGGACGTCGGCGCTGCTGCTGACGCTCGCCCGCGCCACCGTCGGCGCCCCCCGCGCGATCGTCGTCGACGGCACGCTCGACGAACTCGGCCCGGGTCCCCGTGCGCGCGCGCTGGAGGCGCTGACCGCGTCCGACGCGCCGTGGACGCTGGTCCTGTTCACGGCTTCCCCCGAACTCGCTGCGCAGGTCGGTCGCACGATCGAGCTCGACGCCGGGAACGCGGCCGTGGAGGTGTCCCGATGAGCAACCTCGTCCGCACGGGCGTCCGACCGCTGTTCGAGGTCGAGTTCTCGCCGTGGCTCCGTCGGGTCGCCGCTGTGCTGCTGTCGCTCTTCGTGATCGCGCCGCTGGTCGCGCTGTTCGCCCCGTGGCAGCAGAACATCTCGGGGGCGGGCCAGGTCGCGGCGTTCACGCCGGTCGACCGACCCCAGGATGTCCAGTCGCCGGTCGAGGGACGCGTCGTCGAGGTCTTCGTCCAGGAGGCCGACCTCGTCGAGGCTGGCGATCCGCTGGTTCGCATCGTCGACATCGACCCGGAGAAGATCACTCGGATCGAGACCAAGATCGGAGCGGCCCGCCAGGACCTCGGACTGACCGAGCAGAACGTCGAGACCTACCGGGCGCAGATCATCATCCTGGAGAGCGCGCGCGACCTCGCGATCGACGCGTACCGCGCCCGCATCGAGGGGGCGCGCGAACGGGTCCGCAGCGCCGAGCAGTCGCTCGTCGCGGCACAGGCAGAGCTCACGTTCGCCACCGAGCAGGAGGCGCGCATCGCCCGCCTCGTGCCCGAGTTCGTCGAGGAGCTGAAGCTGCTCGAAGCCCGAGCCCGCAAGGCCCGCGCGGCGGCGGGCGTCGAGTCCGCACGGGCCGACGTCGACGCGGCGCGGGCCTCGCAGCGGAACGCCGAGGCCGAACTCGGCCGCGAGACCGCACAGGCGGAGTCGCGCGTGTCGGACTCCCGGGCACGGATGCAGGCCGAGTCCGCGAAGGCTGCGTCCGTCCGGGCACGGATCGCGGACCTCGAGGGCGAGCTGCGCGCACAGAACACCCAGCTCGTCGCCGCGCCGCGCGCGGGCCGCATCATGCGGCTCAGCGTCGCCCCGCAGGCTTCGATCCCGAAGAAGGGCGACGTGCTGCTGCAGATCGTCCCGGTCACCCAGCAGCCGGCCGTCGAACTCTGGGTCCGCGGCGTCGACGCGCCTCTGATCGAGCCCGGCCGCAAGGTCCGGCTGATGTTCGAAGGATGGCCCGCGGTGCAGTGGGTCGCCTGGCCTTCGGTCGCCGTCGGCACGTTCGGCGGAGTCGTGGCCCGCATCGATCCGACCGACAGCGGTCAGGGGCGGTTCCGCCTCCTCGTGCTCCCTGACCCGGACGAGCCGGCCTGGCCGGGCGAACGCTGGCTCCGGCAAGGGGTTCGCACGAAGGGTTGGGTGCTGCTCAACGAGGTCTCGCTCGGCTACGAGCTCTGGCGCCAGCTCAACGGCTTCCCGCCGACGGTCGCGCTGACCGAGCCCGGGGCGGAATCCGACGCGGAGGCCAAGCGTTGAGTCGCGGACGGCTTCTCCCGCTCCGCCGACCGGGCTTCTGCCTGCTCGTCGCCACGCTCGCGGGCTGCAACCTGTGGCCCGGCGAGCTCGGGAGGATCGAGCTGCCGCGCGCCGACGTCGTCGCGCGCGACCTGGAGCCGTTCGCGCTCGAGTCCGTTGCGCGAGGCCCGGGAACGGACGTGGACGCAGACATGGGGCGCATCCGCGACCTCAGGCCCGACCCCGCCGGCAGCGTCCCGCGCGCGGTGCGAGAGGCCAATGGCGGACTCGTCCGCCTGTCGATCAGTGAAGTCAGGCGACGCGCGCTCCGGGACAATCTGGACCTCGACGTCGCGCTCTTCGATCCGGCGATCGCCATCACCAGGGTCAGCGCCGAGGAAGGGCGCTTCGACGCGCTGATCGGCGCCAGGGTCCGTTACGCGTCGAAGGACACGCCGCCCCTCGACGGCCCGATCACCTCGTTCCGATCCGGCGACCCGGCGCTCGACGGGCAGACCGTCAAGTTCACCGAGATCGCGCAGACCACCGAGCGCACCGATCTGGGCCTCGGCGTGATCGTGCCCCTCCCCACCGGAGGCCGGGTCGCCGTCGAGAGCGTTCTCGACCAGAAGGAGATCATCGAGCCGGACCGGTACGAGCAGTATCTCGCTGGGGCCCGCTTCTCCTTCAGCCAGCCCCTGCTGCGGAACGCAGGCACGGATGCAGCCCAGGCGTCGATCCGCCTGGCGAGGGCCGACCAGCGGATCTCCGAGGTCCGCACGCGGCTCGCGGCGCTCCGCGTCCTGACCGACGCCGAAAAGGCGTACTGGCGGCTCTACCTCGCGCGCCGCGCGCTCGACGTCCGCGCCGAGCAGTTCCGGCTCGCACGCGAGAACCTCGAGCTCGTGCAGCGCCGGGTCGCTGAGGGCCTGACCCCCACCGTCGAGATCACTCGCGCGGAGGTCGGCGTCTACCGGCGCATCGAAGCGCTGATCCGCGCCGAGACCGACTGGAAGCTGAAGCAGCGCGACCTGAAGGTCCGACTCGCCAGCGAGGACCTGCCGCTGAATGGCGGTCCATCGATCGAGATCGTCACCGAGCCGCTGCTCGCTGGCCTCGACCTCGACGTCGAAGAGCTCGTCGAGAAGGCGCTCGCCGAACGGCTGGACCTGATCGAGCTCGAGCTCAGCGTGATCCGGGACGGGATCCAGGTCGGCTACCGGGAGAACCAGGTGCTCCCGATCGCGAATCTAGACTTCCAGTACGGCCTGCTGGACCGGGACAGCTCGTTCGATCGAGCGCTCCGCGCGCTCCCGGACGGGAGCCACCCCGAGTTCGCGGTCGGGCTCACGTTCGAGGTCCCGTTCACCAACCAGCGGCAGCGCGCGCTGCTCGACGAGGCCGTCCTCGCGCGGGCCCGACGCCTCGCGTCGCGGAGCGCGCGCGAGCTCAAGGTCCGGCAGGAGGTCTACGACACCGTCGACATCCTCCAGCAGAACTGGCAGCGCGTGCTCGCGGCGCGCCAGAACGTGGTCGTCGCCGGCGTGAACTACGACGCCGAGCGGCGCCAGTTCGAGCAGGGCATGCGCACGATGCGCGAGGTGCTCGAGGCTCTGTCCGACCTCGGCGACGCGCAGCTCGGCGAGCTGCGGGCGATCGTCGACTACCAGGTCGCGCAGATCGACGTCGCGTTCGCGTCCGGCACGCTGCTCGGCCATGCGCGCGTCGACCTGTCGCCGCTGGCGGTGCCGGGCTTCGATCCGGCACGGTAGACGAGAACAGGGAGCCTGCGGGCCGCACCTCGTTCAGGGGGCGATGTAGGCTCTACACGCGTTGGACAGGACGGCGAACCCGGGGGCGGCCGTATCCGGGACGAAGGCCTGCGCCCAGAACGACTGGCCTGCGAACTGTGCTGGCATGGCCAGCGAGAAGCGCGCGACTCCTCCGGTCGCAGCGCCCGCGGCCGAGGCTTCGATCGATGTGTAGAGCGAGCAGCCGACCAACCCCAGCCCATCGAGGGCGTACGGCAGCCGGAATGGTCCGAGGACCTGGTTGCTGAAACCGACGAGCAGGACCGCCGAGCTCGACGGAACGCCACGCACCTCCATCACCAGGTTGGTCCCCACCCGCGCAGTGCTGCCCATCGCGCTCTCGAGGACCGGCGTGCCCTGGGACCCCGCACAGCCTGCCCCAGCCCACGCGAAGCTCGGCAGCGCGAGGCTCTGGAAGTCCGTGGTCTCCTGGCTTCGACCCGCCGGCCCAGAACCACCGAACTCGACGTGGGTGACGCGGGCGAAGTCGTAGGTCATGCCGGCCTGCACGGGGACCGTCGGCGGCGCACCCGCCGGGAAGACCTGCGTCCAGTCGGCTCCGTCGTAGATCCAGCAGTCGTTGAAGACTCCGCCGCCGAAACCACCGTGCATGACGACGTGCTGGAAGATCGGGTCGTACGACATCTGGTGCCACTGCCGGAGCGGTGGTGTCGTCCGCGTCGTGACGGGACGCCAGTCGTCGCCGTCGTACTCCCACGTCGACGCGTAGACCCGTGCACGGCCGTCCCAGCCGCCGAAGAGCACGCACACACCGCGCGACGCGTCGTAGACCATCTGCCCATCGCCGACGATCGGCGGCACCGTGGCCGTGGCGCGCCCCACCCAGTCGAGGCCGTCGAACTCCCACGTCTGGCTGTCCAGGACACCGAAGCCGCCGAACACGACGGTGATGCCACGCCGGGAGTCGTAGGCCATCTGGTGGAACGCGCGCGGGGACGGCGCGTTGGCCGTCGGGATCCGCGTCCAGTCCGCGCCATCCCACGCCCACGTTTCGTTCTGCGCGGTCGTCCCTGCATCGCGGCCGCCGAACAGCAGCACGCGCCCGCTGCCGGTGTCCTGGACCAAGCGGTGGGCCCAACGGGCGCCCGGACTGTTCTGTGGGGCCTCCAGCTGCCAGTCGATGCCGTCGAACGTCCACGTGTCGGCCGACACCGCCGTGCCGCGGCCTCCGTGGAGGACCGTACGACCCGTGCCGAAGTGGTAGGCAATCGAGGCGCCATAGCCCTGCGCGGGCGGCGCGTTGTTGGTCGGAACGGGCGTCCAGGACTGGGCGGGGAGGAGCGCCGAGACGGCCAGGAGGAACGAGACGGTCGAGAGCGTGCGCATGGTGAGGATGATGAACCTGGATGAGCCGGACATGATGCCGTGCGGAACTGGACCCCATCAGCCCGGGACAGACGCGTGACGTCGGCGAAGGCAAGATGGACCGCCGTTGCATCATGCCGAGCACGATCCTCGTCACGTTCCAGTTCGCGAGCCTCGCAGGCGTCTGGCTGCTCGGGCCGGGCCTACCCGGCTCCCCGCTACCCCAGGCGATGGTCGCGACGGCCCTGGCGCTGGGGATATGGTCGATCTTGACTGTCGGGCGTCGCAGCTTCCGGGTGCTCCCGGAGCCGAAGACGGGTGCAACCCTGATCGAGAAGGGGCCCTACCGCCGCATCCGACACCCGATGTATGCCGCGCTCCTACTGGCAGCCGCAGGCTACGTGCTCGACGCCCCAGGTGGAGGCCGCATCATCTCGGCACTCGCGTTGGCCACGGTGCTCGGCATCAAGGTGCGCCGCGAGGAGCGAATGCTCCTCGCGCGCTACCCGGACTACGCCGCCTACCGGGCCCGGACACACCGCATCGTGCCCGGGCTCTTCTGAGCCGGAACCCGGATCACAGCCCGTGGCGCAATCAGTCTACAGGCTGTGAAGTGCTTGCTCGGCAGCCGCTCCGCGGCTGCGGGACAGCGCGTGACGACACTTCGTCACACACTGTCAGAGTGCGCCGATCCGCGCTTCGCCGCGGTTCGAGACGATCAGCCCCGGCGCGTTGGCCGCGAAGTCGACGACCAGACCCTGCGTGTAGAACGCGCCGCCGTAGAGCGACGGGATCGCAGGGATCGCGAGCTGCAGCGTCGCGAAGTTGCCGACGACCGACGTCGGGAACGCCAGCTGGTCGAGCACGTGGATCGAGCAGCCGGTCGCGCCGATCGGATCGAGAGGCAGCGAGTTGGCCGTGAAGCCGACGAGCATCCACGTCGGAGCACCGGTCGGGATGCCACCGATCTCGATCGTGGCGGTCTGACCGGCCCAGGGCAGGTTGGTCGCGAAGATCGACGGGATGACGCCGGACGACGACGGGCAGCCGATCGCAGTCGCGCTGCTGGTGAAGCTCGCGATCGCGTTCGACTGGTACTCGTAGAGCTGGTTGTCGATGGCCGGGAAGAACGTGTTCCACTGGAACGCGCCTCCACTCGAGCTGTTGAACCCGCCGTAGCAAATCGTCTTGCCGAGCGCGGGCACGAACGTCGCCGCCGGACCACCGCGACCGGGCATCACCGCGAACGAGCCGCGTGACGTCCAGTCGGTGCCGTCGAACTCCCACGTCTCATCGCGGTAGGAGCCGTTGTAGCCCGCGACCAGGACCATGCGCCGACGCACGAGGTCGTAGGTCATGCTGGGCGACACGCAGCCGGTCCCGTAGGGGACGGTCGCCGTCTGGACCTGATTCCAGTCGAGGCCGTTCCATAGCCATGTCTCACCGCCGTTCGGCGTCGGGTTCCGAATCGTGCCGCTGAACATCACGATCTGACCGAGCCCCAGATCGAAGGCCATCTGATGGCGGCTCTGCGCCACCGGCGAGTTCGCGGGCGTGAGCTGGGTCCAACCCGACGCGTCGTAGGCCCACGTGTCGCCGTAGTAGGTCGTCCCGTCCATGCCGCCGAACAGGATCGTCCGCCCGGTGATCGGGCTGTAGGCCATCGCACCCCAGTGCCGCGGCAGCGGCGACTGGGCCGGGCTGATCTGCGTCCATCCGCCGGACGGGTCCCACTCCCACGTGTCGTTGAGAGCCGCGCCGTTCAGATCCTGCCCGCCGAACAACACCATCCGGTTCCGGTTGGTGTCCCAAACGGTCAGCGCCTTCTCGCGGTTGCTCGGTCCGGCACCCTGGATCTGCGTCCAGCCCGCGCCGTCGTAGCGCCACAGCTCGTCGGTGAGGTGCGGCGTCGAGACCGCGGGCGACGAGCGCCGACCGCCGAACATGTAGTAGTTGACGCCGTCGGTGGCCGAGCCGGCGGACGTCAGCCCCGGCGGAAAGGCAGTGCCGGCGGGCGACGCGACCGTCCACGCGGCCTGGGCGTGGAGGGCAGCTGGGAGAGCGACGAGAACGGCGAGTGTGCGAAGCATGGAGATCTTCGTATGCAGAGCTTGGAAACGGGGCCCGCGGGGCGGGCGGGTTTCGCGAGGGAGCAGGAGAAGCCGGGGAGTCTAGCCCGCGAGGCCGAGCACGAGGCTTGCTCCTGGCTCTCGACACCAATCCGCCACATCGGCTGATCTGCTCGACCGCAAGTGCACTGCGGGAGCGGCCCCTGGGGTCGGGGGGGGCCGAGGCCCGATCCGCGACGGCGAACGCCGCCGCGGGACATCGGCCGGTTCAGTTCAGGTCGAGCAGCAGGTCGATGCCGTTCGACGTGAGCACGCCGCTCGGCGTGTAGGGCGTGCCGTTCGCAATCGCCTGGCCGTAGACGTGGACACCCGCCAGCGCCGGCGTTGCCGGGATGTTCAGCGGCATGCTCTGCGTGCCGCCGGACGGCGTGAACGCGAACGTCGCGTCGAACGTCGTGTGCTGGAAGCATCGCGCCATGCCCACGCTGGTCAGGTCGATGCCCGGCACGATCTGCGTGAAGCCCAGCGAGATCGCGCCGAGGAACGCCGCCGACGGGATCTCCCGGACCTCGAGCGCGAACGACGATCCGAGCTTGGGGCGACCGACGCCGATCAGCGACAGCGGCTCCTGGTCTGCCTCACAGAGGAACGGCATCGAAACGGAGATGTCGACGTCGCCACCATTGCGGGCGCCGTTGCCCGGCGACCAGCCGGTCACCGCCGTCGCGTTCTGCACGTCCTGGTAGCGGTACTCGACGCGGCCGTCGGAGAACATCGCCAGCTGGATCGTGCTGAGCGCCGCGCCGTTGCCGAACAGCGGCACCTGGTCCCAGGTCACGTAGACGACGTTGCCGCTGAGGTCGACGTCGTAGTAGACGGCACCGCCGACCGACGGGTCGAGATCGTTCCAGAGCGGGGCGAGACGCGGACCGAAGGTCAGGAGACCCGGCACGCTTCCGGCAGCCGACGTCGAGGTCTCCGCTGGGTCGAGATAGACGAAGCCGTTCGAGCACACCAGGATGTCGGTGGTCGACCCGCCCGGATAGTTGAACGTGAACGGCAGCGTGATCGGCGGCGTGAGCGCGTCGTCTCCGAGGGTCAGCGCCGTCGACGTCGGCGTGGCCCAGGTGTTCGAACCAGGCACGACCACGTAGCCGGTGCTCAGCGGGTTCATCAGGATGCTGTTCGGGGCTCCCGCGCTGCCTGCGAGGTCGAACGTGCCGGGCAGGAACGGCTCATGGAAGCTGACGGCCTGCGACACGCACCCATCCCCGTAGGACGTCGCGGTCGCGACGTTGGCCTGCGGCGCGTAGTCCATCAGGACGACGCAGGCGAAGTAGGAGAGGCCGCCCGTCGGGCTGCCCACCGTCGTCGTCGAGATCCGTCGGGCCAGGTGCGACGCGTTGCTCGATGCCCCCATCGACGGCACGCCGGTCGGCAGCGGCGCGGTCGGCGCGTCGACGTCGATCAGCAGGTCCTGTCCGAGCGAGGGGTCGTAGACGAACGGCGTCGTCAGCGGGATGTCGATGATGTAGGTGTTCGGCGACGTGCCCTGCGCGGCGAGGCAGGTCACGGCACCCTGGAACACCGTCGTCACGTCCGCTCCCAGGTTGTTCGCGAACGTCGTGCTCGGCGCCGACCAGTCGCTCGGCGACGTCGTCATCTGCACGGTGATGCCCGAGTAGACCTCCCCACCGGCGCTCGTCTGTCCGCCCGACGCGCGGTACTGGAGCCGGGAGATGACGATCGGGTAGTTGATGCCCTGCGACGTGAAGTGGGAGTCGTCGTAGAGCATCTGGAACCGGAACGCCGTGTTCCGCCAGGCGAGGCCGGTGGAACCGGGGTTGGAGTTCGCCATCCCGGCGGGGATCACGAGGTTCGCTTGCGCGAGAGCTGCGCCTCCGGAGAGCACGAGGGCGAGCAGGCAGGTCGTCTTGTTCATGGGGGTAGGCGTCGGGCCTGAACGGGTGCGACAACGTGTCGCGACCCGCGTCGGGACGGAATCGGACCCGTTCCTCCCCAGGTCCACAAGCCGCCGTCAGCTCCGCTGCGGTCCGCCGTCTCTACCCGCGACACGGTCCCACGACGCCTCGACCGGCCCGCGGCGCCGCCGCGCGAACCACCTGGCCTGGAACCAGTGCGCGAACAGCCAGTAGCCGAGGAAGGCCGCCACACCGACCGTCACCGACCAGTCCTCGTCCGGCCAGCACGCCCGCAGCGCCGTGAACACGATCGCGATGTGCGCGACGTAGTGGGTCAGCGACGCGCGCCCGTGCCGGGCGAGAACGACCGGCACGAAGCCGGTGCGCAGGAAGAGGAAGACGATCCCGAGCGCCGAGCCGATCTCACGCAACGCGAACGGGATCGTCGTCGGGACCCACGTCGCCGCGAACCAGTGCGCGTGCTCGTCGACCCACGCGACGCCAGTGTCCGCCGCGAGCGGCAGCGCGTATCCGACGGCGGCGACCCCACAGGCGACAGCGGCCGGCCAGACGGTGCGCCGCGCCGCGGTGACGACTCCCCACCGCACGGCGATCGCTCCGCAGAGCGGCAGCGCGAGCCAGCCGATCAACGGGTAGTTCCCGGTCAGCAGGTAGTAGCGCAGCGTCACCCAACCGAGCGTCGACTCGGCCAGGTGCTCGGTCCCGTCGTCGCTCCAGTCGCTCCATGCGTACTCGCCGAAGAACACGTCCGCGACGGGCATGGCGACGAGGATGCCGACGACTGCGGCCAGGAGCGCGGCCCCGCGCCCAGGCCGAGCGAGGCAGACGACGATCGGCATCGAGAGAGCCAGCGGCACGAGCACTTCCGTCGGCCACACCCATCGCCCGAACGCGAACCCGAACGCGCCGAGCACCAACGCCCTTCGACCGACGCGATCGCCCCGCGCGGACTGCATCGCCCAGGACATGCCGGCGAGCACGAAGAACAGCGCCGCCTCGTGCCCGTAGACCGCGCGCGCTGCCCAGGCCGCCGCACGTTCGAAGACGTTCCGCCCACCCTCGGTGGCGACGAAGTGCGTCCAGACCATGCCGATCACCGCGAGACCGCGCGCGGCGTCGAGGGTCTCGATCCGCCCCTCCGGCTTCACGGTGCGACCTCGCGCGTCGGCACGCCGGCGTACTGGATGCCGGCGCGGAGCCGCTCCCGCTTCATCACGACGCTGTGCGCCGCGACGCGGGCGCGATCACCGATGTGGATGCCGTAGAGCAGGACGGATGCACGGCCGACCGTCGCCCCGGCACCGATCCGCACGCGGTCGATCTTCAGCACGCGGTCCTCGAAGCTGTGCGCCTGGAACATCGTGTCGACGGTCGCGCCGTCGCCGATCTCGATCATGTCCGGGTCGACGACCTGCGCGAAACCCGGGCCGAGCACCACGCCGCGGCCGATGCGGAGCCCCATCGCACGCAGGTAGGTGACGAGCCACGGCGTCCCGTCGAGCCGCGCGAGCACCGGACGTGCGAGCATGCTCCAGGCCACGTAGAGGAAGTCCCAGCGCGAACACCAGCACGACCAGAGACCGTGCTGTCCCGGGCGGATGCGTCCGAGCAGC
>JAQCBR010000068.1 GCA_027621295.1 Planctomycetota bacterium
ACGAGGCCATGACGGTCCTCGTCGGCACGAAGGTCGAGCTCCCGCCCGGCGGCGAGAGCGATCCCACGGTGCGTTCCAAGACGCGAGAAGCCTGGAGCAGAGAATGTCCGGAGTGATCCTGGTGAGCGGTGGAGCCGGCTACATCGGTTCCCACACGGTTCTGGCGCTGCGTGAGCGCGGGCGCGAGGTGTTGGTCCTCGACGACCTGAGCGAGGGCCACGAGGCTGCGCTGCTCGGCGCTCCGCTCGCCAGGGGGAGCATGATGGACCAGGGCTTCGTCCGCGGCGTATTCCGCGAGAACGAGATCTCGGCCGTCTTCCACTTCGCCGCGCGCTGCTACGTGGGTGAATCCGTCACCGACCCGGGCAAGTACTACCGCCACAACGTGGTCGGAACGATGAACCTGCTGGACGCGATGGTCGAGACCGGCGTCAAGCGCTTCGTGCTGTCTTCGACCTGCGCGACATACGGCGAGCCCGAGCGCATCCCGATCACCGAGGACCTTCCACAGAATCCGATCAATCCCTACGGCGCGACGAAGTTGATCGACGAGTGGATGCTGCGGGACTACCACCGGGCCCACGGGATCGAGTCGGTGGCACTGCGCTACTTCAACGCGGCTGGCGCGGATCCGGAGGGGCGCCTCGGCGAGGATCACGACCCCGAGACGCACCTGATCCCGCTGGTCCTCGACGCGGCCGAGGGACGGCGCGACAGCCTGACGGTGTTCGGCGAGGACTACCCGACACCGGACGGAACGTGCATCCGTGACTACGTCCACGTGACCGACCTCGCGGAGGCGCACGTGCTCGCGCTGCTCGCGATGGAAGAGGGGGGCGTCGGCACGCGGCACTACAACCTCGGCAACGCGGCCGGCACCTCGGTCCTCGAGGTGATCCGCGCAGTCGAAGAGGTCACCGGCAAGAAGGTCCCCTACGTGGTCGGCCCTCGCCGTCCGGGCGACCCGCCGCGCCTCGTCGGTAGCGCTGCGAAGATCGAGGCCGAGCTCGGCTGGAAACCGCGCTTCGGCGACATCCGCACCATCGTCGAGACCGCGCACCGTTGGCACACGAGCCACCCGGACGGCTTCCCGCCGAATTCCTGACCCCGCCCGGCCGACGGGACGCCTGCGTCGTTGCCCGTCCGCGTCCCATCCCTACGCTTCGCCGCATGCGGTTCCGGTTCCTCCTCGCTGCAGTCGCTCTGCTGCAGGTGGCGTGCACGACCTACGACGTGACGCGCATGGAGTTCGACTCGGTCGCTGGGGTCGAGGGCGCCCGGCAGCACGGCGGGGTCGAGCCGGAAGCCCTGCGGCCGCAGCGCGAGGCCAGGCGCTGGCCCTGGGCCATTCGTGCACTGGAGGGATCGGGGATCGATGCCCTGTGCATCGCCGTGTTCGGGATCGAGCCGCGCTTGCTCGAGGTCGAGGCTCCGGGCGAGTTCTTCCGAGGTCGGCTCACGACGTTGGTGCCGCTGTCGCTCGAGGAGCGCGGACGCCGACAGGAGCTCGCGCTGCGGCTGCTGTGGATCCTCGCGCGCGACAGTGCGCCTCTCGACCAGATCGTCGCGATCGACGCCGCTGCGACGGTTCTCGCGAGCTACGGCTGTGATCCGATCGAAGTCGCTTTCGGTGCGGTCGACGCGGAGACCCTCGCCGCGGCGGTCGAGGCTGCGGCCGACCTCACCCGCGGCGCGGTCGAGGTCGCAGAGGCGGTCGAGCCGCTGGGGAACCAGCCAGCAGGGCGTGCAGCGGACGCTCGCGCCGTCGTGCGTGACCTCCGCGCGCGCCGGACGGAGCTCGAGGATGCGGGCGTGGGCGAGCGCTGGGACGACGCTCTGGACCGCATCGTCTGCACCGAGCTCGCGCACGCTCTGCGGCTGAAGGTCGCATCGACCGAGCCCCGGGTGAGGGAGGCTGCTGCCGTCGCGTTGGAACGTCTCGGCGGTCCTCGAGCCGTGCTGTTCCTGCTGCGGGTCCGCTCGAGCCGCCCCGACGGCGGAGTCCTCGAGTACGACCAGGACCGGGATGTGCGCAGGCTGTGGATCAGACTCTGCGGCCAGCTGCCCCCGGAACTCGCGTTCGCGTCCTACGAGGGCGGTCCCGAGCCTGCCGAGTTTCTCTACGACGTCGCGTCGCGTGACGAGGACCAGGGACTCCGGATGACCGCCCTGGCCGCCCTCTCGCAGCTGCTCGGTCGCCCCGTGTCGCTCGACCCGGCGTGGGCCGATGCCTTCTTCAAGGAGCGCGCGCTCGGGCGGGGAGCGGAAGGCGGTCCGGGGGGCGAACGTTGAAGACCTGGTTCGTCGACGACGAGATCGCGTACGACGGTGCCCAGCTGCGCGCGCACTGGATCCTCCGGACGTTCGGGATCAGCGGCGACGCGCTCGTAGCCTTCGTCGGGTCGTGCGCCGTGACGCTCGACGAGATGGCGGATCTCGAGGACTTCACCGGGCCCGGCATCGCGGGAGACCGGATGCTGCACTTCCTCTGGGAACGCTTCGACGAAGCGTCGCTCGAAGCAGGTGTCGTGCGGCAGCGTCTGTTCGCGTGCATTGTCGCGGAAGCGCTGGCGGCGCGGGGAATCGCGGTGTCGCGGAGCGGCGACGACCTCTTCTTCGACGGACGCAAGCTGTCGATCTCGATCGCGACCCGCTCCTCGGTGTCGTCGCTGCTCCACTTCGCGTTGAACGTGACGCGGGACGGGACTCCTGTTCCCACCGCGTGCCTGGAGGAGTTCGGCGTGTCGGCGGCTGACCTTGCGGCGGACACCCTCGGCCGCGTGGCCGCCGAGGAGGGTTCGATCCTCGAGGCCCGCGTGAAGGTGCGCGCGAAGGGGGAGGCGTGAAGCGCGTCGTCGTCGCCTGCGTCAAGCTCGCCCTCGTGGCGCTGCTGTCGTTCTGGGTCATCCAGAACGTCCAGTGGGTGGACCTCGTCACGACGACCGATGGCGACAGTGTCGCCGTGCGGGAGGTCGAGATCGAGGGCCCCTGGAACGCCGACGTCGTCCGGGTCCGCGGAGAGGTCGGCGAGATCGAGGAGATCCGGCCGGGTGCGCAGGCGGACGGGCGGAGCGTGACCCTTTCTCCGGGGCTGACGACCTACTTCGTCCAGCTCGACAAGCTCTACTTCGCGTTCGGCGCGCTCTGCTACGTGTTCACGCTGACCGCCGCGGCTGCCCGCTGGTGGTGGCTGCTCCGGGTCAACGGCCTGGACGTCAGCCTGGGCGAGACGATCCGGCTGACGTGGATCGGCGTGTTCTTCAACAACGTCATGCCCGGGCAGACCGGGGGCGACGCGGTCAAGGCGGTCTACATCGTCAAGCGCTGCCCGGACGGCCGGATCCCGGCGCTGATGTCGGTGATCGTGGACCGCATCCTGGGGCTCGGCTCGCTGGCGTTGCTGGGTGCGGTGGTGGTCCTCTTCCAGCTCGAGCGGTTCGGTCTGCTCGCGCTCGGGATCTGGGGGGTGCTGCTGCTCGTCGCAGGGATCGGGGCCTTCGCGTTCAGCCGCCGGATCCGCCGTCTGGTGCGCCTCGACCAGATACTCCGTCGCCTTCCGGGCAAGATCGCGGCGCCTCTGATGAAGGTCGACGAGGCGATCTTCTTCTACCGCGCGCACAAGCAGGGGATCCTCGTGTGGATCCTGCTGGGGACACTGAACCACGTCGTCACGATCACCAGCTTCTTGCTGATGGGGCTCGCGCTCGGAGTCGAGCTGCCGGCGATCGACTACTTCGCGCTGATCCCGGTGATCCTGATCGTCTCCGCGGTTCCGATCGCGCCGAACGGGTGGGGCGTCGGCGAGTGGCTGTTCGGATCGATGTTCGCGAAGTTCGGCGCGGTCCACCTGCAGGGTGTGGTCGCCGACCCGGTCCAGGCGCTGCGGACCCAGGGTGTGGCCCTGTCGGTGCTCTACCGCCTGCACACGACGCTGTGGTCACTGGTGGGAGGCGCGATGCTGTTGATGGACAAGGACCGCGTCACGCGCGAGGAGATCGAGGCCGAGGTCTCACGCGAGGAGTCGGAGGCGACGATCCGGGCCCAGGGCGGCTCCGGCTCCTGATCCGCGCGGGGCGCGCCGCGCCGCCCGTGCCGCCCGCGTCGAGCCAAGGGTTGTCCGTGCCCGGGCGAAACGCATACTGCCGCCCATGTCCGTTCTGGTCGTGGGATCTACGGCGTTCGACGATGTCGAGACGCCTTTCGGCAGCCGCAAGGCGTGTCTCGGTGGGTCTTCGACCTACTTCAGCCTCGCAGCAGCCCTGTTCACCGAGGTTCGCCTCGTGTCCGTCGTCGGCGAGGACTTCCCGGCCGAGCACAAGGAGCTGCTCGCGTCGCGTGGCGTCCGGCTCGACGGACTCGAGGTCAAGGAGGGCGCGACCTTCCGCTGGAGCGGCCGCTACTCGGCGGACATGAACAGCCGGGAGACGCTCGACGTGCAGCTCAACACGTTCGGTGACTTCCGCCCGAAGGTTCCGGAGGCCTTCCGCGACTCGCCGTTCGTGTTCCTGGCCAACGGGGCCCCGGGCACGCAGGCGTCCGTGCTCGACCAGGTTCCGCGGCCCGAGTTCGTCGTCGCGGACACGATGAACCTCTGGATCGACATCGCGCGGGACGAGCTGATGGCGCTCCTGCCGCGGATCGACGGGCTGATCCTCAACGACGAGGAGGCTCGGATGCTGACCGGCGAGAGCAACCTGATCCGCGCCGGTCGCAAGGTCCTCGATCTCGGTCCGAAGCTGGCGCTGGTCAAGAAGGGCGAGCACGGAGCGTTCCTGTTCAGCAGCTACTTCCAGTACGCGATGCCGGCGTACCCGACCGAGGCGGTCGTCGATCCGACCGGCGCCGGCGACAGCTTCGCGGGTGGGTTCATGGGCTTCCTGTCGACCTGCGACAGTCTGAGCCTCTGGAACATGAAGCGTGCGGTCGCCTACGGGACCGTGACGGCGAGCCTGACCGTCGAGGGATTCGGCGTCGACCGGATCGCGAGCGCAGGAATCAAGGACGTGGACCGTCGCTTCCAGGAGCTGGTCCAGTTCGTCTCGGTCTGATCGTCGGCGATGAGGGGCTCGGATCGCCCCGGGGGCTGGCACTCCAAGAGCCGGAGATCCTCCGGAAGGCGGCGCGCCCCCGGTCGATGCCGGCCCCACCAGAGGGCGGGCGAAGGCCGGTCCGGCGACGCCGAAGAAGTGTTTGGTTTTTGTAAGGTGCTGGGCTAGGGTCCCCGCACCCCAGATCCGGGAGGGACAGCACACATGACCGCGAAGGGCACGAATCAGGACGTCACGAAGAAGACCGAAGCGCTGAACGATGCGCTGGCCGCGATCGAGAAGAACCACGGCAAGGGCAGCATCATGCGGCTCGGCGACGGCAACCAGGTGCCGATCGAGGGCTACTCGACCGGCTCACTCGGTCTCGACCTCGCGATCGGCGGGCGGGGTTTCCCCCGGGGCCGCGTGATCGAGATCTTCGGGCCGGAATCGTCGGGAAAGACGACGCTGACCCTGCACGTGGTCGCCGCGGCGCAGCGGAGCGGCGGGATGGCCGCCTTCATCGACGCCGAACACGCGCTCGATCCCCAGTATGCGCGCAAGCTCGGCGTCGACCTCGACTCGCTGCTGATCTCCCAGCCTGACCACGGTGAGCAGGCGCTCGACATCTGCGAGACGCTCGCGCGCTCCAGCGCGGTCGACATCATCGTCATCGACTCCGTCGCGGCGCTCGTCCCGAAGGCGGAGATCGAGGGGGAGATGGGCGACTCCTTCGTCGGCCTCCAGGCCCGCCTGATGAGCCAGGCGCTCCGCAAGCTCACGGGCCTCGTCGCCAAGACGAACACCTGCCTGATCTTCATCAACCAGATCCGCGAGAAGATCGGCGTGATGTTCGGGAGTCCGGAGACGACGACCGGCGGACGCGCGCTGAAGTTCTACTCGTCGGTCCGGATCGACATCCGTCGGATCGGCACGCTGAAGAACGGCGATCTGCCCATTGGCGCGCGGACCAAGGCGACGGTCGTCAAGAACAAGGTTGCTCCTCCGTTCCGCAAGGTGGAGTTCGACATCCTGTTCAACGAGGGCATCAACCAGCTGGGTGAGATCCTCGACCTGGGCGTCGACAACGGGATCCTCAAGCGGAGCGGCACCTGGCTCAGCTACGGGGAGACCCGCCTGGGGCAGGGGCGTGATCGTGCGCGCGAGTTCCTGCTCGAGAACCCGGACCTGGCGAAGGACCTGCGCCTGCAGATCCTCGCCAAGCTCGCGCCACACGTGGTGCCCCAGGGGCAGGCGGCGCCCGCGGCGTCTCCGGATGCTGCGAGCGATGGGGACGCGAAGAACGGGGACGCGAAGAAGGCGTCTCCGGCGCGGGCAGCCAAGGTCTGACGGATCAGCCAGGGGGATGCCTCGGCTGACGCGTCAGCCGCAGCCTTCGAGTGAGCCGCATGGATGGACCGCCGGTCTCGACGGCTGGCAGCATCCTCTTGCCTCATCCTCTTGCCCCATCCTCTTGCCCCGCGACGCGCAGTCGCTTCGATGGCCCGATGCGACCGATTCCGGCAGCTGAGCTCCGCGAGCGATTCCTGCGCTTCTTCGAGGCGCGTGGCCACCAGCGCATGGCCTCCGATTCGCTGGTGCCGGCCAACGACCCGACGCTGCTGTTCACCGGCGCGGGGATGAACCAGTTCAAGGACATGTTCCTCGGACGGGGGTCCCTGCCGCACAAGCGGGTGACGACGGCGCAGAAGTGCCTGCGCGTGCCCGACCTGGAGAACGTCGGCGCGACGCCGCGGCATCACACGTTCTTCGAGATGCTCGGCCACTTCTCGTTCGGTGACTACTTCAAGAAGGAGTGCATCCGCTGGGAGTGGGAGTTCTTCACCCAGGAGCTCGGGTTCCCGGCCGAGCAGCTGGTGGTCACCGTCTACGAGGACGACGACGAGGCGTTCGGCATCTGGCGCGATGACGTCGGGCTGCCCGAGGAGCGGATCTACCGCTTCGGCGAGAAGGAGAACTTCTGGCCCGCAGAGGCGCCGAGCAAGGGTCCGAACGGCCCGTGCGGTCCCTGCTCCGAGCTGTACTTCGACAACGCGCCGGGCGAGCCCCTGCCCGCCCGGGAGGGTCTGAAGAGCCTTCCGGACGGCCGGTTCACCGAGGTCGGCAACTGCGTGTTCACGCAGTTCGATCGCCAGGATGGGGGCGTGCTGGCGCCGCTCCCGCAGAAGAACATCGACGTCGGCCTCGGGCTCGAGCGGATCGCTGCGGTGCTCGCGGGCGTGCCGAACAACTTCGGGACCGACCTGTTCCAGCCCTACATCGCGCATCTCGAGGGCGTGACCGGCAAGAAGTACGGGGACGACCCGCGGGACGACACGCGGATGCGGCGGATCGCCGACCACGTCCGTGCGGTGATCTTCTGCATCTCGGACGGCGCGCTGCCGGCGAACGAGGGCCGCGGCTACGTGGTTCGCAAGATCCTGCGTCGCGCGGCGCGGGACGGCTTCGACCTCGGCGTCGAGGGGAGCTTCCTGCACCGGATGGTCGACGTCGTGGGCGCGGTGATGGGAGACGCCTACCCGGAGGTCCGCGCTCATGCCGCGCAGTGCCGCTCGGTGATCCGCGCCGAGGAGGACGGCTTCGCGTCCGTGTATCGCCAGGGGATGCAGCGGCTCCGTTCGTTCCTCGGACAGCATGCGGGTGGTGGCGAGCTCCCGGCGCGCGGGCAGGACCCCCGACTCCTCGAAGGCTCGGGAGAGTTCGCGTTCCAGCTCCACGACACCTACGGGTTCCCGGTCGACATCACGCGCCAGGTGCTGCTCGACCACGGCTTCGGCCTGGACGAACAGGGCTTCGAGGCGGCGATGACGGCGCAGCGGGAGCGTGCCCGCGCGGCGATGGCGACCAGCGAAGCGGTCTTCGCCGAGAACGCTGCGATGGTGCTCCGGGACGCTGGGCACGCGGGCACGACTTTCGTCGGCTACGACGTGCTGTCCGCGCGCTCGGTCGCACTCGCGCTGCTCGCGGGCAACGAAGCCCGGACCAGCGCAGGGGTGGGCGAGGAGCTCACCCTCGTGGTCGAGTGCACGCCCTTCTACGCACAGGGCGGCGGCCAGGTCGGCGACCGGGGCGTCGTGCGATGGGAAGGTGGCACGGCCGCGGTCACGGACACCACGTCCCTCGACGGCTATTGGCTCCACCACATCAGGGTGACCGAAGGCACGCTCTCCGCGGGAACCGAGGTGGAACTGGAAGTCGACGGCGCGCTTCGTCGCGCGACCGAGCGCAACCACACCGCAACCCACCTGCTGCATGCAGCCCTGAAACGTCAGATCGGGGATCACGTCAGCCAGGCTGGCTCCGAGGTGGGGCCCGAGCGCCTCCGTTTCGACTACACGCACGGCGAGCGGCTGACCGACGAGCAGGTCGCCGCGATCGAGGACGAGGTCAACGCCGTGGTCATGGACGCGATCGACGTGGTGCCGGCGGTCCGTTCGCTCGCGGACGCCCGTGCTTCGGGTTTCGTGGCGATGTTCGGCGAGAAGTACGGAGACGAGGTCCGGACGCTGTCCGTCGGCGATTACAGCCGCGAGCTCTGCGGCGGCACCCACGTCCGCAACTCCGGGAACATCGGTTCGTTCCGGATCGTGCACGACGTGGCGGTCTCTGCGGGAACGAGGCGCATCGAGGCTGTCACCGGCTCGTCCAGCGCCGAGGCGGCGCGGCGGGATCGGCTCGCGATGGCGGGGCTCGCACACCGGCTCAAGGTCCCTGTGGCAGAGGTTGCCGCGAAGGTCGACTCCCTGGTTGCCGACCTCAAGCAGACCCGGAAGGATCTCGAGAAGGCGACCGCGGCCGACCTCGGGGCGGTGTTGACCGCGATCGAGGCCATCGAGCGCAGTGGGCCCGGACTGGTGTTCGAGGCGCCGAAGCTCGACATGAAGGAGCTCCAGGACCTTCTGACCCGTGTCCGTCAGAAGCTCGAGCCGGTGGTGGCCGTGGTGTTCTCCGCGTCCGAGGACGGCGTGCTGGTCGGCGCTGCGGTCACGAAGGATCTCGTCTCCCGGATCCAGGCCGGGGGCATCGTCCGTGAACTGGCCTCCGTGCTCGGCGGTGGCGGCGGCGGCAAGCCGGAACAGGCACAGGGCAAGGGCAAGGACGCAGCCAAGCTTCCCGAGGCTGTCGCACAGGCCCGCAAGCTCCTGGCGGATGCCGGTTTGTGATCTCCGGGCCGGTTCGAGCGAAAGCCCGGACTGGCGTTGACATCCAACCGACGCTCCGTAGAGTTCTCGGCCTTTTCACCCGGACCTGCCCGTCTTTCGGCGCATTCGCGGGTGCCCTCGAGATCACCTGTGAAGCTCTGCCCGCGTCGCGTTGGCCGGCCGGAGCCTCCTGACCCCGGACATTCCCATGGCGGTACCCAAGAGACGGACCAGCCGCGCGCGTCGCGGCAACCGGCGCCTCCACCTGAAGATCGAGTCGGCCTCGCTCGTGAAGTGCAGCAACTGCAGCACGAAGATCCGGCCGCACACGGTTTGCTCGGCCTGCGGCCACTACCGTGGCAAGCAGGTGACGCCGGGTTCCGGCGCCTGAGCGGGCGGGACTTGCGATCGCGGACGGTGGCGATCGCGGGCGGCGGCAGTCGCGAACAGTCCGCCTCCAGGCACGCAGCCCAGCCTCTCACGAGTTCCGGCTGCGGCTGCGAGGTGGGGCCGAGAGCGTCCGCCTGAGGCCTGACATCTCTCGCACAACCGTGTCTTCCCGCAGTTCCTGTCTGCGGAGCCCTTCCTGCAGTGCTTTCTGCAGCGGAAAGACGAGCCGCGGCGCGGTGCGTCGCAGTTTCCGACGGTGACCCCGCCCCGGGGTCGCGCTGACTTCTCGGAGCCCGGTCATGATCCGGATCGCACTGGACACGATGGGGGGCGACCACGGCCCCCAGGCGATGGTGGCGGGCGCGAAGCTCGCCGTCGAACGCGGTTTCGTCGCCGCAGAGCAATTGCTGCTCGTCGGGGCCGAAGCTGCGGTGCGCACAGAGCTCGAGGCCCAGGGCGTCGCCCAGCTGGGTTTCGAGGTCGTGGACGCGCCGGACGCCCTGGACGGCAGCGAGTCGCCGGTCGAAGCGCTGAAGCGCAAGCCGCACAACAGCGTGGCTGTCGGGATCGGTCAGGTGAAGGTCGGGCGCGCGCACGGCTTCGTCAGCGCCGGCTCGACGGGCCTCGTGGTCGCGTCCGCGATGTTCGGTCTCAGCTGCCTCGAAGGCATCCGCAGGCCAGGGATCGCGGTGACCATCCGCGGTGAGAAGGGACCTTTCACGGTGATGGACGTCGGCGCGAACCCGCAGCCCAAGCCCCAGCACCTGCTGCACTACGGCCTGATGGGCGCTGCCTACATGCGGGACACGTTCGGTATCGAGCGCCCGCGGGTGGGCCTGATGAACATCGGCTCCGAGGACAAGAAGGGCAACCCGCTCGTCCGAGAGGCCCGCGAGATGCTGCAGGGCGTCGCGGGCGACTTCGAATTCGTCGGCAACGTCGAGGGCGTCGACGTCTTCGCCGGCAAGTGTGACGTCATCGTCAGCGATGGTTTCACCGGGAACGTCCTGCTGAAGGTCAGCGAGGGCTGCGCCGAATACCTGCTGCACTCGATGGGTCGCGCGATGGCCAAGGCGGGCGTCGCGCCAGACCTCCAGAAGCAGGTCCTGGGGATGCTGCTGCGGGACGTCGACTTCTCCGAGTACGGCGGTGCGCTGTTGCTCGGAGTCGAGGGGATCGTGACGATCTGCCACGGCCGCTCCAACGCCTCTGCGATCGCCAACGCCATCGGCGTCGCATCGCGAGCGGTGGGGGCCAAGGTCAACGAACACATCGTCCACGCGGCCCGCATGGTGACGGCCGCCTCCTGACGGGGCCCTAGCCCTCCGGAGCAGTCCTCCTTCCGTCCCCATGACTTCGCTCATTCCCGTCGGCATCTCAGGCATGGGGCGCTACGTGCCGGAGCGGCGCGTGCCCAACGCAGAGTTCGAGTCGCTGCTGGACACCTCCGACGAGTGGATCTCCCAGCGGACCGGCATCCACGAGCGCCGCTACGCGCGCGAGGACGAACTGACGAGCGACATGGGGGCTGCCGCGGCGCGCGAAGCGATCGCGGATGCAGGGCTCACGCCCGATGACATCGATCTGATCATCTGCTGCACCGTGACGCCGGACTACCCGTTCCCGGCGACGGCCTGCCAGATCGGGCACAAGATCGGAGCGGAGCGCGCGGGCGGCTACGACCTGATGGCGGCCTGCTCCGGTTGGGTGCTCGGTGCGTTCACCGCGTCGCAGTTCGTCGCGACCGGCGCGATGCGGCACGTGCTCGTGGTCGGCGTCGAGAAGCTCAGCTCGGTGATCGACTTCGAGGACCGGACGACCTGCGTGATCTTCGCGGACGGCGCGGGTGCGACGGTGTTCAGTCCTCTCGAGTTCGCGAAGCGCGGCGAGTACCTGCACGGCAGCGCGGGGATGCGCGGCGGTACCGAGGACATCCTGTCGATCCCGGCCGGAGGAACTCGGCTGCCGGCTTCTGCCGAGACCGTCGCCAAGCGCCAGCACTTCATCCACATGGAGGGGCGTCAGGTGTTCCGCTTCGCGGTGAACACGTTCGCGGACCTTGTCCGGAAGTGCGTCGAAGGCCACACCCTCGACGACCTCGGCCTGGTCGTCCCGCACCAGGTCAACATGAGGATCATCGAGAGCGCCGCGTCGCAGGTCGGCATCTCGCTCGACCAGGTGTTCGTCAACATCGATCGCTACGGCAACACTTCGGCGGCCTCGGTGCCGATCGCGCTCTACGAGGCGCGCGAGGCCGGCCGTCTCGTCGAGGGCAAGATCGTCAGCTGCGTGGCCTTCGGCGGCGGCCTCACCTGGGGGCACGTCGCGCTGCGCTGGTGATGGGGAGTCGCCCCGTCCCTCCCGCATCGCTCGGCTGTCCTCCACTCCTCCCGGCTCGGACCCAAGAATCGTGATGTCTGATTCCTCTCGCCCTCTCCAAGGTCGTCGAGCCGTCGTCACCGGCGCGTCCCGCGGCATCGGCCGCGCGGTCGCCGAATCGCTCGCGATGGCGGGCGCTCACGTGATCTGCGCCTCGACGCGTGACGGCGGGTGCGACGAGACCGTGTCCGGCATCCAGGCACACGGAGGCTCGGCCGAAGGCATGGCTGTCGACGTCGGCGACGAGGCCTCGGTCCAGGCCTTCGCCACCAAGGTCCTCGAGGGCGGCGCGCCGAACATCCTCGTCAACAACGCGGGCGTCACCCGGGACGGATTGTTCCTGCGGATGAGCGCGGACGACTTCGATCACGTGCTCCACGTGAACCTCCGCGGCGCGTTCCTGATGACCAAGGCGTTCGCCCGCCCGATGTGCAAGGTCGAGTCGGCACGGATCGTCCAGATCGGTTCGGTCATCGGCCTGACCGGGAACGCTGGGCAGGTCAACTACGCCGCCAGCAAGGCAGGGCTGATCGGGCTCACCAAGTCGCTGGCCAAGGAGTTCGGGGGGCGCGGGATGACTGTGAACCTCGTGGCTCCGGGGTTCATCGCCACCGACATGACGGCCGAGCTCGACGAGAAGGTCCGGGAGCGCATCCTCGGATCGATCCCCCTCGGCAGGATGGGCACCGGCTGCGACGTAGCTGGCGCCGTGTCCTTCCTTTGCAGCGATTCCGCCGCCTACGTGACCGGCCAGGTACTTGTGGTCGACGGCGGGATGACCATGTAGTTTTCGCGGCTTCCGTGCGCTCGGAGAGCCTTTCTGCTCGACACGCGCGGGTGCCTCGTTTTCGTTTCCGTCAGATTTCAGCAACCCTCACCAGAAGGTCCCAACGTGTCCGAACAGAGCGTGGAAGAGCGGGTCTCCAACATCGTCTGCGATCAGCTTGGAACCAGCCGCGACAAGATCAGCCTCGAGACGTCGTTCATCAACGACCTGGGTGCGGACTCCCTGGATACCGTCGAGCTCGTGATGGAGTTCGAGGACGAGTTCGGCATCAACATCCCGGACGAGGACGCGGAGAAGATCCAGACCGTCGGCGACGCCGTTCGCTACATCCAAGAGAAGCTCTGAGCAGACTGGCTGTCCGACGCTCAGCGGGCCTGCGCCGCTGCGTCGATCGCCAGCGCTCCGAGGAGCAGCTCGCTCGGGTCATCCACACGGGTGATCGCGAGCCTCGGGACGACGGCTCGGGCCGTGCCGATCGTCTCCGTCAACCAACCGGCCCTGCAAGGGAGCCGTGGTGTCGGCTCACCTGCCCCCAGCGACGTCCCCGGGCGACGCTGGCCAGGGTTTGTGCTCCAGGTCGGTGGAACCGCAGCGCCGCTGTCCTAACCCTCCGAAACCATGACCAGACGTCGTGTCGTCGTCACCGGCCTCGGGGCCATCACGCCCGTCGGCCTCGACCTACCCAGCACCTGGGAAGCCCTGCTCGCAGGACGCTCCGGTGCGGCCACGATCACCAAGTTCGACGCCAGCCAGCACACGACGCACTTCGCGTGTGAGGTCCTGGGCTTCGACGTGGATGGCTACTTCTCGCGCCCCGAGGCGCGGAAGATGGACATCTACACCGCATACCTGCTCAAGGCTGCGGACGAGGCGATGCAGGACTGCGGCCTCGACGTCAGCAAGGAAGACCCGACCCGGTTCGGGTGCATCCTCGGCACGGGCATCGGGGGCATCCAGGAGCTCGAGGCGACCAAGGACGTGTTCCTCGCGCGCGGTCCGAGCCGCGTCAGCCCGTTCTTCATCCCGAAGATGATGTCGAACGCGCTGGCTGGCCAGGCCGCGATCCGCTTCGGACTCCAGGGAACCTGCTTCGCGACGTCTTCGGCCTGCGCGAGCGCGGGGCATGCGATCGGCATGGCGTTCCGTTCGATCCAGTGGGGCGAGTGCGACATGATGCTCACCGGCGGATCGGAGGCAGCCACGACCGGGCTGAGCCTCGCTGGCTTCTGCTCGCTGAAGGCGCTCTCGTCGCGGAACGACGCCCCCGAACGCGCGTCCCGCCCGTTCGACGCGGACCGTGACGGCTTCGTGATGGGAGAGGGAGCAGGCGTGCTGATCCTCGAGGAGCTGGAGCACGCCCGTGCGCGCGGCGCGAAGATCTACGCGGAGGTCGTCGGCTACGGCTCGACGGACGACGCGTTCCACATCACGGCGCCCGAGGACGGTGGCGGAGGCGCGATCCGCGCGATCCGCCAGGCGCTCGCGGACACGGGGATCGCGCACGAGCGCGTCACCTACGTGAACGCGCACGGCACCAGCACGGAGCTGAACGACAAGATCGAGACGCTGGCCCTGAAGACCGTGCTCGGTGAGCACGCGCGGAAGATCCACGTGTCGTCGACGAAGTCGATGACCGGCCACCTGCTCGGGGCGTCGGGCGCCATCGAGCTGGTGTTCACCTCGCTCGCGGTCACCGAGGGCAAGGTCCCACCGACGATCAACTACGAGACCCCGGACCCGAACTGCGACCTGGACTACGTGCCGAACACCGCGCGGGAGGTCCAGATCGACGTGGCGTTCAGCAACTCGCTGGGCTTCGGCGGACACAACACCTGCCTCGCGGTCGCGCGCTTCGACGGCTGATCGCGGGCTGGGGATCGAGCGCCGCGCAGGTCCGCAGCGCTCTCCCGCGGCCGCATGGCGGCTGCCGAGCCGACGACCCAGAGGCCGTAGGCTGGCTCGGTCACAGCCTGTGAGATCGATCTCAGGGAGGGCGAAAGCCCGTTCGCGTGCGCGCGTTGTGGAGGGGTTCCCGGGCCGCGGGGCTCGGATCCCCACACAACGCCAGCCGAGGAGCCGACGTGAAGAAGCAGTTCCGTGACCTGCTCCACCAGTACAAGGTGGAAGCCTTCAAGATCACCCACAACAAGGGGGTCGACGAGGACCTCACGCGTGACGTGAAGGCGTTCGTCGACGCGACGCTCAACAAGGAGTTCCACTACCAGTTCCACGCGGATCCGAGCCCGGAGCGGCTCGAGACCGCGCAGCTGATCAAGAACTTCACGGTCGAAGCCGTGCTGCCTCCGGTGATCGAAAGGGTGATGCGTCGCGTGATCGCGCTCGAGAAGCAGCACGCGCTGATGGTTCAGCTCGTCGACGGCCTGCTGGAGGTCCTGAGCGAGCAGGAGGCTGCGCGGGCCGAGTGAGTCGGACCGAGGTCGTGGGGGGCAGGTTCCAGCACGGGCGTGACGTGCTGCCTCGGCACGAGCCTGTGATTCCGGGCCATTCCATGATCCGTCCGGCACGGCGCGCCTTCCGGCGTGGATCGCGTGTCCGGGCTCTTCCGGGCGCGCGCGCTCCGCGTATCCTTCGCCCCGCGGCCGACGCCAGGGCCGGCCACGGTGCTGCATGATCGATCTCGCGGTGATCGGAGGTGGACCCTCCTCGGAGCACGACGTCTCGGTTCGCTCGGCGACGGAGGTCTTCCGCGGCCTGGACCGCACGCGCTACAGGGTCTGGCCGGTCTACTGGGCGCGCGACGGGCGCTTCCACTTGCCGGCCTCCCCGCGTCGAGCGGACAGCGAGCGACCGTTCGCGGCCGAACCGGGCGTGGAGGGTTGGCTTCCGGGAGCGGGCGTCTGCCGCCTCCTCGAGCTCGGCGTGGGCTGTGTCTTCCCGGCTCTCCACGGTGCCTTCGGTGAGGACGGGCGACTCCAGGGGATGCTCGACCTCCACGGACTGACCTACGTGGGATCCGGTCCCGCTGCGTCCGCGGTCGCGATGGACAAGGTGCGCACCCGGGAGTGTCTCGCCGCGCACGGTGTGCCCATGGCGCGCGCGTGGAGCGGCGCTCCTCCACGCGGCGTGGACGCGGCCTCGGCGCTCGCGGAGACCGTCGCTGCGGCGGTCGGGATGCCCTGCTTCGCGAAGGTCGACGTGTCCGGGAGCAGCTACGGAGTGGCCCGCTGTGCGGACGGGTCCCAGCTGCAGGACTTCCTGCTCGGACACGCGGATGCCGAGCGGATCGTCGTCGAGGAGTGCCTCGTCGGGGAGGAGATCAGCGTGCCGGTCCTCGGTAATCGAGGTCACGCCCTGCGTGCGCTGCTTCCGGTCGGGATCTACGTCCGGGAGGGAGCGTTCTTCGACGTGGCCGCGAAGTACGAGCCGGGGCGCACCGAGGAGGTCGTGCCGCCGAGGGGGCTCGATGCCGCCGGGATCGAGGCCGTCCAGGAGCTCGCGCTGCGCTGTCACGTGGCTCTCGGCTGTGATGGGGTGTCCCGCACAGACATGATCGTGACCGCGGACGGCCCACGCGTGCTGGAGGTCAACTCGCTCCCGGGCATGACCCCGATGAGCCTCTTGCCGAGGTCGGCGGCTGCTGAAGGGATCGACTTCTCCGCCCTCCTCGACGAACTCGTGTCGCTGGCGCTCGCTCGGCAGGTCGCCTCCCGGCCCTGACGAGGCCTGCTCGCGTTCGTGCGCGCTCGCTTAGGATCCGTCGCCGTTGACGTGGTTCCACACAGCGCGAGCGCTGGACGCTCGGAGCGAGCCCCAGCAGATCGGGCCTCGGCCCGGTCTGTTCGAGAGACTCGCCGAGGAGCCGGCGCTGCTGGAGCTGGCGCTCCTCGCCGCGGTCGGTCTCGTGGTTGGCTGGCTGTTCCTGAGGCTTCGCGCACGCGCTCGCGCGCACCAGGAGGAGAAGGCGCTGGGCGATCTGGTGCTGGGGCTGGTCCTCGCCGAAGACCGGCAGTGGGAGGCGTCGCTCCCACGTCTCGAAGAGGCGCTGGCCGCGGAGCCGGGCAGGGTCTCGGTGCGGCTCGCGCGGGCGCGGGCGCTGCACGGATTGGGCCGTCACGAGGAGGCCCATGCGGAGCACCTCGGGCTCCGTCGGACGCGCGGTCCGGGTTGCCACCGCAACGAGCTCGGGCTGGCCGCAGCGCTGCGCGCGGCAGCGGGGGAGACGTCGGGTCCGCCCGGCGGAGCCCTGTCCGGCCTCGACAGGGGGCGTGACTCGCGCACGGAATCGGTGTCGGACAACGCCTCGGAGCTGCGTGCGGTGTCCGCTGCGGCTCGGGCGTCTGCGTCCGCGGTCGATGAGCCGCGCGTCAGGCTTCGGCCTCTGGGCGACCCCCAGCGCACCTGGGAGGCGATCCGCGCCGACCGTGAACACGTGGAGAGGCTCTGTGCCGTGGCCGGGCCGCACCACGTGGAAGACGTCGCGGCCCTCGGTGTCGAGGCCGCGCCGAGTCTGCTCCGCGCGGCGATCGGCGGCGGCGACATGGGTCATCTGGCCGAGATCATCGTGGCGATCGGTCCGGCCATCGGCCCGGCCCTCCTCGAAGCTGCCCGGGCGGTCGACCCGTTCCCCGGAGACGCGCTCCGCGCTCTGCTGTCGGCGCTCGGCGCGTCCGGTGCAGACGCTCTGGCGCCCCACTTGGGGAACGCGGACCGACGTCTCCGCCACGTGCTCATCGACGTCCTGCTCGGCACAGGAGACGTCGACGCCTTCGAGAGGGTCCTCGATGCGGTGCCGCTCGTCGACGTCGTCCAGCGTTGCAACGAAGTGCCGGAGCAGGTGCTGGTGCCCTTCCTGGCGGCCCTCCCCGACGCGCACTTCCTGTTCGAGGTGCTGCTGCCCGAGGGTGGGTTCGTCCGCGATCGCGCGGTGCTCCGGGCGATTCCGGTCGCCCGGGCGCCAGGTGCACTGGAACGTCTGTTGGTGCGGCGAGGCGCGGCACGATCCCTCTGTTCGGAGCTCGTGCAGGCCCTCGTCGATCCGGACGTGGCCGGGGTCGCAGGCAGGCTGCTCGATGGTTTCGGTGTCCAGGCACTGGGGCCGATGGTCCTCGCGTTCGCCCATCCCGAACTCGCCCCGGAGGTCAGGGCTGCCGTTCGCGTGCGGTTGGTCGGGGCCGGGGCGGCCGCTGTCGAGCCACTGTGCGCGTGTTTCGGCGCGCATCCGACGGACCTCGACGGGGACGTCGTGGCCGTGCTCGCCTCGATCGGGGACGTCGCGGTGCCGGCGCTGCGAGACTCGTGCGCCGGTCGCGGTCTGCTCGCGCGATGGAGCCCGGCGGGTCGGCGTCGAGGGGCGCACAGACGGGCGATGGTCGTCCGGGCGCTCGGAGCGATCGGTTCGATGCAGGCGCGTGCTGCGTTGACGACGCTCCGCGCGAGCGAATCGGACCAGGAAGTCCTGCTCCGGATCGCGCAGGCGCTGCATCGTCTCGATCAGGGGCGACCGGCGCTCGAGATCCCGAGGCCGGATCGGAATCCGGTCGCGGACGAGCGGGAGCCCATCGCGAGGGAGGTCGACGAGCGTGGCTGATCGGGACCGAGCCGTGTCGGCGCGTCTGCTGCGGTCCGTGTGGCCCAGGACCGCGATGGGGCGTGCCGTCTGGGTCGCGATTCCCGTCGTGGCGCTGGTCGTGGTCCTCGCGCCCGTGGCCGCAGTCGCGTCGGCGGCGATGGGGATCGCGCAGGGCGTGATCACTCCCGTCTTCGCGTCTCCCGGCGGGCGGCTGTTGGCGCTCAACCTCCTGGTCGTCCTCGCCGCGCTCGTCGCGTCTCGCGGGATCCGCCAGCGTTGGGTGAACCTACGCAGGGGAATGCGTCTCCGTCACCTCGTGGACGCGCTGGAGGCGATCGCCGAGGGGCGCGATGCCGACGCCCACGTCCTGCTGTCGCGCGCCGCGAAGTCGAACGCGGCGTGGCCAGGGACCCTGCCGGGCGCGGACGCCCACCTCGCCTGTGCGCTCGCGCGGCTCGAGCTCAGGCGTGGGGAGCCTGCCGCCGCCCTCAGGGCCTTGGACCGTGTCTCCGTCGCACGTGTCCCGACGGAGCTGCGCCTCGTCGTCCATCACCTCGAATGCGATGCGCTGCGTGCCCTGGACGAGGTGCTCCCGGCCGAGAGGTCGCGGCGGATCGACGCTGCGATCGCCGCATTCCCCGGTGATCCGGGGCTCCTGCGTGCGCGGCGTGAACTCGAACACGAGGCCCGCAACGCCGACGCAGCGGTCGCCACGCAGCGTCGGATCGTCGAGCTCGCATCCCCCTCGGATCGCGGCGAGGAGCTGGCGCGCCTCGCCGCCGACCTGGAACTCTGCGCAGTCCGGGCGCTCCGGGAGGGACGGTTCGATGCGGCAAGGATGTATGCCGAGGAATGTGCGCGGCAGCGTGTCGACGACCCCGACGCGCTGCTCTTGCTCGGAGACGCGCGCGCCGCTTCCGGGGACGTCACCGGCGCGCTCGGCGCCTGGGCTCGCGTTGCGGACGAGCGGGCGCTGATGCGGGCGTTCGAAGAGCTTCGGAATCGACCCGATGCCCTGCGATCCGAGGAGGTGCTGCGGGCGTTCCCCGTGGACGGCGTGCTGCTCCTGGTCGCCCACCTGGAAGAGGCCCACGGTCGCTCGGCTCGCGCGTCGCGCGCGCGACGAATCGCGCTCCGGCTCCGGCCGGAGTGGGCCAACGTCGCTGCGGTTCCCGAACTGGCGCTGGGGTTGTCACCCCGCTAGTCTCCGCGCCGCCAGCCGGAGTGGCGGAATTGGCAGACGCGGCGGATTCAAAATCCGCTTTGGGTAACTCCAAGTGCGGGTTCGAGTCCCGCCTCCGGCAACCGCAATCGCCTCGGGGCGCGCAGCACTCGCCCTCCGCACGCGCTCAGTGCGGATGGATCAGGATCGCGTAGATCCGGACGAAGGCCGGTGGATCGAGACGAGGCCAGGGCAGGGCGAGGAGGGCCGCGGAACCGGCCTCGTCGTGTTCGCCGTCGATCCGGACCTCCGCGATGTCCTGCGCGCCGAGCAGCAGCTTGATGCCGCACGGCCCGTCCTGAGTCTTCAGGTGGTCTTTCGTGGCTTCGGCGATCGTGGGGAGGATGGGATGCTCCTCGCACCAGGCCTGGAGCGTGGCAGGGGATGCGCCCTTCCCGTAGCTGAGGATCGGGCTGTGGATCGCGTGCCAACCTGTGAATCCGAACGAGTCGGAGGACCCGACGTGCGTGGCGAAGTCCCCGCGGCCAGAGAGGCTGACCTCGAGGCAGGCTGCGCCCGTCGACTGCGCCCATGCGCGCGCGGCGAACTGGGCCCGTTCTTCCATGGTCTCGCCGAGGCCCGCGACGCAGTCCCACAGGGACAGTCCCGGCGCGCGCCGGAAAGGCGGGAGGAGCCGTCTTCTGCCTCTGCAACGGAACTCGACGTCGACGTGGCCCGGGCTCGACGACTCGTGGGTCTGTGCGAAGTGGACGCTCGTTCCTGCCGGCCCACGGACTTCGTCGCCCCGGATGCGCCAACCGATGCAGAGCGCATTCAGGGCGTCGCGGAACGCGGCCGGAAACGCCGGGTGCGTCATCGTTCGGGCGCTGCTGGGTTGAGGACCAGGAGCTCGCGGATGCTGCGCTTGCTCGGGCTCAGGTTGATCTCGCGTCGTGCCTCGACCACCGCGTGCTCGAATCCCTCGTACAGCTCTCGGACCCACGGCAGGTCATGGTTGCTGAGCACGAACCCCACGCCCAGGTCCGCGAGCCGGCGACAGCGCGCTGCGAGTCGCTCCTGGTCCGCGGGCCCGAACGGCCCGTCCGTGTAGCGGTTGAAGTCCGAGTGTCCGCCGAGCTGCGCGTACGGAGGGTCGAGGTAGACGAAGTCGCCGCGAACGGCATCCCCGAGCACGTCCTCGAAGTCCCCGCGACGGATCGTCACGGTGCCGAGCCGTCGCGCGACGGCCTCGAGGTTCTCGGGGTCGTAGTAGCGGCGGTCGTACGCACCGTAGGGCACGTTGAACCGGCCGGCCCGGTTGACGCGGAACAGGCCCCGGAACCCGGTCTTGTTCAGGTAGATGAAGTGCGCTGCGCGGGTCGCAGGCGCGAGGCTCTCGGGAGGGACGGCCCGGATGCGGAGGTAGTCTTCCTTCGTGTTCGGCAGCCCGTCGAGCACAGCTGCGACCGCGCGCCAGTCCTCGCGTAGAGCCTCGTAGGTGTCGAGCAGCCAGTCGTTGCGGTCACCGACGATCGCGTGGTCCGGCGCGAGGCCGAACAGCACGCTGCCACCGCCGAGGAACGGCTCGAAGTAGCGTCCGCAGCCCGTCGGGAAGTGGGGTCGCAGCGCATCCAGCAGCGCCTGCTTGCCGCCCGCCCACTTGACGAAGGGCTTCGCCCGTACGGGCTCATCCAGCGGAAACAGCAGCCCGGGGGGTGTGTGACGCATTCTCGTCACGCACTCTCCCGCAGCCGCGGAGCGGCGGCCGAGCCAACGTCTCGAAGGCTGTCGACCGATCTGGTCACAGCCTGGGAGTGATGGTCGACAGCCATCGGATCGGGCGGTCCGGTCTGGTTCAGACCGAGACCACCGAGAGCTCCTCGTCGACCTCGGCCTGCAGCATGTTCTGGATCGCCATCAGCGTGCCGGCGATCGAACTCGGGCAGGACCCACACGCCCCCTGGTAGCGGATCTGCAGGGTCTTGCCGTCGAGCCCCACGACCTCGAGGCCACCGCCGTCGCCCGCGAGCGCCGGCCGGATCCTGTCATCGAGGACCTCGTCGATGCGCTCGAGCAGCGCGCGTTCGGAATCGCCGAGCTGCGACGCGTCGAACCCGCCGCCGTCCTCGGTGGCCTCGGCAGCTCCCGGTGCGGCTGCCTCGCCCTCCGGTTGGTAGGACTCGAGCGCCCGCGTCGCCTGCTCGTGGACGAAGCGCCAGTCGGCGCTCGCCTTCATGCTCACGGTCACGAAGCGGTCGCAGAAGAACAGCGTGTCGACGCCGTCGATCGCGAACAGGCTCTCGGCCAGATCATGTCCCGCGGCCTCGGCCGCGGTCGCGTAGCTCTTGGTCCCCGCGTACAGGACGCCGTCGACGACGAACTTGAACGCGTTCGGATTCGGGGTGGGTTGGATGCTCTGGACCTGGACCATGTTCGACTTGCTCGGGTAGCGGGGTGGAACCTAGGGCCGGGCCGCGGGGTGCACAAGGGACACGGGGCGATCGGCGGAGAGCGGGGCTGCTCCGCCTGTCTCAGTGGATCAGGTCGCCCCGGGCGTCCACCGGGCCGTTGGTGACCCAGACCGGTCGGTGGAGCCCGCCTGCTCCGTTGTGGTCGACGACGCGCAGCACCAGCGAGTGCTCGCGGCCCGGCTCGACGTGGGGCGTCAGATCCGCGGTGGTGCGGATCAGCCACACGGTCTCCCCGGTCTCCGGGTCGCCGTGTCGCGCGATCTCCCGGCCGTCGAGGTAGAGGCGGTAGGAGTCGTCGACTCCTTCGAACACGGCCGTGAGAGGCTTTCCGGACCAACGTTCGGGAATCCGGACCCGGGTGCGGAACCAGGCGACCCCGTCGTAGCCGGGGATCCCCTCGGCCTCCCAGTGGCGCGCCGGACGGATCGGCCGCCACTCCGCGTCCGGTCGGTCGCCGCCGTCGCTCCAACCGGCGTCGAGACCCGCATCTGCAGGGTCGAGCGCGATCTCGAAGTCGTCGAGCGGCAGGACCTCGGCGTCGAGCGCGTGACCGATCTGGTCGACGAGCGCCTCGGGCAGTGCGTGCGCCGGGTCCGGCCCACGCGTCAGGCACTCGGCGAGCGCCTCGACGACCAGCTGTCCGGCCACCGAATCCTCCGCGAGCGTGGTGGCTGCGAGTCGTCCCTGGCCGACACGCGTCGTGAACGCGAGGAGCCAGGGCCGGACCTCGCGGATGTCGTGCGTGTCCCAGAAAGCCAGCACGGGGTCGACGTGATCGAGCAGCTGTTCACCGAACAGCACCTGACCGGTCTCGAGGTCGAAGCTCTGCAGCTCCATCAAGAACTCACGCGGTATGGACGCGTGGATCGCGTGGGGCGGAGCGAACGGCGCGCCGCGCAGGAACCACAGCCCGCTGGTCTTCAGGCTGCCCTTCCTGGATCCGGCGCGGAGCAGGACGTGGGCGCCGCGCTGGAGGCGATCCCACGTGTCACGGTCGAGGCGGTCGACGACCAGGACGTCCGGTGGCAGATCGCCCCGGGGTCGGGGCTGGACCCAGACGTCCCAGCTGTTCGTCGCTGGATGGGAGCCCGTGAGCTCGGCCTCGACGCGGAGCCTTCTCGGCACGGACACGTCCGGGAGATCGACGGCGAAGGATATCGCATCGGATACGCGACCCTGGGCGATCGCGGCGTCGGCGCTGGCTTCGAAGCCCAACTCCGGGATGCGGAGTGTGACCCGCCCGGCGAGGTCGCCCCGC
>JAQCBR010000235.1 GCA_027621295.1 Planctomycetota bacterium
CGTCCCGCTCGACGTGCTGGGCCGCGCGATCAAGCGCGCGACGCTGAAGCGCTTCGTCGCGTCCTACGAGGCGGGACTCGCCGGCACCAAGGCCGGGCAGGCCGCACGCAAGAAGGCGAGCGCCGCCAAGAAGCCGACGACGAAGAAGGCGGCGACCAAGAAGGCCTCCAAGAAGAAGGCCGTCGCCAAGAAGCCTGCGGCCAAGGCGCGGACCAAGAAGGGCTGACGCCCCGGGGCCCCCGGACTACGCGAGCAGGTCGTCGACGACCCGCCCGAACACGTCGGTCAGGCGGTAGCGCCGCCCCTGGAAGCGGTAGGTCAGCCGCTCGTGGTCGACGCCCATCAGGTGGAGGATCGTCGCGTGCAGGTCGTGCACGTGGACCGGGTCCCGGACGACGTTGTAGCCGAGCTCGTCGGTCTCCCCGTACGACAGGCCCGCGCGGACCCCTCCGCCCGCCATCCAGTAGGTGAAGCAGCGCGGGTGGTGGTCGCGCCCGTAGTCGGTCGCGGTCAGGCGACCCTGCGAGTAGTTGGTGCGCCCGAACTCCCCACCCCAGACGACGAGGGTGTCGTCGAGCAGACCGCGCCGCTCGAGGTCGACGACGAGCGCCGCCGACGCCCGGTCGGTCTCGCGGCACTGGTTGCGCAGGCCACCGGGCAGCCCGCCGTGCTGGTCCCACCCGCGGTGGAAGAGCTGCACGAAGCGGACGTCCCGTTCGGCGAGCCGGCGGGCGAGCACGCAGTTCGCCGCGAACGTCCCCGGCCGCCGCGCATCCTCGCCGTACAGCGCGAACGTCGACTCCGGTTCGTCCGACAGGTCCGCGACCTCGGGCACCGAGGCCTGCATCCGATAGGCGAGCTCGAACTGGTCGATCCGCGCGTCGATCGCACGATCCTGCTCACGCTCCATCTGGACCTCGTGGAGCTCGCGCAGCGTGTCGAGCATGCGACGACGCCGCGACCGGTCGATGCCCGCCGGGTCGTCGAGGTAGAGGACCGCGTCGGCACCCGCGCGGAACTGCACGCCCTCGTGCTGCGCCGGCAGGAAGCCCGAACCCCAGAGCCGCGAGTAGATCGGCTGCCCGCCCTTGTCCTTCGTGACGAGCACGACGAAGGCGGGGAGGTCACGATTCGGACTGCCGAGCCCGTAGTCGATCCAGGAGCCGACCGACGGTCGGCCAGGGATCTGCGAGCCGGTCTGGAAGAACGTGATCGCCGGGTCGTGGTTGATCGCCTCCGTGTGGAGCGACTTCACGATGCAGAGCTTGTCCGCGATCTTCGCGATCTCCGGCAGCGCCTCGCTGATCCAAGCGCCGCTCTGGCCGTGCTGGGCGAACCGGAAGATCGAGCCGGCCATCGGCAGCGTCGCCTGGTTGCCCGACATCGCCGTCAGACGCTGGCCCATGCGGACCGACGCGGGCAGGTCCTCGCCGTTGCGGCGGACGAGATCCGGCTTGGGGTCGAACAGGTCGAGCTGCGACGGCCCTCCGCTCTGGAACAGCCAGATCACGCGCTTGCAGCGCGGGCGGAACATCGTTCCCTGGGGTCGGGCCGGGTCGAGCAGATCGCCCAGGGCCCACGCCCCCATGCCTGCGCCGAGCACGGCGCGTCGCGTCGGACGCTCTGCTGTCGGGTCGATAGGGGACATGGCCGAGCGGCGAGTCTATCCCGCCCGGCACGGCACGGTCACGAGTCGCCGAAGACGAGCCGCAGACCCTGGGTCAGCGAGGCCAGCCCAGGGCCAGCCGCGCCACCGAGATCGGCGACCGCCCACTGCCCGAACATCTCGGCGCCGACCAGCGCCGGGTCGGCCGGCAGCGCGAGCCCGAAGAACGCCTGCCCGCCGAAGTTCGTCAGCGCCTGGATGCCGATCGACGGGGCTGCGGGGTAGAGGGTGCAGCCGTTGCCGAGCGCGAGATCAGCACGCGCGAAGTTCAGCAGCAGGACGGCCGGAGTGGTCGCCCGCGCGTCGAGCAGGTTGATCGCGAACAGCGCCCCGCCGACGACCGGGTCGCCGCCGACCAGGATGCTCGGCACGAGCCCGCTCGCGCCTCCGCAGCCGGCGCCGAAGTACTCCTTGCGGCTCGGCACCGCGACCTGGAGCCCCTCGCCGGTCGCCGCGTCGAAGACGAGGTCGTAGCGCTGGCCGGCCCGCACCACGCGAAGACCCGCCGGACCCGTGAGGCCCGTCGCGCGACGCCAGGTCAGGTTGCCGATCACGACCTCGGGGTCCTGCTGGTCGAAGACCCGGAGCAGGCTCTCGAACTCGCGGGACGAGTAGCGGAGCGTCGGCTCCAGCGTGACGTCGTACAGGGACTTCACCTGGCCGTCGGACAGCGAACGCTTCCACGCGACGACCTCGTCGATGTCGCCGGTGAACTGCTGGAACCAGGCCGCGTTCGCCGCGTGGCCGAGGATGAAGTCGCCGCCGGCCGTCGCGATCGCGCGGTTGCCCGAGCCGGTGTAGGCGAACGACCCATCGACGAAGAAACGCACGCCGGAGAGGTTGGTGGCGCCGGTCGGCAGCACGGTGGTCAGCATGTGCCACTGGCCGTCGTTCACGCGCGGTCCCTGGCCATTCGTCCGACCGCTGCCGACGCCGAGCTCGAGCGTGCCGCCTGCGGTGCCGTCGATGTCGATGTCCCACTTGCCGCCCGCGGCGTTCGAACCGAACGTCGCCACCGTCACGAGCCCGCTCGCCGTGGTCTTCGCCCAGAGGGAGACCGTGCGTTCGCGGGAGCCCCCGATCGCGAGGCCGCCGGCGACGACCCGGTCGTTTCCCGGCCCGATCGAGATGGCCTGGCCCCGCACGCCCGCAACGCTGCGCACGTTGCCTTCCGGCACGCCCGCGTTGACGGGACCCGCAGCGTTCGGGAACTGCCCGTTGACCTGCTGGTCCAGCGAGAGGTCCAGTAGGTAGTCGCCCTGGCCGTTCTCGAACGTGCCGTAGGGCGCGAGCTTGCCGTTGGCCAGCGTGACGACCGAGCCACCGCCTGGAACCCTGGTCAGCGTCGCGCGGCCCACCGTCGTGTAGCCGGCGGCGCGGGTCGCCGCAGTGATGTCGAAGTCCGACCTCGGTCGGTTGCCACCCGTCTGCCAGAGCGACGAGCCGGTCGCGAGGTTGACCTGGATCTCCTTGCAGGTGAGCTCGAGCCGATCGGGGTGCACGTCGACGACGAGGTAGTTGATCGGCGAGTGGTTGCCGATCAGGGCGCCGTGCACGACCTGCGTGACTCCGCCATAGCGCGACAGCGTCACGTCGTGGACCTCGCCGCAGAAGTAGGCATCGACCTTGTGACGCGACATCGTCTGCCAGAGCAGCGTGTCGTACTCCGCAGCGCCGTTCACGTCGACGACGCCCAGGTTGCTGGAGTTGCGCGCACGGACCGGGCGCAGGACCGGCATGTGGCCCTGGACGATGATGAAGTCCACCGTCGGATTCGCCCGGCCTGCGGCCAGCACCGCGTCCAGCCACGCCAGCTGGTCGTCGTTGCTGGTACCCGACTGCCCGTCGTCGACCGTCGCGCGCACGCTCCCCGTCGCAGAGCCGAAGCCCGTCGCCGGGTTGTCCTGGCGGAACTCGTCGACGACGACGGTCAGCAGGTTCTGCCGCTGGAACGCGAAGGCCGTCCCCTCGTACTTCGTGCCCACGGGCCGGGACACGTAGCGGTAGCTGCTCGTCCCGGGACCGGCCGGAGTGCGCGTGAACCAACGCTCGAACGCGAGCTTGTAGTCGACGACGAGGCGGGACCTCAACGAGCCCGGGGCCCAGTTGTTGTCGCCGAGTTCGTGGTCCCCGACGACGGCGTGCACCTCCATCGGCACCAGGGGCTTGCCCATCGCGGTGAGCACCGAGGACAGGTGCACGTTGCGACTCGGGTCGAAGCGACCGTGCCAGATGTCGTAGTAGTAGTCGGCCGCACGGTTGAGCGCAGCGCGTGCGTTCGCATCGGTGTTCAGCGGGCCGAACACCTGCCGGCCGTCCGAACTCCGCTCCCAGTGCCCCATGACCAGGTCACCAGCCACGGTCACGAAAGTGGGGTCCTCGGCCGCGAGCTGCGACACGATCCAGTCGACCGAGTCCTCGTAGTTCGCGGTG
>JAQCBR010000069.1 GCA_027621295.1 Planctomycetota bacterium
GGCGTCGACTACGTCGGGTGCTACGCAGAGGGCTCGAACCCGCCGCCGACGCCGAACATCGACTCGCTCGCGCAGCGCGGCGTGCTGTTCCGCAACGCCTACGCGAACCCGTCCTGCTCGCCGACCCGTGCCTGCATCCACACCGGGCGCTTTCCGTTCCGCACCCTGGTCGGTCGGTGGATCCGCTACGAGAACAACAGCGAGCCGATCGGCCGGCTGCTGGACTCCGAGTGGACGATCCCCGAAGTCCTCGACCGCGCCAACTCCGGCTACGCCCACGCCGCGATCGGCAAGTGGCACATGCACGAGGTCGGGGACGGCATCGCGGTGCCGCGGACCGTCGGCGGCTGGGGGCACTTCCGCGGCACGATGCTCGGTCAGGTCCCGAGCTACTACTCGTGGCCGTACGTCCGCGACGGCGTGCTCTCGACTTCGACCAGCTACATCACCACGCAGCAGGTCGACGACACGCTCGAGTGGGTCGGACAGCAGACGGGTCCGTGGGTCTGCTACCTCGCGTTCTGCGCACCGCACCTTCCGTTCGAGGTCCCGCCCGCGCACCTGCACACGCGGAACGTCACCGCGAACAGCCCGCGTCGTGACCTCTACAAGGCGGTGATCGAGGCTCTCGACACCGAGATCGGTCGGCTGTTCCAGTCGCTCGGTCCGGTGCTCGACCAGACCGACGTGATCTTCCTCGGCGACAACGGGTCGGTGCAGAACACCGCCGAGGCGCCGTTCCGCGGCGACAAGGCCAAGGGCTCCCCCTACGAGGGCGGCATCAACGTCCCGCTGCTGGTCGCGGGCCCGAGCGTCGTCCAGGGCGGCCGCGAGGTCACGGACCTCGCTTGCTCGGTCGACGTGTTCTCGACCGTGCTCGATCTCGCGGGCGCGCTGCCCGCGCTGCCGCCGTTCGTCGAGGTGGACGGACGCTCACTCGTCCCGCACCTCCGGATTCCGGGGCTGCCGGCGTATCGCCCGTACGCGTTCGCCGAGGAGTTCACCGGCGACGTGTGGCCCCGTCCGAACACCAACGGTCACGCGACGGTCCGCGATGCGCGCTACAAGCTGATCTACCGCTACTCGGGCGGAGCGCGCGAGCTGTTCGACCTGCAGAACGACCCGTTCGAGTACGCCAACCTGCTGTCACGGACGCTGAGTGCGTCCGAGCAGGCGGCCTACCAGGGGCTCCTCAACGAGGTGGCGCGACTGCGCACGCCGCGTGCGCGGTTCACGTCGTTCGGCTCGACGGTCTGCCAGGGTCGGGGCGGTCCGCCGCGGATCGGCACGGGCGGCACGCCGCGGATCGGATCGGTCTACCAGGTGTCGGTGACCAACGCGGCGCCATTCGCGAGCGCGGTCGGCGTGCTCGGTTTCCATGCGGACAGGCTCGGACCGCAGGTCCAGCTGCCGCTCGACCTCGCGCCGTTCGGGGCGGGCCCGGGCTGCGCGCTCGAGGTCGCGGTCGAGTCCGCTTCGCCGGCGACGATCGGTCCGCTCGGGTCGGCGGTGCAGTCGTTCACCGTGCCGGGCACCGCTGCGCTCGCGGGGCGGCACCTGTTCCACCAGTGGCTGGTGCTCGACGGCCAAGCGCCGGGCAATGCGCTGGGTGTGGTTCCGACCGGAGCTGTGGCCGCGACGTTCGGCTACTGACCGTCCCGCGCGCGCGGAATCACCCGGCGGGTTCGCACCCGCACTCCGAAATCCGTAGCGTGCGGCGATGAGCGCATCGAACACCATCGCCGCTGGCTCCGTCGTCTCGATCCACTACAAGCTGACGCTCGACGACGGCAACGTCGTCGACAGCTCGGAAGGGCGGGACCCGCTCAGCTACCTGCACGGCCAAGGCAACATCGTCGCCGGCCTCGAGGAGGCGCTGACCGGCCAGGCGGTCGGGGCCGACCTCAAGGTCACCGTGTCGCCCGAGCAGGGCTACGGCGCCCGCGACGATCGTGCGGTCCAGACGGTGCCGCGCGGGGCGTTCCCGCCGGATGCGCAGCTGAAAGAGGGCCTGAGCTTCCAGGCCCGCGACGAGGCCGGCCGTCCGCTGATGGGGACGATCACCAAACTCGAGGGCGACGAGGTCACGGTCGACTTCAACCACCCGCTGGCCGGCCAGAACCTTCACTTCGAGGTCTCGATCACCGAGATCCGCGCGGCCACCGAAGAAGAGATCAGCCACGGCCACGTGCACGGGCCGGGCGGCCATCACCACTGATCCACGTCTGCCGGGCGGGCGACCCGCTGCTCGGTCGGGGGCGATCCTGTGATCAGAGGTCGCCGTACTCGAACGCGCTGCGATACGCGCCGCTCCGCTGCGCGTGCTCGATCAGCCCGGCCAAGAACGGGTCGCAGGCCAGGGTGGCCGTGTCGCCGATCAGCGCGACCTGACGGCGCGCACGCGTGACAGCGACGTTCATCCGGCGCCGTTCGGCGAGGAATCCCACGTCGCCGCGGTCGTTCGAGCGCACCAGCGACAGGACGATCGCTTCCTTCTCGCGGCCCTGGAAGCCGTCGACCGTCCCGATCTCGAGTTCTGGCAGATCGGCGAGCGTGTCCCGCAGCGCCTGGACCTGGGCGTTGTAGGGGGTGATCACGCCGATCGAGTTCGGCTCCACTCCCGCGTCCAGCAGCGCACGCACGTGTCGCGAGACGAGCCGCGCCTCGTCCGGGTTGGACTTGCTGCCGTCGTGCACGTCCGCCGTCTCCTCGAACCCGCACCCCGCGGTGTCGATCCACAGGAACGGGGTCACCGTGTCCTCGCACTCGGCGGCGCCCTCGATGTCCGCGAGCCGGTGAGCGGCGACGGACGCCGCGGCGGTGAGGCGGCCCTCGTACATCGCCGTCGACGACCACTCCATGATCGTCGCGTGCATCCGGTACTGGACCGTCAGCATGCGCACGATCGTCTCGCCGTGAGCGTCCGCGAGCTTCTCGAAAAGGGTCTTGGCGAGACCGCCCCGGGCCGCCGCATCGGACACGATCGTCGGTGGTAGCTGGCGGTGGTCGCCGGCGAGCACCGCGCGGCGGCCCTTGTGCAGCGGGATCCACGTCGCCGCTTCGAGCGCCTGCGCGGCTTCGTCGACGACGATGAGGTCGAACGCTGCGCCCCGCAGGTGGCGGTCCTCGGCCCCGGTCGTCGTCGTCAGCACGACCTCGGCGCGTCCGAGCACCAGGGCGACGTTGGCGGCGTCCAGGGCGCGGATCTCGGCCCGCAGCCTGCGGAGCTCCTGGCGGGCGTCACGCCGCTCGTCGCGCCCCGACGCGCGGGCGAGCCGCCGTTCGACGACGCCGATGTCGCGGCGGAGATCGCGGACGAGTCGCGTGTCCTCGACCTCCGCGACCTGGGCATCGAGCGACAGCGCGCGGACCTGGGGGAGGAGTCGGGCCGGGTGGCCTACCCGGACGATGCGGACGCCGGCCGCGGCGAGTCGCTCGGCGAGGTTGTCGACGGCGACGTTCGAGGGGGCGGTGGCGAGCACGCGCTCGCCCCGCAGCGCTGCGAGTCGGATCAGCTCGACGACCGCGGTCGTCTTGCCCGTTCCGGGGGGGCCGTGGATCAACGCCAGGGGGTCGGCCTCGAGCGCTGCGGCCACGGCCTCGCGCTGCGACGCGTCGAGATGCTCGCCGACCCGGGTCTTCGCGAGCGGCCGCAGCGGTCCCGGGTCGTTCTCGCCGAGGGCTGCCCGGCGCAGGTTCCGCTGCTCGGCGGTCGTCTTGGTCGCGAGGGCCTGGATCGCGTCCCGCATCCGTCGGAACGTCACGTCGGGAACGAGGCGGTCGAGGCGGATCAGGTTCGGGAGGTCCGGGTCGTCCTCGCCCTCGTCGACGGCGATGCGGATGGACTCGCGCCGCACCGAGTCGACGACGCCGATGCGCGCCGCCTCGTCGTCGCGGCCCTCGCGCAGCGCGACCAGATCGCCGACCGCGAACCGGTGGGCGGGAAGTTCGCCTCCTCGGCTCGGCTCCAGAACGAGGAGCGTCCTGCCTCCGAGGCCGACGTCCAGGTCGCGGAGGGTGAGCCGTCGCAGCGTCAGTCCGCGGCGTTCGAGCTCCGCATCCGGCAGCTCGGCGCGGAGCCGCTCTACCTCTTCGATCTCGGCCTCGCGCTCCCGCTCGAGCAGTTCGAGCTGGCGACGGATGAAGGTGTCGCGGTCCATGCGGGTTGGTGGCGTGGTCAGGCCCCGGTAGAATCGCTCGCTCTCAAGCGGCGGTCGCTGGAACTCTCCAGCCGCTGTCCGGCCCTCGGGGACACGGTTCCGGTCCGGGGGTGAACGCACCGCACGCCCGTCGGCGCGCGCGTGCAGGAACCGAACCGAGGACTGGATGGGAGATTCGTTCGAGAAGCGGCGTCGAGAGCAGAAGAAGCGTCAGAAGAAGAAGGAGAAGTCCCTGCGCAAGAACGATCGGGAGCCCGGTTCGGGCCCGGAAGTCGTCTCGCTGGAAGACCTGCTCGGGGACATGGGCCTGTCGGAGGAGAAGCCCGACGAGGCCAGCGGCGAGGGTGAGTCGGAGACCGACGAGAGGTCGGGGGCTTCCGACCAATAGTCGCCGGGAGCGGGGAGAGCCGGGAGGCCGCTGCTCCCGACCCCGCTGCTCCCGACCCCGCTGCTCCCGACCCCGCTGCGCCCGTCGGTCGAGCCATCTGGCTCCCGCGGGCCGAACGATCCAGAGCGGTTGCCGCGTCGTCGGGTGACCGTGCGGCGCGCCCCCTGCTGCGGCCGCGGTTCGGGATCAGCCGGTGATCCGTTCCTTGAACTCGAGCGTCTCGGTGTCGATGCGCACCTTGTCGCCCGTCTCGGTCAGCATGCCGACCTTGACCTTCACGCCGTTCTCGAGGATCGCTTCCTTCTGGCCGGTCCCTGCGCCCTTGATGGGCGGTGCGGTCTCCGTGACGGTGACGACCGCCATCTTCGGCGCGTTGACCGACACGAGCTGTCCCTGGACGTAGAAGCCGGTGTAGGTCTCGGAGGGCCAGAGCAGCGCGTCCTCGGCGGCGGCCACGGGGCAGCGGACTTCCTCACCAGCCTCGGTGAAGAACACCTCGTCGATGCCGTCGCGGTACGAGTAGGCGAGATCGATCTCTTCGTTCTCGAGGACCTCGTACTTGGTGTCGCCGTGCTCCTTGATCTCGGACACGCGGCCGGTCTGGATGTCCTTCAGCTTCATCTGGACGAACTGGCGGCGGTCGTTGCGGAGGATGTTCCACCACGTGACCTTGCACATGCGTCCCTCGTAGGAGACGAGCGTGCCGGGACGGAGGTCGAGGGCTTGGACTTGGGTCATCGGAGGTCTGAGGGAGGTGGGCGGACTCGCAGCCCGAAGGATGGGCGAGGGAATCTACACGCTGGGCCTGGGCTTGCGACATCCGGGGCCCGGGCACCGCTCCGAGCCGCCCCGCTCCGGGGCATGGCATCGACGCGAACTTGGGACGCGGCTCCCGCGTGGAACCATTCCGCGAGGCTCGCCGGATCGGCTTATCCTGCGCCCCTCTCCGAAGGCCCCGCCCCAGGACCCCCATGCGAACGATCCTCCTCTCTCTCCTCGCGTTCCTGCCCGCGCTCGACGCGGTTGCCGTCGCCCAGAGCCCTCGCGCGCTGACCCACGACGACTACGACGCGTGGCCGACCCTGTCAGGCGAGACTCCGTCCCCGGACGGCGTTTGGCTCGCCTACACGGTCGGGCCGACCCGCGGCGACAAGACGCTCGAAGTGCGGCACGTCGACGGGGACAAGGTCCATCGGTTCCCGCGCGGCAGCTCGGCGCGTTTCACCGACGACAGCCGCTTCCTCGTGTTCTCGGTCGGTGCCAGCGAGGACGCGTGGCGCGCGGAGCGGATCAGCAAGCTCCGCGCGGCGATCGAGGCCGGTGAGGGCAAGTTCGAGGAGCCCAAGAAGGAAGCGGATGCCGACCTGAAGCAGCTCCACATCCTCGAGCTGGCGTCCGGGAACGTGACGACCATCGAGCGGGTCGAGTCGTTCGAGCTGCTCGAGCAGACGGGTTTCGTCGTCTACGTGCCCCGCGCCGAGAAGAAGAAGGACGAAGCCGGCAAGGAGACGAAGGAGGAGCCTGCCGAGCCGGAGGCCGGAGAGGGTCGTGGTCGTCGCCGCCGGGGAGGCGATGCGGACGCCATGGCGCTCGACGAGGACGAGCCGAAGAAGCGGTTCCAGGCCCGCGACGGCAAGCAGGTCGTCGTCCGCAATCTGTCGACCGGCGAGGAGTCGAAGCTCGAGTGGGTGCTGTCGCACCGTGCGATCGCCGACGACCGCTGGCTCGTGATCGACGTGCAGAAGAAGCCTGCGCCGGAGAAGAAGCCGGCCCCGGAGAGCAAGGCACCCGAACCGGAGAAGAAGGAGGCGTCCGAAGGCGGCGAGGCCGCTGCCGAGCCGGCGGCTCCGACCGCGAGCGAAGAGCCGAAGACGCCCGAGCCGGCGAAGGAGCCGGAGGTCGACCAGGGGCTGTTCGCACTCGAGCTCGGCACCGGTCGTCGCGTCGAGCTGATCGATGGTCCTGCCCACTACGGTGGTTTCGCCACCGACCGTGAGGATCGGACCCTCGTGTTCTGGACCGACCTCGCCGACAAGGAGGCCAAGGATCCGGAGATCGAGTACTACCGCTGGGACTTCCGGGGCAGCGCGGCCGAACGGCTGATCGCTTCCGACCACGCGGTGATCCCGGAGGGGCGGCGCCTGTCCAAGTCCGGTCTCGGATTCAGCCGCGACGGTTCGGTGCTCTCTTTCTCGGTCGAGCTCGACCCCGAGGCTCCGCTCGCACCGATCCTCGCCGAGGACAAGGTGGTCCTGGACCTCTGGCACTGGAAGGACGGCCAGATCCAGCCGATGCAGGCGAAGCGTCGTGGCGGCGGCGAGTCCTGGGCTGCCGTCTGCTTCCTCGACGACGGCCGGGTCCAGGTGCTCGGGGACGACCACCTCCCTTCGATGCGGTTGATCAGCGATGACGGATCGCGCGCGCTCGCGACCGACTCGGAGGTCTACGCGGCCGAAGTCTCGTGGGACGGCCGCTACTCGGACATCTATGTGGTCAACACGGTGGACGGGACGCGCCACAAGGTCATCGAGCACCTGCGCGGGTCCGCGTCGCCGTCGCCGACGGGCCGCTTCCTGACGTGGTTCGAGGACCAGCACTGGAGCGTCCTCGACCTCGTCTCGATGGAGCGACGCGCGCTCACGACGAACATCGCGACGCCGTTCTGGAGGGAGGACGACGACCGCCCCGAGCCCGCGAACCCGCACGGCATCGCGGGGTGGCTCCCGAATGACGATGCGGTGGTGCTCTACGACCAGTTCGATCTCTGGTCGGTCGATCCGCTGACCGGGGACGCGACGTGCATGACCGACGGGCAGGGGCGTGCGAGCCACACCGTCTACCGGGTCGCGCGCGTCGACCTGACGCCCGGCCCGCGGCCGGAAGAGGACGAGGACGGCAACCGCTGGCTCGACGGTCCGGTCGTGCTCTCGACGTTCCACGAGCCGACGAAGGCCACCGGCTACGCGGTCGACTCGACGCATGGCGTCGCGCGTCCGCGTCAGCTCGTGCGTCGCGACGCTCGCATCGGCGACCTCGTCCGCGCGAAGAAGGCCGACCGGATCTTCTACACGCTGTCGACCTACGCGGACTTCCCGGACTGCTACACCGCCGACCTGTCGTTCGGCGGTGAACGCCAGCTCACCGACGCGAACCCGATGCTCGACGAGGTGCGCTGGGGCAAGGCGGAGCTCGTGTCCTGGCACAGTGCCGACGGCATCGCCCTCCAGGGCAAGCTCGTCGTCCCGGACGGCTTCGACCCGTCGAAGAAGTACCCGATGCTCGTCTACTTCTACGAGCGCCTGTCGGACGGTCTCCACCGCCACGTGACGCCGGCGCCGGGCACCTCGCCGAACCCCGCGTACTACGTGAGCAACGGCTACCTCTGGTTCGAGCCGGACATCGTCTACCGGGAGGGCTATCCCGGCGAGTCGGCGCTCAAGTGCATCGTCCCGGGCGTCCAGATGCTGATCGCGAAGGGCTTCGTCGACGCCGACTCGATCGGCATCGCGGGCCACTCGTGGGGCGGCTACCAGACCTCCTACCTGGTGACGAAGACCAACCTGTTCGCGGCCGCCGAGTCCGGCGCGCCGGTCAGCAACATGGTGTCGGCCTACGGCGGGATCCGCTGGGGTTCGGGGATGTCGCGGCAGTTCCAGTACGAGAAGACCCAGAGCCGGATCGGCGGGACGCCGTGGGATTACCCGATGCGCTACCTGGAGAACTCGCCGGTGTTCTTCGCCGACAAGGTCGAGACCCCGGTGCTGATGCTCCACAACGACCAGGACGGTGCGGTGCCTTGGTACCAGGGCATCGAGTACTTCATGGCGCTGCGGCGGCTCGGCAAGGAGGCCTACCTGTTCAACTACGTCGGTGAGGACCACGGTCTCCGCAAGCGTCAGAACCAGGTCGACTGGACGCGTCGCATGCAGGAGTTCTTCGACCACCACCTGCGCGGCGCGACCGCGCCGGCGTGGATCGCGGACGGCGTTCCCTACGCCGACCGCGACAAGGAGAAGATCCCGCACGCGCCGAGCTACCGGGAAGCCACCGCGCCGAAGCCCTCCGCGGCCACCGAAGAGGCCGGCGACCGCTGACGCGCGCTCGGGTGCGCGTGTGGCTATCCTGGCCCGGATGCGCACCCTCCTCGCCGCCGCGGCGGTCCTGGCGGCGCTCGCCGCCGCTCCCAGGGCCCAGGGCGAAACCCGCCCGCCGAACGTCGTCCTGATCTACACGGACGACGTCGGCTTCGGCGACGTCGGCTGCTACGGGGCGTCCGGGGTCCCGACCCCGAACGTCGATCGTCTCGCGGCCGAGGGCCTGCGCTTCACCGACGCGCACTGCACGGCCGCGACCTGCACGCCGTCGCGCTACTCGCTGCTGACCGGCGAGTATGCGTTCCGCAAGCGCGGCACCGGCGTGCTGCCGGGGAGCGCTGCGATGGTGATCGAGCCGGGGCGTACGACGCTGGCGTCGGTGTTCCAGCAGGCGGGCTACAGGACCGCGGTCGTCGGCAAGTGGCACCTCGGCCTCGGTGCGGGAGACCTGGACTGGAACGGTGCGATCCGGCCCGGGCCCCAGGACATCGGCTTCGGCGAGTGCTTCCTGTTGCCGGCGACCGGCGACCGCGTGCCCTGTGTCTACGTCGAGGGCGACCGCGTCGTCGGTCTCGACCCCGAGGACCCGATCCAGGTGTCCTACGGCAAGCGCATCGGCGACGACCCGATCGGCGCGGAGCGGCCCGACCTGCTGAAGATGAAGTTCAGCCATGGGCACGACCGGACGATCGTCAACGGCATCAGCCGGATCGGCTACATGACCGGCGGCCACGCGGCGCGCTGGGTCGACGAGGACATGGCCGACCAGTTCGTCGAGCGTGCGCTCCGCTTCCTCGACGAGGTCGGCGACGAGCCGTTCTTCCTCTACTTCGCGACGCACGACGTCCACGTGCCGCGGGTTCCCCACGCGCGCTTCGTCGGCAAGACCGACAAGGGGCCGCGTGGTGATGTGCTGGTCGAGATGGACTGGTGCGTGGGCGCGCTGCTCGACAAGCTCGACGCGCTCGGCGTCGCCGACGACACGCTCGTGATCTTCACGAGCGACAACGGCCCCGTGCTCGACGACGGCTACGTCGACGAGGCCGTCGAACGGAACGGCGATCACGCGCCGGCCGGCCCCTGGCGTGGCGGCAAGTACAGCGCGTTCGAGGCCGGCACCCGCGTGCCGCACATCGTCCGCTGGCCCAGCCGCGTCGAGCCTGGTGTGTCCGAGGCGCTCGTCAGCCAGGTCGACTACCTCGCCAGCCTCGCCGGACTGCTCGAGGTCGAGCTCGGCGAGGGGGCAGGACCCGACAGTCAGGACCAGCTCGCGGCGCTGCTCGGCGACGACCAGGTGGGCCGCGACCATCTCGTCGCGCAGGCCGGGTCGATCTCGCTGCGAGAGGGCCGCTACAAGTTCATCCCTGCTGGCAAGGGTGCGAAGTTCAGCCGTTCGACCGGGATCGAGCTCGGCAACGACACGGTCCCGCAGCTCTACGACCTCGCCGAGGATCCGGGTGAGACCGAGAACCTCGCGGAGTCGGAGCCCGAGCGCGTGAGGGCGATGGCCGCGCGCCTCGACGCGATCCGCAGCGGCAAGCAGGGGGGCTGAACGATGGAGACGCGACCCGATGACCGTACCCCGGTCGCCGTCCATCGCGCGCGCACCGGCTTCGAGGCTCGCGTCGTCGTGGCGGTGCTGGCGGATGCCGGCATCGAGGCGTTCACGCCCGACGTGATGCTCGCCGACGAGTTCGCGATGAGCCAGCGGTTGATGAACCTGCAGGGCGCTGACGTGCTCGTCCGGGCCGAGGACGCGGAGGCGGCTTCCGAGGCGCTCGCCGAGGCCCGTGCTGCCGGCCGCGAGTGGGCCGGTGCGGACGCACCGGACGATGCCTCGACGGCGTTCGAACTGCCTTCGCCGGACCATGAGAAGGCTCGGCGCAGGAGCGCGCTGCTGCTGCTCGTCATGGTCCTCGGCGTGATTCCGATGCTGGCACAGGTCGTTCGCTGGTTGCTGGGCTGACCGGTCTTCCGGCTACGATGCGGCGGTCGCGATGACCGTGCCCCGCTCCCGAACCCGCCGTCTGTTGTTCCTCGCGCTGACGCTGTGCATCGCCTGGGGGCTGGCCGAGGTCGTCGCGCTGCTCGGCTTCCTCGTGCTGACGGGCGAGGGCTTCTCGCCGTCGCGGCTCGCGGCCGAGCGCGCGGGGCTCGCCGCGAGCGCGTCGACGCCGGCCGACGCGCGGCAGATCGCGAACGCGACCAACTGGTCGCTCCACCCGTACCTCGGCTACGTGCTCGACCCCGAGGACGCGACCGCGCAGCGCGGTGCGGGCGGGCTCGACGTGACCGAGTGGGGGTTCTTCGACGAGGGCGCGCCGTTCCGCGAGCGTGCGCCCGGCCACTTCGTCATCGCGGTCCTCGGCGGTTCGGTCGCCGCGATGTTCGCCGAGGAGGGTGTGCCGCATCTCGCGAAGGCGCTGCGCACCCAGCCCGGTCTCGAGGATCGACGGCTCGTCTTCGTTCGACTCGCCAATCCGGGATACCGCCAACCCCAGCACAAGTTCGCGCTCGACCTCGCGTTCGCTCAGGGTGGGCAGTTCGACGCGGTCCTCGTCCTCGACGGGCTCAACGAGCTGAGCCAGTCGCTGAAGCGCGGAGCGATGGAGGGCGTCCACCCGCTGTTCCCGTCCAACTGGCAGTTCCTCGCGGCCGACACCCTCGCCCCGGCGGTGCAGCGTGCGATCGGCGGCGCGACCTTCGTGCGCGGTCTGCGCGCGGACGTGGCTTCGTGGTTCGGAGGGCTGCTGCCGAGCTGGTCGCCGTTGGCCAATCTCGGCTGGAAGCTCGTCGATCGCGCGTTGGCCGCGCAGGGCGTCGCCTACAGCGAGGCTGCGAGCACCAGCGAGCAGGGGGGGCGTGCGTACGCGACGCTCGGCCCAGGGCCCCGCCCGACAACGGACGACGAGGTCATCGCCTACGGCGCCGAGGTCTGGGCAGAGTGCGCGCGGATGATCCATGCGACGTGCGCCGCGCGCGGGATTCCGTCGTTCCACTTCCTGCAGCCGAACCAGTACGTGCCGGGCTCGAAGCCGATCGGTGCGGCGGAGCGTGCTGTCGCCGTGCACGACGACCACCCCACGCGCTTCGCGGTGGAGCGGGGCTACCCGGTTCTGCAGGCACTCGGCGAAGCGCTGCGCGCGGACGGCGTCGCGTTCGAGGACCTGACGGAGATCTTCGCGGACGTCGCGGAGCCGCTCTACGTGGATGCCTGCTGCCATCTCGGCCCGCGGGGCAACGAACTGCTCGCGCTCGAGATCGCGCGGCGCGTCGCACCGCGTCTTGCGGGCGCGGAGCCCGTTCCCACGGTGCGCGGGCTCCGCGCGTCGCCCGTCGTGCTCGACGCACCGTTCGCGCGTGGCCGCGTGGTGGTGTTCGGGGACACGGCCGACGGTTCGACCGTCGATGTCACCTACTCGTGCCGGGACTACGAGAGTTCGGCACCTGAAGTGGTGCGTGTCGATGCCTACGGCGCTCTGACCGCGCTCGGGGCGGGAGCGGCAACCGTGAGCGCCCGGCTCGGCAGCCTCACCGTGACGGTCCCGGTCGAGGTGTCCCTCCCCGAGGTCGCATCCGTCGACGCGGGATCGATGCGCGGGGGCGCTGCGCCTACGCTCCGCGGCGCCGTCCGGGACGGGGTCCTAGAGGCGTGGATCGATCCTGCCCCCGCAGTCGGCGCGTCCGGATGGCTCGTCGTCGGCCACGCGCCGCGGCAGTCGCGCTTCTGCCGTGAGACCCACTTCGTCGACTTCGCGACCGACCAGAAGATCCCGTACCTCGCGACGGCCGACGGCGTCCGGTTCGACGTGCCGCTGGCATCCGTGCCGAAGGGGCGCTCGGTCTTCGTCCAGATCCTCGCCGTCGAGCGCGACCAGGCCTGCGGACTCCGCGCTTCGAACGCGCTCGTCGTGACTCCGCGCTGACGTGCGGGAGCAAGTCCTCAGCGCCGCCTTTCGCGCATGAAGCGCTCCATGTCGGGCGGCATACTGCCGACGCCATGACTGACACCGCCGACCGCGTGCTGCGCGCAATGACCGACGACGGCTCGTTCCGCGTCCTCGTCGCGCGGACGACCGACACCGCGCGCCGCATCGCCGAACTCCAGCAAGTCGAGGGCGTCTCGGCTTCCTGTCTCGGCGAGGTGATCACCGCCTCGGTGCTGGTCCGGGAGACGATGGCGCCCGGCAACCGCGTCCAGGTCCTGTTCACCGACAAGATCGGGACCCGCCTCGTGGGCGACGCGAACGCCGAGGGCGCGACGCGCGGGCTCGCCCAGGTGACCGACGAGGTGCTCGGCGTGCTCCCCGGCGACGGAGGCATCCTGCAGGTGGTCCGCATCGTCCGTCCCGGACAGCCGCACCAGGGTTACGTCGAGACGACCGATGAGGGCGGCGTCGCCGGAGCGCTCCACACCTACTTCCTCCAGTCCGAGCAGGTCGAGACGCGCCTCGCGCTCGCCGCGACGACCGCGGGAGACGGGACGATCGAGAAGTCGGTCGGCTTCGTCGTGCAGCTCCTCCCCGAAGTGACGGAACCGCCGCTCGCGCACATGGAGGCGCGCATCGCCACGCTCGGCGACCTCGCCGCTTTCGTGTCCGCGCACGGCGACGACCCGGAGACGCTGCTCGCCGCGCTGATGGGCGACATGGAGCACACCCGTCTCGCCGAGTCAGGGATCGCCTTCGTCTGCGGCTGCGGGCGCGAGCGCGCGGTCGGCGCCGCATCGACGTTGGGGGCTGAGGAACTCCGGGAGCTGATCGAGACCGGGGAGCAGCTGGCGATCAGCTGTGACTACTGCCGGACCAAGTACACGGTGGGGCCGGACGACTACCGGCGCATCCTGGACCAGCACGGCGGCTCATAGAGCACGTCTTCATCGCTGATTTTTGCGGGACCCGTCCCTTGGGTGCCGGGCCCTGGCGGTGTCCCGTCGGGCCGTCGCAGCGGGAGTGTCGGGCGACCGCCGGCGACGGTCCCATCCTGCCCCCAAACCCCGATGCCATGGGCGTTGCCGGGCCCTCTTCCTGGTTCCACGTCGTCGGGTCCGGGACTTGCTGGGTCGGGAACCCATCCGTCTGACGCGCCCCGGCTTACCCCGAGCCGAAAGCTGGGGTTCAGCCACCCTCCTCGCGACGTCGAACATCCCTCCTGGCGGCTTCCCATCGGATAGCCTACAGGGTCCCTCGCGCTCAGGGCGGGGGCGCGGCTCGGTCGCTGCTCGAGAGTCCATGAAGATCCAGCTGGTCCACCCGCCCGTCTACCTGAACGTCCTCGCGATGACGGCGTTGCGTCCGAGCATTCCGCTCGGACTCGCCTACATCGCCTCGACGCTCCGGCAGTCCGGCCATGACGTGTCGGTGATCGACGCGGTCGGCCTCGCACCGGACCAGGTGACACCGGGCCCTCGCCCACAGATCTCCGCGCTCGGGCTGACGCCGGACGAGATCGTCGACCGGATCGACGCGGACACCGATGCGATCGGCGTGACCAACATGTGGTCGTTCTCGTGGCCGATCGTCCGCGAGATCCTCCAGCTGATCCGCGCGCGTTTCCCCGCGCTTCCGATCGTCTGCGGCGGCGAGCACTTCGCCGGCCTCCCGGAGTGGTCGATGCAGCAGGCGCCGATCGACTTCATCGTGCTCGGTGAGGGTGAGGAGGGTGCGGCCGAGGTGTTCCAGGGCATCCAGGACGGGCGCACCGACTGGGCCTCCTGCGCGGGCATCTGGTTCCGCGACCAGAACGGACAGCCTCGCAAGTCGGACTCCGCGCGCGCGCGCCGTCGCAACCTCGATGACATCCCGTGGCCGGCGTGGGACCTGTTCGACGTCAAGGCCTACGACGAGCGCAAGCTCGTCACCGGCATCCACTACGGGATGACGGTGCCGATCCTGGCGACCCGAGGCTGCCCCTACCAGTGCACCTACTGCTCGTCGCCCAACATGTGGACGACGCGCTGGTACTCGCGCGAGCCCAAGGACGTCGTCGACGAGATCCAGCACTGGCACGAGACCTACGGGGCGAACAACTTCCCGTTCCAGGACCTGACCGCGATCCTCAAGAAGGACTGGGTCATCGGGTTCTGCAGCGAGCTGGCGTCCCGCCCGTTCGTCGACAAGATCCGCTGGCAGCTCCCGTCGGGGACGCGCGTCGAGGTCATCGACGACGAGGTCGCGATGTGGCTCAAGCGCACCAACGGCGTGTCGCTGAACTACGCGCCGGAGAGCGGCAGCCAAGAGACCCGTAAGCGCATCAAGAAGATGCTGAAGGACGAGTCGCTGCTGCGCGCGGTCAAGGCCGCGGTCAAGCATCGGCTCAACGTCGCGACCTTCTTCGTCGCCGGGTTCCCGGAGGACACGAAGGACGACCTGCGCAAGACCGTGCAGCTGGCGCGGAAGCTCGCGTTCCTCGGCATCACCGACATGGCGTTCGGCTTCTTCTTCCCGATCCCGAACACCCAGCTCTACCGCGAGCTGCTGGCGGAAGGCCGGATCGAGCTGACGGACGACTTCCTGCTGACGCCGATCTTCGCGAACGAGGCGAAGCTCTCGGAGGCCAACAACTACTCGAAGCACTTCACGGCGGCCGAGCTGACGCGTTGGCGGAGCTGGGCTTTGCTGAACTTCTACGCGGTCTCCTTCGCGACCCGCCCGTGGCGACTCGTGTCCACGCTGTGGAACTCGATGATGGGCAAGGAGTCGAGCAAGCTCGAGACCTACCTGATCGACGTCCGGCGCAAGATCCGCGTGACCCTCAAGGGTCGCAAGGCGACCAAGAAGCCGGGGGCGAGCAAGCCCGCCAGCAAGGTGCCGGCCGAGGTCGGTTGAGGAGCCTGCAGGCCTCCGCCGATCGTGACGCGCGCGATGCGCGGGAGGTCCGGCTAACGTGGGCTCCCGGCGCCGAACGCGCCGATCGCGGATGAACCAACGGAGCTGGATCTCGGGGCTTCTGCTCGTCGTGCTGCTGCCGACGCTGCTCCTGGCACCGAGCCTCTTCGGCGGGAGGACCTTCGTCCCGTTCGACCTCGCGCAGTTCGCTCCGGTCGCGACCAAGCTGAACGCCGAGGAGCTGGCGCGCGCGCGGCAGGACGCGAACTACGGACCGACCGAGGTCGTGTTCACGTTCGTGCCCGAGCTGCGGTTCGCGCGGCAGGAGCTCGAGGCGGGCCGCCTGCCGCTCTGGAACCCCTACGCGCGCTTCGGCGCGCCGCTGATGGCGACCGGCGTCGTCGGCCTCCTCTACCCGCCGAACTGGCTGGTGCTCGCGCACGAGGACCCGCAGGACGGGCTGGCGCTCGGCGCGCTGGTGTCGTTCGCGATCGCGGGCGGCCTGATGTTCGGGTTCCTGCGGGCGCTCGGGCTCGGGCTCGCGAGCTGCGTGCTGGGGGCGGTCGCGTTCTCGCTGTCGGGCACGCTGGTCGCGCAGGCGCACTTCTACCAGCGGATGGCGTCGCTGGTCTGGCTGCCGGGCGTGCTGTGGGGCGTGCACGGCGTGACGGGGGCCCGAGGTCGCGGGCGCGGCCGGCCCGCCGCCGGTCTCGCGGTCGCGGTGGGGATGACTCTGCTCGCAGGATTCCCCGCCTACGCGGCGCCGGTGTTCCTCGTCGCCGGCATCTACGCGCTGGTCCGGCTCGTCTCCGTCGAGGGGGACGCGATGCCGCCGCGGCTCGTGACCGTCGGCTGGCTCGGCGCAGCGTTCGTGGTCGGCATCATGGTGGCCGCGGTGCAGCTGCTGCCGATGGCCGCGTTCTTCCCCGAGTCGAGCCGGGGCGGAGCGCCGACGCCGGGCGGACTCGCCGAGCAGGGGCTCTCACCGTGGGCGCTGCTGCTGAGCCTCGTGATGCCGTCGTGGATCGGGCACCCGCTCGCCACCGGCTTCGAGCCGGCACGCACCGCATGGGCGTTCTGGGCGCTGCCGCGGATCGACTGGGAGAGCGGTCGGCCGCTCCTGCCGGTCTGGAACTACATCGAGGGCACGGTCTTCGTCGGCACGCTGACCGTGCCGCTCGCCGCGCTGTCCGGGCTCTGGCCGAAGCGGACCGCCGAGCGGGCGATGGCGCTGGCCGCCGCCGTGCTCGTCGTGCTCTCCGGCGGGCATGCGCTCCTGTCCTGGCTGCACATGGCGCCCGGGATGCAGGTCGTCGCGCCGTTCAGGTTCCTGGGGCCCCTCTGCTGCGTGCTGGCGGTGCTCGGGGCGTGTGGGCTCGATCGGATCGCCGCCGATGCGCGGTCATTACGCCGGCGGGTGCTCGGCGTGGCGATCGGTGGGGCGGGGATCGCAGCGCTGGCGATCGGCTCGCACATCGAAGGGCTCGGCGCCGAGGGCGCGGCCGCGCGGTATGCGGAGGCCGCAGCCGCGCGGTTCGCCGCGGTGATGCCGGAGCTGACGTCCGACCAGGTGATGGCGGCGACCGGCGGCGAGGCGGCTCGGAGCGCCGCGCACGCGCACCTCACGGGCGCGCTCATGGGCGCTGGTTGGGCGCTCCTCGCCGCAGCGCTCTGGTGGAGCCTCGCGAGCTGGGCCTCGCGGGGGCCCGCCGCGCGCGCCGCGGGCTGGCGGACCGCAGCCGTACTCGGCCTCACGCTCGAGCTCGCGCTGCTCGCCGCTCCGCTCCTCGCCGGACGCGAACTGCCGTTCTCGCACGACACCGAGGTCCATGCGTTCCTGCGCCGCGAGCGCGATCGCTTCGCCGAGGACGGCGGCTACGCGGTGATCCGCGCGACCGCAGCGCCCGAAGACCAGAAGGTCCTGCCGACCGCCCTCGGCCCCTGCCAGCTCGTCCCCGAGCACATCCGCGACGCGAACGGCTACACGTTCCTCGACGCGCACTCGCACAAGCTGCTCGAGCGCATCTACGGCGAGGACCACTTCATCAAGGGCAACGTCTGGCCCTACGCGCTGCCCGACGACGAGCGCCTCCAGCACCCCGCCCTCGACCTGCTCGGCATCCGCTGGGTGCTCAGCGAGGACGAACTCGAGCACGCGGGCGAAGAGGTCGGCCCCGAGTTCCAGGGCGCCCGCCTTCGCCCCGATGGTCAGCCGTTCGCCTTCCACGTCCACGAGCGCCCGAACGCGCTGCCGCGCGCGTTCTTCGTGCCCGAACTCCGCGTCGTCGCCGACGAGGAAGCCGTCCTCGACGCGCTCGCGTCCCCCGACCTCGACCCGCGTGCGGTCGCCTACGTGACCGCCGCGGACGCCGCGGGCATCACGCCAGCGCCACCTGCCGCCGAGCCCGCCCCCCGCACCGTCCGCTTCGTCCGCGACGACGTCCACGAGCTCGTCCTCGAGGTTGGCCCAGGTCCTGCCGGCCACGTCGTCCTCAACGACGCGTGGTTCTCCGGGTGGACGGCCGCCGTCGATGGGCAGGCGAGCCCCGTCCTGCGAGCCAACCTCGCGATGCGCGCGGCTGCGGTCCCGGCATCGACCGCGCCGCAGCGGTTGGTCCTTGGCTACGACCCGCCGCGCCTGCTCTCCGGGTCGTCGCTCGCCGTGCTCGCGTGGCTGCTCGTGCTCTGCGGCGCACTGGCCCGCCGCCGATAGCCCCGTCCGAGGCCGACCCCGAGGCCCGCCCAGGCCGCGCAGGCCGGGACCAGCACGACCGTCTTGAGCAGGACCGGCCCCAGCGCCGAGCGGAGCCAGACGTCGAGCCAGGCCCAGAGGGCGTCGGTGCTGCGGTAGACCGCCGTGTCGAGGAACTGCTTGGCCTGGTACTTCTCCTCGCGGGAGACGACGGTGAACAGCATCTCGCGGGCGGGCTTCATCAGCGCGAAGCGGGAGCCGCGCTGGAGGACCTCGAAGGCGCCGTAGGCGAAGAGCGACGGGCCAGCGGCGAGGAGCGCGAAGCCGCCGAGGTTGACGAGAGGCAGCGATGCGAGCAGCGCGCCGAGGCCTAGCCAGCGCGCGAGGCGTCCGACGAGGAAGAGCTGGACGACGAGCGCGATCGCGTTGTAGGCGAGGTTGATCCGGGCGAAGAACGCGGTGCGGGCGGCGGTGTTCGCCTGGGCGACGCTCTCGGCGACGTCCCGGGTGGGCAGCGCGTGGTAGAGGAACTCACGGCTCTCGATGTAGAGGAAGGTCGCGGCCAGCGTCTGGCCGGCGAGGAACAGCCCGATGCCGAGCAGGTATGGGGACTTCGCGAAGAGCCGTGCGCCGGCCAGCGCTTCCTGGAGAGCGGGCGTGCGCGGGCCGTCGCCGGTCGAGGTGTTCGGCAGCCTGCGGAGCAGGGGCAGCAGGAGCACGAGCGAGGACGCGTAGCCGAACGCGCCGAGCAGGATCATGTCGCGCGGCGTGAGCACGTCGCGGAGTGCGTCGACGAGCGCGCTCCCGCCGAGGGCGCCGAGCGTGCCGCCGACGGAGATGACCCCGAACAGCCTCCGCGCGGCTTCGGGGCGGTGCCCATCGGCCATCAGCGCCCAGAACAGCGTCGTCGCGAACACGGCGAGCGTGCTGACGAACACGTAGAACGCGTAGCCGATCACGCGGCGGGCCTCGCCCTCGGCCGCGCCGTGCGCGAACCAGAACGCAGCGAGGGCGAGCGCTGCGCCGAGGTAGAGCCCTGGGGCGAAGCGATCCCTCGGGAAGCGCGCGACCGCCCAGCCGTAGACGGGCGTGGCGATCAGCGTGGCCGCGGCGGTTCCGGTCCACAGGAGCTCGTAGACGGGTCCTGCCGAGATCCCGAACGCCTCGCGCGTCGGCTGGATCAGGTAGTAGGCACCCAGCAGCCACGCGAAGAGCGAGGCCGAGAGCACCAGCGTCCACCCCTCTCCGGGCTCGATCTGGACGAAGCGGCGGATCGGGTGCGCGGTCATCTTGGACATCCGAGCACGTTCTAACCAATCGGACCGGGCGCACGCTCCTGAGTCTCCGCCTGCGTCATGCTGGGGCCCTTGGGGTGATCCGTCGAACCTCGCGCTGGAGTCCGGATGGCTGACGCGTCAGGATGTTCGCCCATGGCGCGGGAGGCCTTCGTCGTCGGTCCTCACAGCCCGCTGCGAGCGGAGGAGCGGGAGCTCGTCCTCGCCGTGCTCGAGGCGGTCGACGGGGACCCCGAGCACGCCGAACTCGCCGAGGTCATCGTCGAACAGGTCGAGCGCCTCGACCTCTTCGGGGAGCTCCTCGCGCGCTATCCGTCCCCGCTCGACGAGCAGCGCCTCGGCTCACGGCGGCGGGGCCTCGACACGCTGGTCGAGGCGCTGTCCGGCCCGGGCTCGAGCATCGGGCTCCGCGCTCCGACCCAGGCGATCGTCGGGCGCGCGCTGAACTTCGCGCAGGTCAACTTCTTCCGGATGCTCTGGCACGTCGCTGGAGACATCGACGACCCGGCGCGCGGTCGCGCGCTCCGCGAGATCGCGGCCCGCCAGCTCCGCACCAGCATCTACACGCAGCTCGTCGAGGAGGTCCTGTCCGACCTCGCGACCGACGCGGCGATCGAACGACACGTGCGCGAGCGCGCGGTCCGTCAGCTCGCGCAGCTCTGGGGGCACCGGCTGACCTTCCGCGTGCACGAGTTCCTGCCGGTGCTCGAGGCCACGTGGGAGGCTCGCGCGCGCGTCCGCGTCGTCGGCGGGACATTGGTCGGCACGAGCGAGATGTTCCAGCTCCTGGTCCAGGGCGCGGACTTCGGGTTCGTCAAGCTGTTCGCCGAGCGTGAGCCGGAGGCGGAGGAGGCGCAGGCGTTCCGCGAGTTCCTGTTCGGGAAGTCGTCGGAAGAACTCGAGGAGCTGACCGCGCGGATGGCGCGCGAACGTCGGTCCAGCATCGAGCTCGACGGCCGCGACACCGACCTCCGGCGCGATGCGGGGTCGATCTACTACGAGTTCTTCCAGGCGCGTGCGGCCAGGTCCCAGGCCCGGCGCCTGACCCGCGTGCCGGGGCCGAAGCGGACCGCCGAGAGCTATGTCGTGTTGGCGTGGCTCGAGCGTCTGCGCGACTGACGCTCGGCGTCAGCGGCCGCGGACGTAGAGCCGGTCGCCGACCGCGCCCGACAGGATCAGCGCGGCCGCGCGGTGGCCCGCGGCGTTCCAGTGCGGGTCGCAGGCGAGGAACAGCTCGGTCGGGTCCTCGCCGTGCCGGCGCAGCAGCTCGGGCAGCAGCGGGACGAAGAACAGGTTGTCGATGCCGCGCGCCCAGATCGACAGCGCCTCGTCCAGGGGTGTCAGGGGCTGCTCGATCGATGCCGCCGCCGCGAAGTCGGTCAGCCTCGGGATCGTGAACAGCACGACCGGACGCGGGTGGGCGAGGCGCGCGATCTCGGCGTAGGAGTGCTGGAGGCGCGCCAGCTCGAGCTCCGAGTAGCGGAAGAACCGGCTGTCGGGATCGTCGGCCGTCGCCTTGCCGCGGGCGCGTCCCTGCTTGTAGGCGGAGTAGACGAGGTCGACGACGTTCTGCGCGTAGGTGAACTCACGGAGCACGTGCTCGAGATCCGGCCCGTCGCCGGCAGTCGCGCGCCGTCCGAACCTCGAGTCCGTGTGCGCAGCGACCGGGAAGCGGAGCTCGAACGGCGCCGCATCGCCGTCCCAGTACGGGAGGTAGCGTCCGGCCGCCGGCAGGTCGTCGTCGAAGTCGTTCTCGGGCAGGATCGCGCAGAGGACCGCGTCATGACGGAAGCGGGACGCGAGCCCCTGGTAGAGCGCGAACGCGTGCGTGGAGCCCGCGTTGCCGCTCGTCCCGAAGTTCAGGTGCGGGACGCCGGTCGCTGCCTCGAGAACGTCCGACATGCGCTCGCCGTCGGCGGTGCCGTAGCCCTCCATGAACGAATCGCCGAGCACGACGACACGCGGCTCGGCCGCGTCCTCGCTGCGTTCGACGTCGCGGGCCCCGTACGAGTTGGTCCGGTAGACGACGTCGAAGCACGCCTTCTGGTGGCGGTACTCGGCGTCGGCCGCGTGCCACGCGCCGAACGCGGGGTGGAAGTCACCCCAGAACGAGCCCTGGCCCGCGGTCAGCGCGTATCCGGGCACGCGAGCCGCGATCAGTCCGCCCTCGACCGCGAGCATGCAGCCGAGTTCGAGCAGCAGGAGCCCGGCGGTGAGACCGACGGTCCCGGCAGCGAGGCGCCGGCGCCAGCGGGAATGCGGATGGGTTGCGGAGGCCAGGGTCGGATTCCAGTCAGCGTGCGACGCGCTTCGCGAGGACGAATCGCTCGGCGACTGGCGCGTAGTAGGGGTCGGTCGGATCGAGCGAGGCGACGGTCACCTCGGGAGGCGTCGCGTGGACGAAGCGGAACCCGCCGAGCGAGACCGCGACGTGGCTGATGCGGCCGGACGCGTTCGCGAAGAACAGCAGGTCGCCCGGGACGAGCGGGGCCGGGCGCGTCTTCGTCGAGACCAGCGCACCCGCGAGGATCTGCTGTCCGGCGTCGCGGGGCAGGAACACACCCTGCGTCGCCCAAGCGGTCTCGGCGAGGCCGGAGCAGTCGATGCCGAGGCCGGAGCGCCCGCCGAACACGTAGGGGGTGCCGAGCCGGTCGAGCGCGACCTGGGCCGTGGCGCTGCCGGTCGGCGCGCTCCGGTCCCCGTCGAGCGTCCACTCCTCGACCGCGCGCGCGAAGACTCCGGCGTCGCAGCGGTCGATCGTCGACTCGCGCGCCCAGCCGACGTAGCCGGACAGCGCGTGCGTGAGCACGAAGCCGTTCTCCCGGTCGAGCAGGCGGACCGGCTCGCCGGTCCGGAGCTCGGTCTCCTCGACCTGGCCCGCAGGGTCGACGTCCCGGTTGCCGGTCGTCGCACCAGGATGGCGCCAGGTGACGACGGCTGGCCCGGAGACGAGGCCGTAGGGCGGACCGTCGAGGCGGCCGAGGTCGGGGAGGATCCGCAGCGAGCCGGACACGTTGCGGAGCCCGACCGACGCGAGCGTGCGCACGATCGCGTCCTCGAGCAGCGGGAGCTCGGTCGCGCCCTCGAGCACCCACGTGTCGCGGGTCTCGCCGGGCAGCACGCGGACGTCGAGGTAGACCTGGGAGCGATCGACCGCGGTGGTCGCGCGCCAGTTGTCGAGGACGACCGCGACCTCCTCGCTCGTCTGCGGCGGGCGAGCGTGTGGCCACAGCCGGTTCAGGCCCTTCGCGGGCGATGCGCGGCCGCCGCTGCGCGCGCGGAGCGCGTCGGCGTGCTTGCCGGCGAACGCGACCAGCGCCTCGAAGACCCGGTGCGTCGCGGGCCGGTGTGCGGTGGGCGACGGGCGGCCGTTCGGGCCGTCCGCCGGCGGCGCCCCGACGTCGGCGGTGAGCTTCTGAGGCTCGGACTGCGTCGGGTCCACCTCGTCCAGGATCGCCGCGAAGCCCGTGCAGGCCTCGGCCGCTGGACCGGTCCCCTCTTCGACCAGGATGCGCACGAACGGGTGGC
>JAQCBR010000236.1 GCA_027621295.1 Planctomycetota bacterium
CCGCGATCTCCTGCGCCAGCACGGTCAGCGAGCTCTTGCCGAAGCCGATCATCTCGATGTCGCGGGTCTTCCCGAACACGTTGAGTCCGTCGACGTTGACGTTCGCGGCGATCTGCGCGCGGGGCCAGGTCGGGTTCTGCGAGTAGTGGAGCGAGCCGAGCAAACCCTGCTCCTCCGCCCCCACGAACAGGAAGACCAGGGAGCGCCGCGAAGCGCCCCGCAGCGCCGCCGCGCGCGCCAAGGTCAGCACACCGGCGGTGCCCGACGCATTGTCGACCGCGCCGTTGTAGATCGAGTCACTGCCCTTCGCCGGGCCGATCCCGATGTGGTCGTAATGCGCGGTCACGACGACCGCCTCTTCGGCGAGCGCGGGGTCGCTGCCCGGAAGCACGCCGACGACGTTCGCGGTGTCGATCTCACGGATCTCGTTCTCGAGTCGGAGCCCGACGCGCGCAGTCAGCTCGACCGGCCGGAAGTCGCGCGACTCCGCCCGCGCGCGCAGCGCGTCGAGGTCCTGACCGCCCAGACCCGCGAGACGCCGCGCCGCGTCCTCGCTGCACCAGCCCTGGATCGGCAGGCGCGCGGGCGACGTGTCCGAAGGCGGCAGGAAGAACCGCTCGCGCTCGTGACCCGCCTGGATCACCTGGAACGGATAACCCGCCGACGGCGTCGTGTGGATCACGAGCACGCCCGCAGCTCCCCGTCGCGCAGCCTCCTCGAACTTGTAGCTCCAGCGGCCGTAGTAGAGGCGCCGCTTGCCGGCGAACAGCTCCGGGTCCGACTCCGGATCGTTGTTCATCACGAGGAGGACCTTCCCCGCGACGTCGACGTCCTTGAAGTCGTCCCAGTCCTGCTCGGGCGCGCTGATGCCGTAGCCGACGAAGACCAGCGGTGCGGACGCCCACGCGACTTCGTCCGAGACCTGTGCCGCCTGCGCGGTGAAGTCCGTCGGGCCTTCGAACGTCACGCGCGTGCCGTCCGACCCGATGGCGGTCAGCGTCTCCGCGACCTTCGACGTGATGCCGACGATCGGCACCGGTTGGATCCAACCGCCGTCCGCAGCACCCGGCTCGAAGCCGAGGCCCTCGAGCTGGGTCGCGAGGTAGAGCTGCGACAGCTCGTCCGCACGGGTGCCGGGGCCGCGGCCCTCGAGGAGATCGTCGGCGAGGAACCGCATGTGCGCCCGGAGCGTTGCAGCGTCGAGCGGAGAATCCCCGCTGGGCGCCTGATCCGTCGCGATGGACGAGCAGGCGGACGCCGCGAGGACGAGCGCGAGAGGCCATGGTCTCATGGGGCCGGATCGTGCCGTGGCCCGGACAGCACGGCTACCGAAACCAGCCGGCTGGCTTCACGCAGCGACCGCGCGCACCCGGAAACGGAGCAGTTCGACGACGAGGACGACCACGCCGAGCCCGATCGCCGCGTAGCCCCACCACATCGCCGGGTCCGGCGGGCGTTGGCCGAACGCCAACACGCCGAGCAAGACCTGGCAGATGGGTGCCGAGAACTGCAGGAAGCCGATCGTCGACAGCGGCAGGCGCGCAGCGGCGGCGGCGAACCACATCAGCGGCACCGCCGTGGTCACGCCGAGCCCGAGCATCAGAGCCATCGTCGACGGACTCGCTTCGGCGATCGCGAGGCCCGGGCCCGACGCGGAATGGACCCACGCGATCCCGGCGAGCGCAGGCAGCAGGAGCACCAGGGTCTCGACGGTGAGGCCGGTCAGCGGCGACACCGGGACGCGCTTCCGGACGAGGCCGTAGGCACCGAACATCCCCGCCAGGGACAGCTCGATCCACGGCCAGCCCTCGGCGAGGAACACCAGCTCCGCCATCCCCAGGCCGGCCAGCGCGAGCGCCCACCACTGCGGCCGACGCAGCCGCTCGCCGAGGAACGCCACCCCGAGTCCGATCTGGACCATCGGCGTGACGAGGTAGCCGATGCCTGCGCGGTACAGCTGCCCGGTCGACGACGCGTAGACGAAGACCATCCAGTTCGCCGAGATCAGCAGCGCGGCGAGCGCGAGCGCGGGCAGATGCGTGCGGCTCGCGATCACCCGACGCAGCTCGGCGCGCCGCGCCCCGCTGCCCAACATCAGCGCGCAGAGCAGCAGCGACCACACGACCCGCTGGCACAGGACCTCGAGCGACCAGTGCGGTTGCTGCGCGACCACGCTGGCCCCCACCGCCGCGTCGAGCGCGCGGAGATGGAGCGGGAAGACCAGCCCCCAGGTCGCGTAGGTCGCGAGCCCGAAGAGCAGCCCCGTGCGCGCTTCGGACCGGGGAGTCGCGCTCAGGTGCGGAAGACGACGCGCAGTTCCTGGACGACCACGTTCTGCGCAAACGCGCGGTCGACGAACATCATGAAGCGGAAGGCGTTGCCGCCGTCGTCGACGAGGCTGCCCTCGCCGGTGGTCGCGCCGAACGAGCCGACGAAGCGACGCCAGGGGCCGGGGGTCGCGCCCGGTTCGACCTGCCCGGTGACCGGGTCGGTCTGGATCGACTGCACGTAGAACTGCAGCGGGCTCTGGCCGGAGAGTGCGGGCATGCTGTTCGGGACCTCGGGGTCGTCCGAGAACAGCATCGGCACGCCGTCGACGAGCGCCTCGATCTCGTAGCGGCGGAACCGCGGCTGCGAGTCGAGGAACATCGGCACGTAGCGCGAGAGGGCGCCCGACACCTGGTCGTAGTCAGAGCTCGGCAGCACGCCGAGCGCAGCGGGATTCGGGACCACCGCGCCGCCGGCCGCAGGCGCGGTGCCGACCCTCTCGATGCGCACGTAGCCGGGCGCCCCCGCTCCGGACCGCACGTCCATCGCGTAGAAGCCCTGGATCACGCACTGGCCGCCGTTGCCGCCGCTGACGTTGATCGTGCCGGACTGGGCGAACCCGCCCTCCATCTGCAGCAGGATCGAGCCACCCGAACCGCCGCCGCCCGGGAGCGGCGCGCCGTTCGTGAACAGCGTGTTGATGTTGCCCGACGCCGGGCCATTTCCGCCGCGGGCCTGGATCGACGCGAACGCGCCGACCTGCATGCCGTTGCCCGAGCGGATCAGGAGCGCTCCGCCGCCGCCGCCGCCGGACGCGCCGGCGCGGTAGGGGTTCGGGTCGGTCGCCAGCTGGCGCGCGAGCGCCGGGTGGCTGCCGCCTCCGCCGCCGCCCGAGCCACCGATCAGGTAGTAGTCGGCGCCCGTGACGCCCGCAGGGCGCGGGTTGTTGACGACGTCGGTGAACGCGTTGCCGCCACCACCGGACTCGACCCGGCCGTCCCGCAGGTTGTTGGTCATCAGGCCGACCGACGCCACCGCGATGATCGAGCCAGCCGCGCCGGGGGCCAGGAAACCGCCGCCGCCACCGCCCTTGCCGGTCTCGAGGTCGTAGTTGGTGCCGAACGCGTTGTACCAGGCAAGCTGGGCGTTCAGGCCGTGGGCCGGGTACTGGAGCGATCCCCTGCCGCCGGTCGCGTTGAGCAGCGCGCTGCTCGCCCAGAACGACGAGCCGGGCACCGAGAGGTCTTCACCGTCGCTGCCGTTGAAGATCGCGAGGGGGCCGAGGCCGTTGGCGCGCGCGCCGCCGTCGCCACCGTCACCGCCGCCGGGACCGCCGCGTCCGCCGTTCTGGCCGGGCGGGGTCGCAGGCGGAGGCGTGCTGGTGATCATTCCGTTGAAGCCGTCCGGCACGGTCTCGCCGTTCAGGATCAGCGATCCGTCGATCCGGCACTCGCCGCGGACGAAGATCTGCGCTGGGTTCGAGCCGGTGAACTCGACGGTCACGCCGGTCGGCAGCACGAAGTTCGAGAAGTAGAACCGCCCGTCGGTGACCGAGACCGCGCCCGAGGTCGGGAACATCGTGTCCTTGACGGTCAGCAGCTGGTTGTCGGTGTTCCAGCGGTAGCGGTTGGCCGCGATCACCTGGCCGTCCTGAGGACGGAAGTCACCGTGGTGCCCGTCGCCGCCGAGGACGCCGAACGACAGCTCACCGTTCGCGATCCGGCCGTTGGAGCGCGGCGCGTCGATCAGCGTCGGATCGTCGAACGCGACCGTCAGCGTCCGTTCCAC
>JAQCBR010000070.1 GCA_027621295.1 Planctomycetota bacterium
CCGCCGATCGTGCGTGATCACCGCGCGCTGAACCGGTGTAGGGTCGTCGTCCGGAGCGTCTCGCCCGGACGGAGGATCGTCGACGGGAACGTCGGCTGGTTGACCGAGTCCGGGAAGTGCTGCGTCTCGAGGCAGCACGCGCTCCGGTGCGCGTAGGTCGCGCCGCGCTTGCCGCGCTGTCCGAACAGGAAGTTGCCCGAGTAGAACTGGATGCCCGGCTCGGTCGTCCAGATCGACAGCACGCGGCCGCTCGTCGGATCGTGGAGTTCGGCCGCGAAGTCGAGCGCGTCGGGGTTGCCGTCGAGCACGAAGTTGTGGTCGTAGCCCTCGGTGCTCGTGCCGGCGACCCCTTCGAGGTGATCGCGGATCGGCCGGGCACTGCGGAAGTCCAGGGCAACGGGGACCGTGTCGATGGCACCGGTCGGGATCAGCGTCGCGTCGACGGGCGTGTAGCGACTCGCATTCAGCCGGAGTTCGTGGTCGAGGACCGTCGGTGCGCCCTGGCCGGCGAGGTTCCAGTACGCGTGGTTCGTCAGGTTGAACGGAGTCGCCCCGTCCGACGTCGCCTCGTAGTCGATCCGCAGGTCACCGTCCGCCGTCAGCGTGTACGTCACCGACATCGTCAGCGCTGCGGGGTAGCCCTCCTCGCCGTTCGGGCTCACGTAGCGGAAGCGAACCTGCTGGCCCTCTTCCGTCACAGCGGCCTCGGCGTCCCAGACCACGCGGTTCAGTGCGCGCGCTCCACCGCCGTGCAGGTGGTTCGGGCCGTTGTTGACCGCGAGTTGGTAGGTCTGGCCGCCAAGTTCGAAGCGTCCTTCGGCGATCCGGTTCGCGACGCGGCCGGTCGTGCAGCCGAAGTACTGGTTGGCGTCGGACTCGTAGCCCCGGACGTCGTCGAAGCCGAGGATCACGTCCGCCATTTCGCCGCTCCGGTCCGGAGCCCACATCTCGACCAGGGTCGCGCCGTAGTCGGTGACTCGCGCGATCGGGCCACTGGCGGAGCGGAGTTCGAAGAGGCGGACCTGCTGGCCGTCCGCAGTGGTTCCGAACGGGGTCGTGACGATTTCCATCGGGCGATGTGTCGGGGTCTGGCAGGCGGAGAGGAACAGGGCGCCCGCGATGGCTGCGGCGGCGGATGGTCGACGGTCCATGACGTGGCTCTCGGGGAGAGGGAGCAGGGGAGCGCGCATCATCGGTAGGTCTACGGTCGGTTCCAGCCTCGGTCCCCGGTTCGGGCCGGGCGGGTGTGGTGCGTCCTCGGAGGAGCGGCTTCGATCTAACCATGCTCGCCTTCCTCGCCACCGCGATGTGCGCGTTCCAGCCGCAGGCCGTCCCGCAGGACCAGCCGACCCCACACCGTCTCGAGTACCTCGCGCCAGCCCGCCGGTGGCTGGCGGCGCTGCCGGTCGGCAACGGTAGGCTCGGCGCCATGGTGTTCGGGGGCGTCGACCAAGAGCGGCTCCAGCTGAACGAGGACTCGATGTGGTCAGGCCGAGCGGGCGGTGACCCCACCTCGGGCGGGCCGGCGGACATCGCTCGCTGGCGGGAGATGCTGTTCCGCGGCGAGCACGTCGAGGTTGACCGGCAGGTGATGCCGGCCTTCTCGATCGGCTCTGCGGTGCGGAGCCACCAGACGCTCGGTGACCTCACGCTCCGCTTCGAAGGCGCGGAGGGCGAGCCCGAGGATTACCGCCGCTCCCTCGACCTCGACCAGGGGATCGCGCGCGTCGCCTACCGGCGTGGCGGGATCGGGTTCGTCAGGGAGGTCTTCGCGAGTGCGCCGCACCAGGTCCTGGTGATGCGGATCACGGGTGACCAGCCGGGCGCCGTGGGTTTCACGGTGGGGCTCGGTCGACCGGCCGACGGCGGACGTCCGACCGCGATCAGCCGGGCCGCGGGCCACCGGGTCGTGCTCGAGGGGCGCGTGACGCAGAGCGAGAGCACGTTCGGCGACGGAGACAAGGCGCAGCGTTTCGTGGTGGTCGTCGACGTGGAAGCGCGCGGGGGGCGCGTGGACGAGGTCGACGACGGGCTCCGGGTCACCGCCGCCGACGAAGTCGTGCTGACCCTGGTCGGTGAGACCGAGTGGTACGGCGACGATGTGGATGCGCGCTGCGAGGCGCGCCTCGCGGCGGCGAATGCTGCCGGGTTCGACGCTCTCCGCGCAGCCCACGTGGCCGAGCACGGGGCGTGGATGCAGCGCGCCGATCTGAGGCTCGCCTGCGACGAAGCGCTCGCGACCGCGCCGACCGACGTCCGGCTCGCGCGCGTCCGGGATGGCGGCGCTGATCCCGGTCTCGATGCGCTGCTGTTCGCGTACGGGCGCTATCTGCTGGTGGCGAGCTCGCGGCCCGGGACGCTTCCGGCGAATCTCCAGGGCATCTGGAACGAGCACATCAAGGCGCCGTGGAACGCCGACTACCACGTCAACATCAACCTGCAGATGAACTACTGGCCAGCCGAGGTGACGAACCTCGGCGCGCTCCACGAGCCGCTGTTCGCGTTCACCGAACGCTTGGCTGCGAACGGTGCCGAGCGGGCGCGCAGGTCGTTCGGGCTCGACGGCTGGGTGACGGGCCACGCGACCGACGTCTACGCGCCGGCCTACCACCGATCGACGCAGCCGTTCTGGGGGTTCTGGCACGTCGGTGGCGCGTGGCTGATGCAGCACTTCGTCGACCACTGGCGCTACGGCGGCGACGAGGCGTGGATGCGGCAGCGCGCTTGGCCGCTGCTGTCCGGAGCAGCGGAGTTCTTCGTCGGCTGGCTCTGTGAGGACCCGAGCACGGGCGAACTCGTGTCGGGTCCCTCGACGTCTCCCGAGAACTCGTTCGTGCTGCCCGACGGCCAGCGCGCGGCGGTGTGCATGGGACCGGCGATGGATCACCAGATCATCCGCCACCTGTTCCGTGATCTGCTGGAGGTCGCGGATGCGCTGGGGATCGAGGAGCCCATCGTGACTCGCGTCCGCGAGACGCTCGCCAAGATGGCCCCGGGCGTCCGTCTGGGACCCGACGGGCGGATCCTCGAATGGCACGCGCCGGTCGGCGAGGCCGAGCCCGGGCATCGGCACATGTCCCACGTCTGGGCTCTCTATCCCGGAGATGCGATCGATCCGGCGACGAGTCCCGAACACGCGGCGGCGGCGCGGCGGACGATCGACTTCCGGCTCGAACACGGCGGCGCGGGGACCGGCTGGAGCCGTGCCTGGATGATCAACTTCATGGCGAGGCTGCACGACGGGGAGGAGGCCTACGGGCACCTGCAGCAGCTGTTCCGCCGGTCGATGGCCGAGAACCTGTTCGACCTCCACCCGCCGTTCCAGATCGACGGCAACTTCGGCGCGACCGCGGGCATCGCCGAGATGCTGCTGCAGTCGAACGGCGGCGTGGTCGAGATCCTGCCCGCGCTGCCGATCGCTTGGGGGGTGGGCAGCTTCCGGGGACTCTGCGCCAGAGGCGGACTCGAGGTCGACGCATCGTGGGCCGACGGCCGCCTCGTCGAGGCCGAGCTCCGCGGGCGACCCGGAGCCCGGTTCGCGCTGCGGGACCGGGCCGGCCGCGTGTCGGTCGAGGTGGAGGGGATGGCCGCGGGCGACGACGGAGTGATCCGTGGCGTGATGCCGGCCGCGGGTGTGGTCACGGTCCGCCCGCGAAAGGACGCTGCGGGCGGTCGGTGACGCGCGCGCCGCGATCGGGGATCATCCCCGACATGCGGAACGTCGCTCCCCTCGCACTGCTCGCCCTCTTCGCTGGCCCGACCGTGGTCACCGCGCAGGGGCCGTCTTCCGACCCGGCCCCGGACCGTTGGCGTGATGCGATCGCCGGTGCGCCGGCCGCTGTCCGGCCGTCGCTCCAGTTCCTCGTCGACAACATGCCGCCGAAGGACCTGACTGACCTCGATCCGGCGTTCGTCGTCGAGGACGCGAAGCTGGCCTTCGAGAGCTGGCAGAGCGCGCCCTGGGCGGGGCGGGTCCCGGAGGCGGTGTTCCTCGACACGATCCTGCCCTACGCCCATGTGACCGAGAAGCGGGAGCCGTGGCGCGCGCAGCTCCGCGCGCGCTGTCTGCCGATGATCGAGGGCGTCACGTCCCTCGTCGACGCGGTCCAGGCGCTGAACCGCCAGCTCTTCGCGGACACCGGCGTGCGCTACTCGACGCAGCGCAGGCGTGCCGACCAGTCGCCGTCGGAGTCGATCGAGCAGGGCCTCGCTTCGTGCACCGGCCTCTCGATCCTGCTCGCCGATGCGTGCCGTGCCGTCGGCATCCCCGCGCGTCTCGCCGGCATCGCGTCGTGGCCCGACAAGGGCGGCAACCACACGTGGATCGAGGTGTGGGACGGCGAGAAGTGGCGCTTCACGGGCGCCGCCGAATACGACGCGAAGGGCCTCGATCGCGCTTGGTTCACTGCCGACGCGGCCAAGGCCCGGCGTGACGATCCGCGCCATGCGGTCTGGGCGGTCACGTGGCGGGACACGGGGCAGCAGTTCCCGCTCGTCTGGTCCTCGGACTACCGCGTCCGCGCGGTGGACGTCACGCACCGCTACGCGAAGGAGTCGGACCTCGCCCCGGACCAGCTGCGGCTCTTCGTCGACGTCCGCGACGGGGCCGGAGGACCTCGCGTCGAGGCCGAGGTCGAGGTGCGTGGAGGCGCAGCGGACATTCTCCAGGGGCGTTCACGCGGCGAACAGCACGACACGAACGACCATCTGGAGTTCCACGTCCGCCGCGGCGAGGCGGTCTCCATCGTGGTGGTCGGGGCCGACGGCCGCCGTGCGGAGATGCGGCACGTGGCGGCAGATGCGGGCAAGGAGCTCGTCGTCGTGCGACTCGGTGCCCGGACAGCGGGCAACGCACTCCGCGATGCCGCCGTCGAGTACTTCGCGGCCAAGCCAGAGGAGCGCGCGGTGTTCGCATTCACGGCGGAGGCCGACGCGCTGGTCCGGGCTGACGAGTCGGCAGCGCGCCGGGCCGTGTTCGAAGCATTCCAGGCGTCGCCCGCGCATGCGGCGCGTCGAGCTGACTTCGACGCGCGCGTCGTCAGGACGTCGGATCGCGAGGCTCCCTACACGGTGGAGGTCTTCGGCGAGAAGCCGGATCGGGGTTACCCGCTCTTCATCGCGATGCACGGTGGCGGTGGGGTGCCGAAGCGCTTCAACGACCAGCAGTGGGAGATCATGCAGCGCTACTACCTGCGTCCCGCCGGCGGCTCCTGCGTCTACGTCGCCCTGCGTGCCCCGAACGACCAGTGGAACGGCTTCTACGACGATGCGATCTGTCCGATGGTCGCGGAGCTGATCCAGCAGTTCGTGCTGTTCGGTGACGTCGATCCCGACCGCGTGCACGCGATGGGCTACTCGCACGGAGGCTACGGCGCGTTCGTGATCGGCCCGAAGATGCCGGACCGCTTCGCGTCGGTCCACGCGTCAGCGGCGGCGCCGAGTCCGGGTGAGACCGTCGCGCGGAACCTGCGGAACGTGCACTTCACGTTCATGTGCGGCACCGAGGACAAGGCGTACGGCAGGATCGAGCGCTGCGACGAGTTCGCTGCGGCGCTCGGCGCGCTGCGGGAGGCCGATCCGGAAGGCTATCCGGGGGGCTTCGCGCGGATCGAGGGCAACGGCCACGGCGGTCTCCCGGATCGTCGCAAGATCGTCGAGATGCTGCCGATCGCGCGTGCGTCGTTCCCGAGTCGCGTGACTTGGCAGCCGAGCGATGAGCGCCTCCAGGACCACTACTGGGTCAACGTGCCTCGCCCGCGCGACGGTCAGCGTATCGATGCGAGCTGGACACCGGGCCGCATCGAGATCGATGCCGAGGGCGTGGGGCCGATCGTGCTCTGGTTGGGCGCCGAGCAGCTCGGTGACTCGGAGACCCTCGTGGTGGTGCGCGACGGTGCGGAGATGAAGATCGACGCGCGCCCCTCGGCGATGGCGCTCTGCGCGTCGATCCTGCGCCGAGGGGATCCATCGCTGGCAGGCACGGTCCGCATCGAGGTGACCGCGGCGCGGGACGACCGGTGAAAGGGCGTCCAGAGGCGGAAGGCGTCGATCTCGCGGCGCTCGCGCGGAGCTTCGCGGACCCCCGCGCCGAGCACAGGGTGCGTTCCGGATATCTGCGGTGGTTCCTGCCCGGGTCGCGGGTCGTCGACGTCGGCTGCGGGCACGGGGCGTTCCTCGACGTTGCGCGGGGCGCAGGGCTTCGGGTTTCAGGTCTGGACGCATCGCCCCTCGCGGTGGAGAGCTGCGTGCGCCGCGGACACGACGTCGAGCAGGTCGATGCGATGGAGTGGCTCCGCGCCCGCGCGGCCGATCCCGTGGACGGGCTGCTCTGTGCCCATCTGATCGAGCACATGGACGGCAGGGGCGCGGCGTCGCTGGTTGCCGCCGCCGCCGCCGCGCTGCGGGAGCGCGGGGTGCTGGTCCTCGTGACTCCCAACCATCGGAGCCCCATCGTCCACGAGGAGATGTTCTGGTTGGACCCGACCCATGTCCGGCCCTACCCGCGGGCGCTGCTCGAGCGTCTGTGCCACGCCGCCGGGCTCCAGGTCGTGGCGAGTTTCGACGATCCTGCGACCCGGCCGAGGCGCTCCGCCTGGCGGCGCATGGTCGCGCGGCTGCGCGCCGCATGCAGCGGGGTCGACCGCGCGCTGCCGCTCGACAGCGTCGTGGTCGCGGTGCGGGTCGGCGTCGCCGCTGACCCCACTCGCAGCCCGTGACTCGTCCAGCCCGTGGGCTGGGGACGGGACAGCCTGTCAGCCGGTGACGGCTCCGCCCTCGAGGACCTCGATCTCTTCGTAGGTCGTCGTCCGCTGGACCGGCGTGTAGCCCGCTTCGCGGATCAGGCGCACGAGGTCCGCGCGGTTCATCCGCTCGGGGGCCGTCGTGCCCGCGTCGTGCGTGATCTTCTCCTCGGTGACCGTGCCGTCGATGTCGTTGGCGCCGAACGAGAGCGCGGTCTGCGCGCTCTCCGGCGTCAGCATGATCCAGTAGGCCTTGATGTTCGGGAAGTTGTCGAGCATCAGGCGGCCGACCGCGATCTCGCGCTGGTCCATGAAGCCGGTCGTCACGTGGCCGTGGCGCTCGAGGCCCGTGTGGTAGGGCCAGAACGCGAGTGGGATGTAGGCCATGAAGCCACCGCACTCGTCCTGGAGCTCGCGCAGCTTGACGAGGTGGGTCACGCGCTCCTCGGTCCGCTCGATGTGGCCGTAGAGCATCGTCGCGTTCATCCTGAAGCCGTGCTGCTGGACCTTGCGCGCGGTGTCGAGCCACGCCTGGGGGCCGATCTTGTCGCGGAACGTCGCCTTGTGGACGCGGTCGACGAGGACCTCGGCGCCGCCGCCGGGACAGGAGCCGAGGCCTGCCTCACGCAGGTCCGCGAAGACTTCGTCCTCGGTCTTGCCCGAGATCTTCAGCATGTGGTCGATCTCGACCATCGTGAACGCCTTCACGTGGATGTCGGGGCGCGCGCGCTTCGCGGCGCGCACGACGTCGAGGTAGTACTCGTAGCCCTCGCGCGGGTGGATGCCGGCGACCATGTGCACCTCGGTCGGCGCGAGGTCGTCGTACTCGCGGAGCTTCCGCTCGATGTCGGCCGCATACATGGTGTACGCGCGCTCCTCGCCCTCCTTGGCCGCGAACGCGCAGAACTTGCACGAGTACTGGCAGACGTTCGTGTAGTTGATGTGGAGGTTGTTGTTGAAGTAGGCCTTCTTGCCGTGGCGCCGCGTGCGCACCTGGTGCGCCATGTAGCCGACGGCAGCGAGATGCGGGGTCTCGTAGAGACGCATCCCGTCCTCGGGGGACAGGCGCTCGCCGGCCTCGACCTTGGCGTGGATGTCGGCGAGACCGGCCTGTTCGATCAGGCGGCTGGCCAGCGTGGAGTCGAGGGCTTCGTAGCTCGGAGCAGCGGAGTTCATCGGCGGATTCGGCTTCGGGGGGTTCAGGACAGGGCCGTGCTCGGCAGGGAGCTCTCGCTGACGATGGCCTTCGCGCGCGGCGGACGGCCGAAACGGTCGGTCTCCGGCGTCTCGAGGACCTCGTAGAGCATGTTGCGCCGCTTCGGCGTGAATCCGGCGTCCTTGATGTGGCGCTCGATCTCTGCGATCGAAGTCAGGTGCGAGCAGCCCGCACTCGACACGACGTTCTCCTCGAGCATCACCGAGCCGAAGTCGTCGGCGCCCATCGACAGCCCGACCTGACAGGTCTTCATGCCCTGGGTGACGAAGCTCGCCTGGATGTGGTCGAAGTTGTGGAGGTAGATCCGCGCGGTCGCGAGCATCCGGAGATACTCGGCCACGGTGAGCTTGCCCGGATAGCGCGCGGCCATCGGCGTGTGCTCGGGCTGGTAGGTCCAGGGGATGAACGCGGTGAACACCCCGCACTCATCCTGGAGTTCGCGGAGCCGCGTCATGTGCTCGATGCGCTCCGCGTCGGTCTCCTCCGTGCCGAACATCATCGTCGCCGTCGTGCGCATGCCGAGGGTCGCCGCCTGGCGCATCACCTCGAGCCACTCGTCGGTCGTGGCCTTCTTCGGAGCGATCACCTCGCGCACCCGCTCGACCAGGATCTCGGCGCCGCCGCCCGGCATCGAGTCCAGGCCGGCTGCCTGCAGGTCCGCGAGCACGTCGCAGACCGGGCGCCTGTCCATCTTCGAGAGGTGGGTGATCTCCGGCGGGGACATGCCGTGGATCCAGATCTGCGGGTAGCGCGACTTGATGTCGCGGAACAGCTCGGCGAACCACTCCGTCCTGAGCTTCGGGTGGTGTCCGCCCTGGAGGAGGAGCTGCGTGCCGCCCTGGGCGATCGTTTCCTCGATCTTGCGGTAGATGACCTCGCGCGGGAGCACGTAGCCCTCGGCGTCACCGGGCGACCGGTAGAACGCACAGAACCCACAGTCCGTCACGCAGACGTTCGTCGGGTTCAGGTTCCGGTCGACGATGTAGGTGACGATCGGCTCGGGGTTCTTCTGGAACCGGATCGCGTTGGCGAGCAGGCCGAGCGAGGTCTGGTCGAGGCCGCGGTAGACGGCGAGGCCCTCTTCCGGGGTCAGGGGTTGGCCGGAGAGGGCCTTGGCGCCGAGCTCGGCGAGGTGGACGGGGTCTTGGGTGGCGGCCATCGGATCGAATCCCGCGAGGATAGGGTCCAGGAACGGCGGCTCAAGCGACTGCGCCGGGGGAGCGGAAAGCCTGCAGGATTTCCTGGGAGAGCTGTGGCCGCGCGCTGGGGGAATCGCGTCGGAGCCGTGGCCCGAGCTCGGACGCCGGATTCCATAAGTCGCTTCTCGGGAGGGGCTTGAGCGGGATCCAGGGGGTTCGGCCGGTGCCTTGGCCGGGTCTTTTTGAGATTTCATCGCAATTCAGAGTTGCGATTGGATCTCAAACAGGCGATTCCCATGCCCTCGACCGAGGCTCCCGATGACCCCAACGCCCCTTCCCGCCCGCTTCCTGACCGCCCTTGGCGTCGCAGCACTGGCAGCTGCTGCGCCCTCCCAGCAGCTGCTCGAAGACCGCCTGAAGGCTCTCGAGGCAGAGAATCGCGCACTCGCCGCCAAGCTCGAGGCGCTGAGCGCCGAGTCGGCCGGCCACTCGGCTGCGTTCGAGGCGCTGGCCAGCGACCTCGAGAGTCTCCAGCTCGGGGACGTGCTGCCGGACCTCGGTGAAGGGCGATACGGCCTCGGTCCCGCCGCATCGAAGGTCTACGGCGTGCAGCAGGGCCTCTCGATCGGTGGCTACGGCGAGTTCCTCTACGAGGACCAGCAGGGTGGGCGGGACCGCCTCGATGCGCTGCGTGCGATCCTCTACTTCGGCTACAAGTTCGACGATCGGTGGGTGCTGAACACCGAGATCGAGATCGAGCACGGCTCGACGAGCAAGAGCTCGGGCACGACCGACAGCGGCGGCGACGTGTCGTTCGAGTTCGGCTACCTCGACTACCTGGCTGGCGATGCGCTGAATGCGCGTGCGGGCATGGTGCTGATCCCCGTCGGCTTCGTGAACGAACTCCACGAGCCGATCACGTTCCTCGGCGCGCAGCGTCCCGAGGTCGAGAAGCGGATCATGCCGACGACGTGGCGGGCACCGGGCGCCGGCGTGTTCGGTGGTTTCGGCGGCTTCAGCTACCGCACCTACGCGGTGACCGCGCTCGAGGGCAGTCGCTTCGACGAGGACGGGCTCCGGTCCGGTCGCCAGAAGGGCAACCGGACCGCCGCGGAGGACTTCGCGTGGACAGGGCGCATCGACTGGACGGACACGCCGGGTCTCGTCGTCGGCGCATCGTTCTACTGGGGCGACACCGGACAGGATGGCATCGACGCATCGGGGCTGCCGGTGCCCGACATGAACACGACGATCGTCGACCTCCACGTCGACTGGAAGTCGGGTCCGCTGTGGCTGCGCGGGCTCTTCGCGACTGCCTGGGTCGACGACACCTCGCGGCGCAACGCGGTCACCCCGAATGCGACCGTCGCCAGCCGGCAGGACGGCTTCTACGTGGAGGGTGGCTACGACGTCATGTCGTTCCTCGCACCCGAGAGCGGGCACGCGCTGTATCCGTTCGTCCGCTACGAAGAGGTCGACACCCAGGCGCAGGTCGCGCCGGGATCGGTGCGGGTCGTGGGCAAGTCCGATGCGATCTGGACGTTCGGCGCGCACTGGCGGCCGATCCCCCAGGTCGTCGTGAAGGCCGAGTTCCAGGACTTCGACGACGGCCAGGATCGGTTCGACCTGCTGCTCGGCTACATCTTCTGATGCGGGGAGGAACGAGATGAACGCACCCACCCAATCCCTGCTCCTGAACCAGCTCGCGTTCGCGCTGGGCGTGATGCTGCTGCTCGCGCCCCGGGTTCCGGCGCAGACCGTGTTCTTCACCGTCGACCAGGCGATCGCCGAGTGCTTCCCGGATGCGGAGGTGACGCGGACCACGGCGGTGCTCGATGACGCTGCCAGGAAGCGCATCGAAGAGGCGTCGGGAGGTGATGCCCCGACCGCCATCGTCCATCCCTACGTGGTCCGGAAGGACGGCGAGGTGATCGGCACCGTCTACTTCGACGTGCACCGTGTCCGCACGCGGCGCGAGACCATGGCCGTGGCGATCGGCACCGACGGGCGTCTCGTGAGGGCGCTCGTCTGCGCGTTCGCCGAGCCGCAGGACTACATCCCCCCGCAGCCGTTCTACGACCAGTTCGCGAACCGGGCCCTCGACGACGAGCTGCGGCTACGCCGCGGCGTGGATGGTGTGACCGGCGCGACCCTGACCTGCAAGGCGACGGTCGGCTGCGTGCGTCGCGTGCTCGCGCTGCACGCCGAACTCGGGCGCGACGCGCCGGAGCCGGACGACGTGCCGCCGAAGCCCGAAGAGCCGGACGGGCGCGGAACAGGGGTTTCGAGGCGGAGGCGATGAAGCGGAGTCACGCGCGCTACGTGCACCTGGCGACGCTCGCCGCGGCCGGCACGGGGCTCGTCTATGCGTGGATGCGCTACCTCTGTGAGCCGGAGGACGAGTTCTCGCTCGTCAACCATCCGCTCGAGCCGCTGCTCGCGGACCTCCACCGGCTGACCGGGCCGCTCCTGGTGTTCGGACTGGGGTTGATCTGGGCGACCCACGTGGTTCCCAAGGTCCGGTCGGGCTCTCGGGATGGCCGCCGCACGGGGCTCGTCCTGGCTCTCGCAGCCGTGCCGATGGTCGTCTCGGGCTACGCGCTCCAGGCCGCGGTGGACGAGGTGCTCCGCGAAGCGTTCGGCTGGGTCCACGTCGGATTCGGGCTGATCTGGGTCGCGTCGTTCGTCGGGCACGTGCTCGGCCGACGGCGTTCCGTCGCCTGAGACGCGTTCCCGGGGCGCGCCGTTGCCCGGCGTCCGTCCCGCCCGTACGGTCTTCCGCCCGATGGCCAAAGCGACCCCCGATCTGATGGAGCGCATCGTCTCGCTGTGCAAGCGACGCGGCTTCGTGTTCCAGAGCAGCGAAATCTACGGCGGCATCAACTCCTGCTACGACTACGGCCCGCTCGGCGCCGAGCTGAAGCGGAACGTGAAGAACGCGTGGTGGGAGGCGATGGTCGTGCGCCGCGACGACATCGTCGGACTCGACTCCGCGATCATCCAGCACCCCGAGGTCTGGCGTTCGTCGGGCCACGTCGCCGGGTTCTCCGACCTCCTGGTCGACTGCAAGCGCTGCAAGGGCCGGTTCCGTGAGGACCATCTCGACGCGATGGCCTGCCTCGACCGCGAGTTCTGCGGTCGTCCGGCGAAGGTCTGCCGCGAGGAGGGTCTGATGACCGAGCCGCGGGCGTTCAACCTGATGTTCGAGACGCACGCCGGTCCGGTGAAGGACTCGGCCAGCGTCGTCTACCTCCGTCCGGAGACCGCGCAGGGGATCTTCACGAACTTCCTGAACGTGGTGAACAGCTCGCGGATGGCGCCGCCGTTCGGCGTCGCGCAGATCGGCAAGAGCTTCCGCAACGAGATCACGCCCGGGAACTTCGTGTTCCGGACGCGCGAGTTCGAGCAGATGGAGATGGAGTTCTTCGTGCCGCCGGACCAGTCGGACCGCTGGTACGAGTACTGGGTCGAAGAGCGCTACGACTGGTATCTGCGCAACGGCGTCCGTCCGGACCGCCTCCGCAAGCGTGTCCACGCGGACGATGAGCTCGCCCACTACTCGAGCGGGTGCACCGACGTCGAGTACGAGTATCCGTTCGGCTGGGGAGAGCTCGAGGGCATCGCGAAGCGCGGCAGCTACGACCTCGAGGCCCATGCGAAGGGTTGCGGCAAGGATCTGTCGTTCTTCGACGAGGCGTCGAAGACGCGCTACGTTCCTCACGTCGTCGAACCCGCAGCGGGCTGCGACCGCGCGGCGATGACGTTCCTCGTCGACGCCTACGACGAGGAGACGGTCACGGACGAGAAGACCGGCAAGTCGGAGATACGGACCGTCCTGCACTTCCACCCGCGGATCGCGCCGATCACCGTCGCGGTGTTCCCGCTGGTCAAGAAGGCGGGGATGCCCGAGGCCGCGCACAAGATCGTCGACGAGCTCCGGGACGCGGGGATCCGGACGTTCTACGACGAGAAGGGGGCGATCGGTCGCCGCTACCGCCGTCAGGACGAGGTCGGCACGCCCTACTGCATCACCGTCGACGGTGAGACGGTCGAAGGGGACGGTTCGGTCACGGTGCGCGACCGGGACTCGATGGGTCAGGAGCGCATCGCGCCCTCTGACGTGCTCGCTGTGATCCGGCAGAAGATCAAGGCCTGGCGGCGGGCCTGACGGCGCTGGTCCGCCGCGACGCGGTCAGGACCGCATCGACTTGAGCTTGGCGATCGCGCCCAGCACGTTCTTGCCGGTCGCCTTGCGCTCTCCGGCGATGCTCTGGGCGAGGTCGCCCACGCCGCCCTGACCTGCCGGGGTCGGTGGCGCTGCGGGCTTCGACAGCGAAATACCCGCTTGAGGCGCCGGCACCGCCGGCGTCGGGACAGCGCCCTCGGCGGAGCCGCGCTGCGCTTCGATGCGCGCGACGCTCGTCGCCAGCGCCTGGATCTCGCGCTGGATCGTCGCGACGGCGTCCTCGAGGCCATCGAGAACCACCGGCTGCGGGGCAGGGCCCGCGTCCAGCTGTCTCAGCGCCGACCGGACCTGGGTGACAGCGTCGGCGAGGTCCTCGCGGGCCTCTTCGCGCGTCCAGGTCGAACCGTGGTCCGTCTCACGACCCGCGATCGCATCCTCGAGCCGCTGGACGGCGCGCGAGACGTTCTCGATGCGGTCGCTCAGGTGCGCTTCGACCGAGGTCGTGGCGGCGTGGACAGCACGCTCGAGGTTGGCGACGTCGAGGTCGAGCTTGGACTGGCCCTGGGCGATCTCGTGGACCTGCTCGTGCACTTCGGCCAGCGGTTTCCCGTAGAGCTTGGTCGCCCGCGTCAGGTTGTTCAGCTTCTCGTCCTGGCGCTGCAGGGCGACCAGGATGTGGCCCGCGTCGCCGATCTGGTCGGCGTTCGCCGGCCCCAGCGTCATCAGGCTCTGCTCGAGCTGGTCGAGGCGCCACGCGTTCTCCGCGGCGCGTCGGTCGCCCGCGCTGCGCAGGCTGCCGAGCGTCGCGGCGACCATGCCCGCCACCAGGACGGCGAACGGCGTCAGCCCGGCGTCACGGAGCGGCGTCATCAGCGGTTCGACCTTCGCACCGAGCAGGACGCTCACCCCGGTGAGAGCCGCGCCCACGACGACGAGGGACCATCCCAGGATCGTGAGCGCCGCGCGCTTCGGCGACTCCGAGGCGTCGACGGCATCGGCGGAAGCGACCTCGTCGACGAGCTCCTCTTCGCCGTCCCAATCCGGCTCGGCGTCGGCCATCTCCGCGGCCTCGGCGCGACGGAAGAACTCGTTGGCGGCCAGGGGATGGTCGTCGTCGGACGGCATGTTTCTTGGGCGATTCATCTCGTGTGCCGTTGTCAAGGTCGTTCTCGGGAACATCGGCTACGGGGCCCCCGGACCCTGAGTTCCGTCTGTTGCATTCCGCGTGCCCGTCCAGGAAAAACGCGGCCCATGGGCCTCCGCCTCAAGGGCGTCGCCGCAGCCAACGGGATCGCGATCGCGCCGCTGGTTCACTTCCACGGCGACCTGACCTTCATCCCGATGCGAAACCTCGCGCCCGAGGAGATCGCAGGGGAGAAGGACCGTCTCGCGGAAGCCCTCGGCCAAGCTGCGGAGGTCATCTTCCAGCTCCGTCGCGAGCTGGCATCCGACCTGTCGGACCACGACACGCGGATCTACGACGCCCAGCTGTCTTTCCTGAACGACCAGACGTTCCGCGCCGACCTCGAGCGGACGATCCAGGATCGCTCCTGCAACGCGGAGGTCGCGCTCCAGCAGGTGATCGCGCGCTACGAGAAGGTCTTCGAGGGCATGGAGGACGCGGCGATGCGGGAACGCGCAGCCGACCTCCGTGACGTCGGGCGCCAGCTGCTGTCCGTCCTCCTCGAGAAGGACCGCTCGGTCTACATCTCCGACGGCAAGGACTACATCTTCGCCGCGGACGAGTTCCTGCCGAGCGACGCCGGCCTCGTCGACCGGAAGCACCTGAAGGGCATCGTCACCGCGCGCGGCGGCAAGTATTCGCACGGCGCGATCCTCGCCCGTTCGCTCGGAATCCCGGCGGTCGTCGCCGTCGACGACGTGCTGCAGCGCGTCGGCAACGGCACGCAGGTCGTGCTGGACGGCGACTCCGGAGCGCTGATCGTCGAGCCTGATCCCGAGGAGACCGAGCGCTACCAGCGCCTCGAGCTCGAGCAGGCCGAAGCGGAGCGCCGGGTCTTCGAGGTTCGCTTCCTGTCGTCGACGACCCCGGACGGAGTCGGCGTCCGACTGCTGGCGAACGTCGAGGCAGCGCGGGACCTGGGCCGCATCGAGTCCGGGATCGTGGAGGGTATAGGGCTCTTCCGGACCGAGTTCGCGTTCATGGAGCGCCGGCAGTTCCCGAACGAGGACGAGCAGCTGGCGATGTACCGGAAGGCGATCGAGTGGGCGGACGGGAAGATCGTCACGTTCCGCACGCTCGACGTCGGGGGCGACAAGCCGCTGGCCTACTTCCGCACGCCGGAGGAGAGGAACCCCGTCCTCGGCTGGCGCGGACTGCGCATCAGCCTCGACTGGCCGGACCTCTTCTACACGCAGGTCCGCGCGCTGCTCCGCGCGAGCGCAGGCGGTCACGCCCGCATCCTGCTGCCCATGGTCACGTCGGTCGAGGAGGTCGCTCGCAGCCGGGCCGTCCTCGAGGAGATCAAAGCCGACCTCGCACAGGCGGGAGAGCCGCACGATCCCGACATCGAGCTCGGCGCGATGGTCGAAGTGCCGGCGCTGGTCGACGTGCTCGACGAGGTCCTGCCGCTGGTCGACTTCCTGTCGGTCGGGACCAACGACCTCGTCCAATACCTGCTGGCCGTGGACCGCGACAACCCGCGCATCGCGCAGATGTACACGCCCTACCACCCGGGCGTCATCCGCGTGCTGCGGCGCATCGCCGAGAAGGCGATCTCGCACGGCAAGCCGGTGTCCATCTGCGGTGAGATCGCAGGCGACCACTACTTCACGCCGATCCTGGTCGGTCTCGGCTACCGGGAACTGTCGATGGCGCCGGTGTTCCTGCCGCGGGTCAAGCTGATGGTCCGCGCGTTCCCGCTCAGCGAGTGCGAGGACATGGCGAGCCGCGCGCTCGCACTCGGGCACGCCCGGGAGATCCGCGCGCTCGCTCGGGACAAGGCCGCCCAGGGCTGGTCGACGTTCCTCGAAGGCGCCGACTCCTGAGCTGACCTGCGAGGACCGACGTGAAGCGCGGCAACTGGTCGGTGCCCGAGATCGAGAGGCTCCGGGGCCTGTTCCCGCGGACCTCGCCAGCCCGCACCGCACGCCTCCTCGGCCGCTCGGTCGATTCGATCCTCCGTCGCGCCCGGCAGGTCTTCGCTGCTGACCGGCGGGTCGGTCCGTGGTCGGAGATCGATGACCGCACCCTCCGGGAGGCGGTGGGGGTCCACGACCTGGACACGATGGCGCTGCTCGTCGCGCGGGCGCCCGAGGACGTCGCAGCCCGCCTCGCAGAGCTCCAGGCCGAGACGCGCCGCGGCCCCTGGCTCGACGACGAAGTCCATCTCCTCAAGCGCCTCCACGGCACGCGGACCACGCGGCAGCTCGTCCTGGTCCTGGGGCGTTCGCCGGTCGACGTCGAGCGGAAGGCTCGGGAGCTGTGTCTGGGCAAGGACAAGGCGGCCCCGACCACCGGCCAGATCCGGATGCCGCGCTGGAACGCCGAGAGCCTCGCCCGCCTCCGCGAGCTCTACCCGACTCGCGACAACCTGGAGATCGCACGAGAGCTCGGTCGGACCGTGTCGTCGGTCGCCAACAAGGCGTCCCAGCTCGGTCTGTCCAAGGGGCGCGCCGCGCTCCAGCGCATGGGGCGGCGCAACGTGCGGGGGCGCTGGGGGTGATCGCCGGGCCGAGCCGTCCGTCCCAACGCTCCCAACTCGACCCACGGCTCCATCTTCCCCCTCAACCTCGATGACTTCCCCAGCCGATGGGGGACGTGGGACCACGCTGTGGGTCCGAGTCGAGGCAAGCGAACAGGGGCTCCGAGATGGAAATCGTAGGCAGAAAGAGCGAGGGGCTGTCGGTGACGGTTCTTCGTGAGGACCAGACCTGCATCGTGTCGTTCAACGACCGCAGTCTGAACTTCTACGTGACCGACTCGCTGAAGGAGTCGCTCAAGGACACCCTCGCCCGCCAGATCGAGGAGGGTGTGGGGCACTTCGTGCTCGACCTGGACAACGTCAAGATCATCGATTCTTGCGGGGTCGGCCTGATCATCGTCGCCAACAACCTGGCGATGTCGCGGGGAGCGAAGCTCTATCTCGCGAACATGAAGCCGTTCATCGTGAAGATCCTCGACATCATGCGGATCTCGAAGCATCTCACGATCTTCGAGACCGAGGAGATGGCGCTCGAGGCGATCAAGGTCGGCTGATCCGGCGATGGTCGTCGTCACGGTTCCGCGGAGCACGGAGGCGCCGGATACGGCGTGCCGCAGCAGCTCCGTCCTCGATGCGGTCCTGGCGGGAATCGTCGCCGTGGACCGAGAGGGTCGCGTCACGCTGCTGAACCCGGCGGCCGAGCGTCTCCTCGAGGTGCGCGCGATGACCACGATCGGTCGGTGCCTGGGCGAGCTGATCGGGGACGGTCACGACGGGGAGCTGCTCGCAGCCGTGCGGGAGGACCTCGACCGCGTGACTCCGGATCGTCCGATCGAGCGCGTCGTCGAGATCCACCCGAACGGGTCCCTCGAGCTGCGCTACGTCCGACTGCGCTCCCGCTGTCTGAAGGACCACCTCCGGGCGCCGGCCGGCGCTGTGTTCGAGGTGCTCGACGTCACCGACGAACACAAGACCAACCAGCTCAAGAACCAGTTCCTGTCGATCGTGGCCCACGAGCTCCGCACCCCGCTGACCGGCATCAAGACGTTCTCGACGATGCTCGCCAAGGGGATGCTCGGCGGTCTCGAGGAGCGTCAGCAGACGGTCGTCGAGTCGATCCGCGAGCAGTCGCTGCGGCTGGAACACCAGATCGACAAGCTCGTCAACCTGGGCCACATCGACGCCGAGGAGTACAGCCAGGATCTCGATGCGATCGACGCGGTCGAGGTCGTGCGCCAGGCGCTCGGTGGCTTCGAGGTGACCGCCCGCGATCGCGCCATCACGCTGCGAGCCATTCTGCCGGACGGGACGCGGATCGTCAGGGCGGACCGCTCGGATCTGCGGAGGGCTGTGCAGGCTCTGGTCGAGAACGCGCTGAAGTTCACCCGGGACGGCGGCAGCGTGGCCGTCACCCTGCAGGACAGCGAGCCCGGTCGCGTCGAGATCGCCGTCGCCGACGACGGCGTCGGGATCGAACCGCGCTACCAGGGCCGGATCTTCGAGAAGTTCTTCCAGGTCGAGGACCCGTTGACGCGCCACCACGGCGGCTCCGGGCTCGGTCTGTTCTTCGTGAAGAACATCGTCGAGGCGCACGGCGCGAGCGTTCGCGTCGACAGTGCGCTCGGACACGGCGCGCGTTTCTCGTTCGAGCTCCAGCTCGACGGAACGGGCGAGACGATCACACCCCAGAGCACGGGCGCCCAGACGGCGCCGGCTCACCCCACCACGGACGACCGCTGAGGAGACAACTGGAGATGGAACGCACAGTCCTGATCATCGAAGACGAGAAGCTGATCATCGTCTCCACCCAGATGGTCCTCGAGGCCGCTGGCTTCCGGGTCGAGTCCGCGGTGAACGGCGAGGAGGGAATCCAGAAGGCCAAGTCGCTCCGCCCCGACCTCGTCCTGCTCGACATCATGATGCCGGGGATCGATGGCTGGGAGACGCTCACCCGGCTCAAGCGCGACCCGGAGACGTCGGGCATCCCGGTGATCATCTTCACCGCGCGCGAGCACGCCCGCGGCCACCAGAAGAGCTCCGAGATGGGTGCTGCCGACTACTTCCGCAAGCCGTTCGAGCCGGACGAGCTGATCGAGCTCGTCGAGAAGCACGCCGGGCAGCGCGTCTGAGCGAGAGCCGCAGTTCCGCTGGCCTCGCTCAGCTCCGATCGCCCTGGTGGGGTGGGCGTTCGGCGAGGATGCGCGCGAGCCAGGCCCCGCGCTCCGTGCTGTCTCCGACGGCGGTGAACAGCGCCTCGTCCACTTCGTCCCGCGTCGCGCCGCAACGGAGTGCTCCGCGCCCATGTGCGATCAGTTGGGGCGTCTGCCCGAGCGCGGCCAGTGCGCCCACGGCGATCAGCTCTCGCGTGCGCGGATCGAGCCCTGGTCGAGCCAGGACCCTGCCGTAGGCGCTCTCGAGCACGAAGTCGTGGAACGAGGGGCTGAGGCCGCGGAGCATCGCGCCGACCTCCGCCGAGCGGTGCGCGTAGACCAGGTCGAAGAACCGCTGCCCCTCGGCGCGCCAACGTCCGGCCGGCACGTCGTCTTCCGTGCCCGGGCTGCCGGGCCAACGGTCACGCAGCGCTTCGAACGCGGTCACGCAGCGTGGAAAGCCGCAGAAGAGCACGGACTGGAGCAGGGTCTCCTCGAAGGCCGCTCGTCGCATGCGCAGGTCGCGCGCCGTTGCCAGCGTTTCACCCAGCGTGTCGAACGCCCCACGGCACGTGCTGACCGACGTCAGCACGAGGAGGCGGAGTTCTCCTCCCATGTGCGGGCGTCCGAGGAGGTCTTGGATCGCCATCACAGCGTGTTGGCTCCCTCGGCGAGCTCGAACCGTCGCGCGCGCGCGGCCGCCTCTGCGAGCTCGGTGGAGGTCAGCGGTCGCTCGGAGGCATGGCTCCCGGGCTCCAGGCTCGTCGCCAGTTCGTCGATCACGGCGTCATCGAGCCGTGCCCGGATCTCGTCGACCGCGACCTGGTCCGCGACGGCGGCCACGAAGGGTGTCGCCTGCGGGCGTCCGAGCACCAGCGAGCCGTGGAGCAGGATGCGATCGCGCGGCCTCCGCACGCGTCGCTGCGCAGAGCCGAGCAGCTTGCGTCCGTCGGGGGCCACGAGGTCGTGCCTGCCCGCCACGGCGAAGCACCAGGCGTTCTTCTGTGCGCGCGGGCTCGGGGCCGGCGCGTCTGCCGGCACCCGCTGCGATCGGGCCCCGATCGACGCCAGCGCCCGCAGGATCGCGTCGTGGATCCTGACGTAGGTCTCGTCGGTGTCCCACCCGACCCGAGCGTCGAACGCGACGGAGAACGTCAGCTCGTCGCCGTGGTAGATCGCGCCGCCGCCGGTCGATCGACGCACGAGCTGGTGTGTGCCGGCGACATCCGCGAACCACTTGGGGTCCTGGAAGCGGCCGATCGACAGGCCGGCGGGCTCCCACCGGTAGGTGCGCACCGTCGTGCCGACCCCCTGCGTCAGCAGGACGTCGTCGATCGCGAGGTTCAGCGCCGGTGACAGCGCGCCGCTGCGGACGACGCGCAGGCTCGCGCCGTCCGAGCGGCTCATCCCTGCTCGGCGGCGAGGTGCTGGTCGTAGCCCGGGCCGTCCATCAGGTCGGGGGCCGTGCTGCTGACCTTCACGCGAATCATCCAGCCGGCTTCGAACGCGTCGGCCTTCAGCGTGTCGAGGTCGTCGGGCAGCGCCTCGTTGACCTCGACGATCTCGCCGGACACCGGGCTGTAGATGTCGCTGACGGCCTTGACCGACTCGATCTCGCCGAACGGCTCGCCTGCCGAGACCGTCGAGCCGACGGCAGGCAGATCGAGGAAGACGAGGTCGGACAGGTGTTCGACTGCGTAGTCGCTGATCCCGATCGTGGCGACGTCGCCGTCGATCTTGCACCACTCGTGGCTCTTCAGGTACTGGCGGTCGTTCGGACGCATCGAGGGAACTCCGGGGGTCTGGTTCGGGGACAGGGTGCTGGGTCTGTCGGCGGGCGAGAGCCCGTCAGCGGGCCCGCTTGTAGAACGGGAGGGGGACGACGACGGCCGGTTCGGCCTTGTCACGGATCGCGAAGCCGAGCTCGGTCCCCGGCTCGCCGAGGTGGTGCGGGACGTACGCGGTCGCGATGTTCTTGCCGCGGGTCGGGGAGGCGCCTCCGGAGCAGACCACGCCGACGGTCTCGCCGCCGTGGACGATCGGATAGCCCTGCCGAGGGACGCGGCGGCTCTCGGTCTCCAGTCCGACGAGGCGCCGTGTCGGGCCGCCCGCCGCCTGGATGCGCTCCAGCGCCTCGCGGCCGACGAAGTCGTGCGTGAACTTCACGCCGAAAGTCAGGCCCGCATCGAGCGGCGTCGTCGTCTCGTCGATCTCGTGGCCGTAGAGCGGCATGCCGGCTTCCAGGCGGAGGATGTCGCGCGAGCCGAGACCGCACGGCTCGAGGCCTTCGCTCTTGCCGTTCGCGAGCAGGGTCTCCCAGGCACGAACCGCGGTGTCCTGCGGCAGGTAGATCTCGAAGCCGTCCTCGCCCGTGTAGCCGGTCCGTGACACCGCGCCACCGACGCCCAGGATCGGGCCGCGCGCCCACGCGTAGTACTTGACGCTCGTCAGGTCCATGTCGGTGATCTTGCTGACGATCGCCTCGGACTTCGGTCCCTGCACGGCGATCATCGCGAGTTCGTCGGTCTGGTCGATCAGCTCGAGGTCGGAGTAGTCCGCCGCCTGTGCGCGCATGATGCCGAGGTCGCGATCCGCATTGCCGGCGTTGATGACGAGGAAGAATCCGTCACCGTCGGGCTCGCGGTAGACGAGGATGTCGTCCTGGGTCCGCCCTTCGTCGTCGAGGATCATCGCGTAGCGGATGCGTCCAGGCGGGATCTGCGAGGCGTCGTTGGTCTGCAGGCGCTGGAGGAACGCCTCTGCATCCCCGCCGCGGACCCGGACGCGGCCCATGTGGCCGAGATCGAACAGGCCGGCGGCGCTCCGCACCGTGCGGGCCTCCTCGAGGATGCCCGAATACTGGACCGGCATGTCCCAGCCGCCGAACGGGACCATGCGCGCGCCGAGGGCCTGGTGGACGGACTTGAGGACGGTCTCTCGCATCGGGCTTCCTGGAGCGTGGCTGTCGTGCCGTGTCGGGCGGGAGACTGTACCGACGGGAGCGTGGTGAGAGAAGCGATCGCGGTGGATCGGCGCTCGGAGAGAGCCAGCGGGCGACGGCCGCGCACCGGCGGCGAGAGCCGACGGCAACCGGTGTCAGGCCTCGAACTGCCGGAGCAGTTCGTCGACGTCCAGTCCGGCCAGCTGCTCGGCCCGGATCGGGCCGAGGCGTTCGAATCGCCGGCGCTCTTCCTCGGTGGAACAGTCGTCGCCTCCGAGCCCGACCATGCCTGCGGCCCGGCCCTCGATGTCGGCGACTCCGCCCGACTCGACGCCGGCGGCGCGTCCCAGGTTCGCGCGGGAAGCCTCGTGTCCACGGTCCGTCCGGGCGGAGCGCTCGGCATGGCTGCGGCCGTCGTGGAGCTCGAACGGGTGGCCGAGCTCCGCGAAGCGGACCGGGTCGATCTGGCGAGCCTCCGCGCACTCTCGCTGCCAGCTCGAGTAGTCGCCGAAGCGGTAGGCGATCTGCGCGAGGCGGACGTGGGCGCCGAAGTCCTCGCCACGGAGGCGGAGCACCGCCTCATAGCAGCTTCTCGCGCCGCGGTTCGCGCCCAGGTGGAAAAGGCACCATCCCAGGGCTCGATGGGCCAGTCCAGCGAAGCGTCCCCCGGATCGGGTCGTCGACGGTGGGGAGCTCGGACGCGGGGAGGGCACGACGGCGCGGAAACTACGATGGAGCCGGTGTGTCCGCAAGTGGGCCCGTCCGGCTCAACACGCGCATCCCGATGGCCGATAGCAGGGCAGTGGGATCGTCGGCCGTCGCGGCCGGGC
>JAQCBR010000237.1 GCA_027621295.1 Planctomycetota bacterium
ACGATGTGACCGCGATTCCCCCGACCGTTCCGCGGGCGGCCCCGTCGAGCCAGCCGAGCGCGAAGACCGCCCCGGCTCCCGGGATCAAGAAGCGAAGCAGCTCCCAGAACACGCGGTTGCCGTAGCGGAGCGGACCGGGTCGGAAGGTGAGTCGCTCGTCGACGGTCACGACCTCGCGGCGCGGCAGCTCGAAGATCGGATGGCCGAACCACGAGGTCCCGGCACGGATCGCGGTCGGATCGGCGATCGCGCACACTCCGACCAGGATCCGTTCGGGCAGGCGCGCGCCACACGGCACGACGACGTGGTTGCCGAAGAACGTGTCGGGGTCGACGGACACCGGCCGGACCTCGAAACACCCCCGTCCGCGGCTCGGCCCTCCCAGATAGATGCCGTCCGCGAAGAACGAGCGGCCGCCGATCGACAGATGCTCGGGAAGCACGTCCATGATCGTGCTGACCTCGCTCGAGATGCCGACGCGAGCGCCCGCCGCCCGCAGCCAGACGGGCCAGAACAGCGTGCCGCTGAGCCAGATCCCTGCTGCCTCGACGCTGCGCATCCGCTCGTCCGCGAGGATCTGGCGGAAGCTCCGCAGCGGATGCACGCCAGCCGGACACTTGGGCCCGGACCGGAGCGCGAGCGCCTGGAGCGAGAGCACGACCGGCACCACGACAGCGAGGCAGGCCGACAGCCCGAGCCCGAGGTCGACGGTCAGCGCAGGGTCAGCGAGGAACGCCGCGACGTCGCCCGCCGAGATCCCGAGAACCGCCGCCACGGCAAGGAGTCCAGACAGTCCCGCGATCGGTCCCACCACTCCACCGGCCAGCCGCATCGCCACGGTCGCCGAGGCGTGGGACCAGGGACCGAGGCCCGTGGGCGCCGGATCGACACGGCCCTTCACGACGCCTTCGCGACCCGCGGGCACGCCGCCGAAGCGCTCGCCCGCGGGGACCGCCTGCCCCGCGCCGACGCGCGACAGCGCGGTGACCTCGGCACCGGCACCGACCGATCCACCCGGGCCGACGCCGCCGCGCACACCGATCACCGCGCCTTCTCCGACCGTCACCGCGCCGATCACCAGCTGCCCGTCGTCGAGGACGCAGAGTTCGAGCGCGCCGTCCCGTTCGACGACCGCGCCATCACCGAGCGAGAGCAGGTCCCAACCGCCATTCGCGACGTCGACGCCGCGGGTGAGATGCACGTCCCGCCCGACGCGCGCGCCGAGCGCGCGCAGCGTCACCGACTGGAGCTCCGTGCCCTGGACCAGACCGTGCGGGATCGTCCGCGCGACCCGGACGACGACCCAGTGACGGAAGTGCATCCAGCCGCGCACCGGCCAGGAGCCGGCCGAGTAGCGCCCGATCAGGGTGCGCTTCACCGCGACGGTGAGCGACAGAGCGATCGGCCACCACAGCGCACGCGCGAGAGCGGCGAGGACCGGGAGCAGCAGGATGCCCGTGAGGTCACCCGCGAACGCGAGCCAGGCGGGCAGGACCGTGAAGAACGTCAGCCACGCGACCGCGACCGCTGCGGCCCCCTCGACCAGCACCCAGACCGTCTGGGCGGCCACGACCAGGACGCGCCAGTCCGTGTCCGCAGCCGGCTGCTGCGAACCGGGCGCAGGAGCAGCTCGTGCGGACGTGCCTGCCCGCGCGGCGAGGCCGCGGACGGTCCGCGCCTCGTAGACGTCTCGCACCGTCAGACCTGCGGTGTCAGCGTCGTCCCGCAGCGCGGACACGAGGGTTGCGGCACGCACCGAGTCGCCGCCCGCCTCGAAGAAATCCTCGTCCAGCCCGAGACCCGACCGGCAGCCCAGCGCCGCCGCGAACGCCCGGTGGACCACCCCGACGACACCGTCGAGCACCGCGTCCGGCCTGTCGGGTTCATCAACTCGCACGTCGAACCGCGCCGCGAGCGCCCGGCGATCCAGCTTGCCGCCGACGGTGGTCGGCAGCGCGTCGATGCGTTCGATGGACACCGGGACCATGTGGCTCGGCAGTTCGGCCGCGAGATCGCCACGCAGCGCTTCCTGGTCCGACCCTGCCGCGGCGCCGACGACGAACGCGCGGAGCGTCCCGCCCGCATCGACCACGCAGGCCGCCGCGGTGACTCCACGGCGACCGATCAACCGCACCTCGATCTCGCCGAGCTCGACCCGATGACCGCGCAGCTTGACCTGCGTGTCCCGCCGCCCGCCGAACATGAGCTGGCCGTTGGCATCCATCCGGACGAGATCGCCGGTCCGGTAGATGCGACCGTGGAGCGGATGCTCGACGAAGCGCTCGGCGGTGAGCTCAGGACGGCCGAGGTAGCCGCGCGCGAGCGACTGCCCGGCGATGCAGAGCTCGCCATCCTCGCCCTCCGGCACCGGCGACAGTCCGTCGTCGAGGACCAGCGCGCGGCTCCCGGGCACTGCGGTCCCGATCGTCACCGCGCACCCTGGAGTGACGTCGGCACGGGTCACGGTCACCGTGCACTCGGTCGGGCCGTAGCCGTTCACCATCCGGCGCCCGCGCGACCACCGGTCCGCGAGGTCCTGGTCGAGCGCCTCGCCGCCGACGTAGAGCAGCCGGAGATCCGGAAGATCCCTCTCCGGGTCGCGGGCCCCGAGCGTGCGGAGCAGGGTCGGCGGAGGGCACAGCGCCGTGATCCTCTCGTCCCGCAGCCACGGCAGGAGATCCGGCCCGCTGCGGACGACGTCGTCGTCCAGCGGAACGACCGCACCGCCGACCGCCCACGCGAGCCACACCTCCTCGACCGAAGAGTCGTAGGCGGGTGACGATCCCTGCGCGACACGGTCCTCGGGACCGAGCCCGAACTCGTCGACGTCGCCCAGCACGAGATTCACCGCCGAACGGTGCTCGACCAGCACACCCTTCGGTCGGCCCGTCGTGCCCGACGTGTAGATCACGTAGGCGAGCCGGTCTGCTTCGCCCGCGAAGTCCGGCACGGCATCGGGCTCCGGGAGATCTTCGACGTCGTGGACGGTGAGGCCATCCACGCCGAGCGCGCGCAGCCGCGCGGCACCTTCGGCGTCGGCGAAGGCTGCCGTGACCGCAGCGTCCTCGAGCACGAACCGGAGCGCGGTGTCGGGGTGCCGTGCGTCCAACCCGACCCAAGCCGCGCCGGCGCGCTGGATCCCGAGCTGGCACGCGTAGAGCCACGGGTCGTGGCGACCGAGGAGCACGGCCACGACCCGCTCCCCGCGGTCCGGCCCCAGGCAGGCCGCAGCGCGCAGCGCATCGCGGTCGATCTGCGCGTAGGTCCGCGTGACGCGCTCGGATCGGCGCGGCGACGGCGGAACGTCGACCGCGATCCGCTCCGGGTGGAGACGCGCGGACCTTGCGAAGACCTCGTGCAGAAGCCTCGGCGCGGGAGCGCGGGTCATCGGCGGGACTTCAGCAGAGCCCGTCGCGACGGGCAAGCTCCAACACGTGGGGAGCGAGCCGGGGCCGCAGCCGCTCCCGACCCGCGGGCGACAGATGGCGGAAGCCCCGCACATCGCCGACGCAGTCCGGGCTCCCGCACGCGCAGGAGAACGGAGAAGCCATGTCGTACTCCTGCGTCAGGTAGTCGAACGTCACCGGCTCGAGGGGCTCGATCGTGCGGAGCGCCACCAGCTCAGAGCCGCGGAACGCTGCGCACGGCGCGCAGCTGTGCTCCAGGAAGCGCCACAGGTATCGATCCATCTCGGCCACGCCTTCGACATAGGCCGGCTTCTCGAGGTGGAGTCCGATCCCGATCTGGATCGAGTGGCGCGACGGCTCGGTGACCTGCACGCCGTCCAGCTCCAGGATGACGTCTCCCGCCCGGAACGCACGCTGTGCGACGAGGCGCGAACTGCCGTCGGCGCGGAGGATCGCCAGGCCGGAGGAGATCGGGTTGTCGAGAGCTGGGGTCGAGTCGGAGCGCATCTGGGTTCCTCGCGGCGCCCCGGAACGGAACCCGGCCCCCTCCGTCCACAGCGCCCGCGCGAATTCCCGCTCCGGGACGTCACAGGGTCCGCAGCGCGACCTGCGGACTCAGCCGACTCGCGCGGCGCG
>JAQCBR010000071.1 GCA_027621295.1 Planctomycetota bacterium
CGGCGCCCGTCGTGGCCCCGGCCCTGGTGGCCCAGGCCGCCGCGGTCCCGCTGGACGCGGTCGTCGTGGTCCCTCGACCGCGAACCTGTCTTCGACCGTCGACCCGAACAAGGTCGTCGAGATCGAGCTGCCGATCACGGTCAAGGGCCTGTCGGAAGCGCTCGGCGTCCGGGTCAACGACCTGATCGCGGTGATGACGTTCAAGCTCGGCGTCATCGGCAAGAACATCAACTCGTTCCTGTCGAACGACGAGGTGGAGCTGGTCGCCATCGAGGTGAACCGGAACATCAAGATCGTCGAGCACCAGGAGGCGGAAGAAGAGCTCCTCCAAGAGCTGAACCGCGCCTCCGCGGACATCGAGAAGATCACCCGTGCGCCGGTCGTGACCTTCATGGGCCACGTCGACCACGGCAAGACCTCGCTCCTGGACGCGCTGCGCTCCAGCGACGTGACGAAGGGTGAGGCCGGCGGCATCACCCAGCACATCGGCGCCTACAAGATCCACTGGGCCGACGGCTCGGAGTTCGTCGTGCTCGACACGCCGGGCCACGAGGCGTTCACCGCGATGCGCGCCCGCGGCGCCCGGCTGACCGACATCGTCGTGCTGGTCGTCGCCGCCGACGACGGCGTGATGCCGCAGACCGAAGAGGCGATCGCCCACGCGAAGGACGCGAACACCCCGATCGTCGTCGCGATCAACAAGTGCGACCGGCCGGACGCCAACCCGATGCAGGTCCGCCAGCAGCTGGCCGTGAAGGGCCTGCAGGCGGAGGAGTGGGGCGGCGACGTGCAGATGATCGAGGTCTCCGCGACCACACGCGCCGGTCTCGACGACCTCGTCGAGCAGATCGCGCTCCAGGCGGAGATCCTCGAGCTGGCCGCCAAGCCGGACGCTCCGGCCGAGGCGGTCGTCGTCGAGTCCAAGCAGACTCCCGAACAGGGCGTCGTCGTCAACGTCCTCATCACGAACGGCACGCTGCGCCTCCGGGACAACGTGCTGTGCGGCGAGAGCCTGTCGCGCGTCCGCGGCCTCATCGACGACCACGGCAAGCAGGTCAAGGAAGCAGGGCCGTCGACCCCGGTCTCGATCATGGGTCTGACCGCCCTGCCGTCGCCGGGCGACAAGCTCTACGTGATCTCCGACGTCAAGAAGGCGAAAGAGGTCGTCGAAGACCGCCAGCGCCACGCGCGCAACGTCTCGCTCGCGGAGCGTTCGAAGGCGACCGCCGAGAACATGCGGGCGCAGCTGATGTCGAGGTCGGTCGAGGAGATCAAGCTGATCCTCAAGGCCGACGTGATGGGCTCGCTCGAGCCGATCAAGCAGAGCCTGGCTCGCCTCGCGACCGACGAGGTGCGCGTCAACGTCATCCACTCTGCGCTCGGCGGCATCACCGAGACCGACGTGTCCCTGGCTCAGGCCTCGGGCGCGATGATCTGCGGCTTCAACGCGGTGGCCGACCAGGCTGCACGCATCGCCGCCGATCGGGCCGACGTCGACATCCGCTACTACGACGTCATCTACCACCTGATCGACGACATGAAGCTCGCCCTCGAGGGCAAGCTCAAGCCGGACGAGGTCGAAGAGGTCATCGGGCACGTCGAGATCCGCGCGGTGTTCCGCTCCAGCAAGTTCGGCAACATCGCGGGCTGCTACGTCCAGGATGGAGTCGTCCGCCGCGGAGCGAGCCTGCGTCTGTCTCGCGACGGACGCGTGGTCTACACGGGCTCGATCGCATCGCTGCGCCGTGAGAAGGACGACGCGAAGGAGGTCAAGGCCGGTTTCGAGTGCGGCCTGACCCTGAAGGACTTCAACGACATCAAGGAAGGCGACCAGCTCGAGATCTTCGCGGTCAAGCTCGTCAAGCGGACCCTCGAGTGAGCGCGCGCGGCGGCGGAATCCGCCACCACGCGCCCGACCCGCGTCACCGCGCAGTCCGGGGGCCCCGTGCCCCAGGGCTGCTGGCTGATTCGGGGTCACGGGGCCGACAACGGTCCCGGCTGGCCGACACCAACCCCGCCGCCCCAACGCGATGTTCATCGGTGTGCTGCAGTTCTCGATGGCGGTCCCCCACGCCGAGTCCCTGAAGGACAAGCGCAGCGTGGTCCGCAGTCTGAAAGATCGACTCCGGAGGGAGTTCAACATCGCGATCGCCGAGACCGACGACCTCGATGACTGGACGACCGCGACTCTCGGCGCGGTCACCGTCGGATCGGACGTCGCCTACCTGAACGGCCTGCTGGACAAGCTGGTCGACCGCCTCGAAGAGTGGCGGGACGCGGTCCTCGAAGACCACCAACTGGAGATCATCCGCCCGCGATGAACGAGCGCCGCATCCAACGTATCCAGGAGCTGATCAAGCACCGCGTCGCCGAGGTCATCGACCAGGAACTCTCGGACCCGCGCCGCGGGCTGATCACGGTCACCAAGGTCCGCGTCGACCGCGAGATGATGTCGTGCGAGGTCTTCTGGAGCCTTCTGGGCGACGAGAAGGCGCGCCGCCTCAACGCGCGCATGCTGGACGACGCACGGGCCTTCGTCCAACGCGAGGTCGCGGCCGTGCTCCACACGCGGACGGTCCCCCACCTCCGCTTCCGCTACGACGAGAGCATCGAGGGAGCTGTCCGGATCGACAACCTGCTCGCCGATCTCCGCAGGGAGCGCGGCGACGACGATTCCGCCGGCCCCGACGACCGGCCGACCGACGACGCGCCCGCGTCTCCGCTCTCGTAGGCTCGACAGAGCCGGTCGAAGGCCCCCGTTCCCCGGCCGCGCGGGGACCGGGGGAGAACATCTCCCGGGCGAACCAGATCGAGATCCGGATCGCCCTGCCGAGGCTCTGGCTCGTCCGGTCCCAGGAGTGGGCCGAGGGATCGAAACCCCGCTGGGAACGGGCGATTCGAGCGCAGGGCGCGCGCCGCGCCTCGCCGCCGACGCGGGGAACTGCCCCGACGGTCCCGACGCCAGGGAACGACATCGCCGCGGTGACGAGCCGCTCACCTCGACCACCGGCGCCGATGTGGTCTACACTTCCACTCGGCTGATCGCCTTCGGGTCGACACCCGCCCGCCGAGGCTCCCGCCATGCTGTGCTCCCGACCGACCCTCCGTTCGCTCCTGCTCCCCGCTCTCGTGGCAGCGGTCGGCGTGCTGACGTGCGGACCTTCGCTCCGCGCACAGGGGACCAGCCTCACGTTCCCGGGCGCGACCTGGGAGACCGCGACCCCGGAGTCGCAGGGCATCGACGGCACGATCCTCGCGCAGCAGATCGCCGCGCTCGGCGCGCCCGCGAACCAGGGGCCACTGATGATCGTCGCGAACGGCCGCGTGGTCTTCAGCATCGGCGACCTCACGGACCCCCGAGACCTGTTCTCCTGCAGCAAGGCAGTGACTGCGATGATCGCGGCGCGCCTCGCGCACCAGGGGCAGATCACCGACCTCGACCAGCTGGTGCCGAACACCGTCCGGGGTGCGTGGGGCTCCTATCCCGGTGACTGCAGCTTCCGGCTGTTCCTGAACATGCAGGCCGACTACGGCCTGTCCAACGGGCGCGCACCCGGCACCCGGCACGCCTACAACAACCACGGGATCGACTTCGTCGGCGAGCACCTCAGCCAGACCTACTACGGCATCGGTCCGGACCGGATGCACGACGTGGTGCAGACGGCGCTGTCCAGCGTGACCGGCAGCGAGGACCTGATGTCGTTCACCGGCCAGTGGGGCGGCTGGTTCGGCGGGCTGCGCGCCAGTGTCCGCGACGTCGGTCGGCTGGGCCTGCTGCTGCTGCGCGATGGCATCTGGAACGGCCAACGGATCCTCTCCGCCGAGATGACCTCGGGGCTGTTCCGCGACCAGATGGCTGGGACGACCGCCTACCAGTCGACCAATCCGAACGAGAACTCGATGTGGAACCAGCAGGCGGTGACGAACCGCCTCGCGGACGGTTTCTCGTGGGGCGTGTGGCGCGTGGGTGACACGCGGCTGAGCGGGGCCTGGCGCGCGGGGACCCTCGACGGGTTCCGCGGCAAGCGCGTGCTGATGTGCCCGCAGGGCACGTTGGCCAACCCTGATCTGGAGCTGATGCTGGTCTGCCTGCCGAACCTCAGCAACGAGGGACCGGCGACCGAGCTCTACCTGGATGCGCTGGAGAACGCGGTGATCCCGCCGGCGTCCCACCCGGACCACGATCCGCGCTGCCTGACCGCCGCGTTCGACGACGGCACGACGGGCGACCTCCAGCTGCTGTTCGGGACCGCAGCCCCGCTCGGCGGCGAGCTGGACATCTCTGCGCCCAGCCTGCTGGCGCTGCCCGACACGACGTTCGTCGACGGCACGGCGATCCTGAAGATCCGCGGTGGCCTGCCGATCGGCGCGAAGATCGGCTTCCGCATCCGTGCCGCCGACAACGCCGATGACGTGTTCCTCGCGACCGGGACGCAGTCCTTCCTCGGCCTCGAACACGACCCGACGGTCGGTCTCCGCGCACTCGTCATCCACCCGCAGAACGGGGCGCTCACCTGGTTCCGGGGCCCTGCGCTGAGCGCAGTGGCGGGCCAGGACCTGATCCTCCGCGTCGACTTCGAGGGCGACCGCGCGTTCGTCCGCGTGAACGGGCAGCACGGACTCGGCGCGCAGGGCTACGCAGGCATCCCGAACCCCGCGGCCGGCGGCCGGATCGGCGTCCGCACGAACGCACACGCCGACACGCTCCACGTCGACTACGTGCTGGCGCGGGACGCGACGGCGCCGATCGCACAGATCGACGTCGACCAGAACGGCGACCACACGCTGGCGTTCCTCGCGCCGGACCTGTTCTTCACGCTGCCGCTCTGGACGATGCAGGTCCTCTACGACGACGTCCTGTTCCCGATCCAGGCGATGCCGATCCTGCTCCCCTACCTGTGGCCGAGCGTGCTGGCAGCCCAGCCGGATCACGTGCTCCTGTCGAGCCGGACGAGCGCAGCTCCGCTGCAGGTCGGCAACCAGCTGGTGATCGAGCTCGCCGGTCAGCGCGAGGGCGAATACCTGCGCTGACGAGCCGGAGGGCTAGGCGGAGCCGCGCACCACGAGCGGCTTCGGGCCGCGGCGCGTGAAGCGACCGATCTGGACCGCAGCCTCGACCCCGCCCGAGCGCAGCGCCTCGAGCGCGCGGGCACCTTCGCCGGGCGGCACCGCGACGAGCAGGCCGCCCGAGGTCTCGGCGTCGAACAGGATCGCGGCCATCGCATCGTCGACGTCCGTGCCCACCTCGACCTGACCGGCACGCTGGGATCGGGCCCGCTTGCCACCACCGGACACCGCACCTTCGCGCGCGAGGTCGAGTGCGCCTTCGAAGTAGGGAAGCGCGCTGGCGTCGACTTCGACGCCGAGCCCTGCCCCGTCCGCCATCTCCAACGCATGGCCGACGAGCCCGAAGCCCGTCACGTCGGTCGCTGCGTGCACGTCGATCGCCCCGGCGCGGAGCGCGCGCGACGCCGCGAGGTTCAACGTCGCCATCTGCTCCATCGCCCGGAGCGCGAGCGCATCTGCGGCCCCGACGAGTCCCCGCTTGAGCGCGGTCGAGACGGTGCCCATGCCGAGCGGCTTCGTCAGGAGCAGCGCGTCGCCCTCCTGCGCACCGGCGTTGCGCCAGAACCGTTCGGGGTGGACGACGCCGGTGACGGCCAGGCCGTACTTGATCTCCTGGTCCTGGACCGAGTGGCCGCCTGCGAGCGCGGCGCCAGCCTCCTCGATCTTCTCGAGGCCGCCTGCGAGCACCTCGCCGAGCAGGTCGATGTCGAGCGCCGCCGGCCACCCGACGAGGTTGAGTGCGGTCAACGCCTCACCACCCATCGCGAACACGTCGGACAGCGCGTTCGCCGCAGCGATCCGACCGAACCACCGCGGGTCGTCGACGATCGGCGGGAAGAAGTCCGTCGTCACGACGAGAGCCCTCTCTGCGTCGAGACGGAACACTCCCGCATCCTCGAACCCGGCCGCGCCCGCGAGCAGGTTGGGATGGGGCGTTGCCCTGAGCTGTGAGAGGACCTTCCCGAGGCCCTCGGACGACAGCTTGGCGGCTCAACCAGCCGCCGAAGACCAGCGGGTCAGTCGGCGATCCTCGTCAGGGACGGTCATGGGAATGCGGTTGCGGGAGTCAGGTGCACGAGTCCGGCTCGCTACAGAGCCGCGCGGATCCAGGCCACGACCTGCTCGCGATCTTCGACGTGGAGCGTGCGGAGGTCGAGCCAGACCCGATCCTGGGCCACGCGCGTGAAGATCGGGACGGGAGCATCCCGACGGAGCCGGCGCGCGGTCCGGTCGCCTCCGGGCAGGACGACGGCGAACGACGGGATCGGACGCGCGGGGTTCGCGCCGCTGCCGACGAAGGACTCGCTCGCACGGACTTCCGCGCCGAGTCCGTCGAGCCGCACTGCGAGGTCCTCGGCGTCCGCGCGCAGCTCCTCCGGGTCGCGGGCGAGCATCGCGAGCGTCGGCACCTCGCGGAGCGGGTCGCCGTCGCGGTAGATGCGGAGAGTGGCCTCGAGTCCGGCGAGGGTCAGCTTGTCGCAGCGGAACGCCCGGTACAGCGGGTGCGCGCGCACCGCGGCGATGCGGTCCGCGTCGCCGACGAGGATCCCGCACTGGGGGCCGCCCAGGAGCTTGTCCCCGGAGAAGCAGATCAGCTCCGCGCCGGACGCCACGCTGTCGCGGACGCGCGCCTCGTGCTGCAGGCTCACCGGCACCGGGTCGGCAAGGAGGCCCGAGCCCAGATCCTCGAACACCGCGACGGAGCGCTGCTTGCCGAGCGCGCAGAGCTCGGCGAGCGAAGGCATCGAGTGGAAACCGACCACCCGGTAGTTGCTCGGGTGGACCTTCAGCAGCAGCTCGGTGTCCGGCCGGATCGCGCGTTCGAAGTCGCGGAGATGGGTCCGATTCGTCGCGCCGACCTCCACCATCCGGCAGCACGCTTCCGCCATCACGTCCGGCATCCGGAACCCACCGCCGATCTCGACGAGCTCGCCGCGCGAGACGACGACTTCGCGTCCCGCCGCCAGTGCCGAGAGCGTCAGGTGCACTGCGGCGGCGTTGTTGTTGACGACGAGTGCGCCGGAAACCCCCAGCAGCTCGGACAGCAGCGAAGCCACGCCCTCCTCGCGCTGGTTCCGCTGCCCCGTCGTCGGATCGACCTCGACGATCGCGTAGCCGGCCGCGTCCTCGATCGCACGCTTCGCGGCGGCCGCGAGCGGCGCGCGCCCGATCCCGGTGTGCAGGACGATCCCCGTGGCGTTGACGACGCGCCGGTGCTGGCTGGCAGCTGCCGCCCGGACGCGCACGGCAACCCTGCCGACGAGCGCGTCGATGCCACAGACAGCCGGGTCGACCTCCTCGTCTCCGGACGCGACGAGATCCGCGCGGGCCTCGTCGAGGACGCGGCGCGCTTCCCGAACCACGAGCCGGACCGGCCATCCGCGGAGCGACTCGTCGCGGGAGAGTGCGTCCACCGCAGGAAGTCCGCGCAGCAGGCGGGACGCTGGCTCTGGCTTGGTGCTGCGCATGGCCGAAGGGGCGGCTACGATACCCGCGATGTCGTTCGAGCGCCTGCCGCCCCGAATCCCCGAACCGGATCCCAGGGAGCGCGCGCTGGCCCGGACGATCGGCGTTTCGGACCTGGTGGCGAGGGTGCTCCTGGCTCGCGGCCACGACGACCCGGATCGGGCTCGTGCCCACCTCCGACCGGACCTGCGGAGCCTCACCGACCCGTTCGCGTTCACGCAGATGGACAGGGCCGTCGAGCGGATCCGCGCCGCCATCCGCGACGGCCAGCGGATTCTGGTGCACGGCGACTACGACGTGGACGGGATCACCGGGACGGTCCTGTTGCTGAACTTCTTCTCGCTGATGGCAGTGGACGCGAAGCCGTTCATCCCCCATCGCCGAGACGGCTACTCGTTCACCGAGGCCTCGATCCGGGCCGTCGAGGAGGGTGGCTTCCAACTCTGCATCTCGGTCGACAACGGCACCAATGCCGGGGCCGTGATCGAGCGCATCCAGGCGCTCGGCTGCGACGTGATCGTCACCGACCACCACGGCACGCAGGACAACGTGGCCGACGCGTTCGCGGTGCTGAATCCGCGGCTCCCGGATGCCGGCTACCCCGATCGCGACCTCGCCGGCTGCGGCGTCGCATTCCGGCTGGCGACCGCCGTCGCGCAGTCCTTCTCGCCCGGCAAGCGGGTCGGCGAGGAGTTCCGCGCGTTCCTGCTCGACGCGATCGCCTACGTGGCGCTCGGCACCGTGGCCGACGTCGCACCGCTCCGGGGTGAGAACCGCGCGATGGTCCTGCACGGTCTGCGCGCCCTCCGCGCCAGCCCGAATCCCGGTATCCGAGCGCTGCTCGACTGTGCGGGTGTCCGCGGGCGGAGCCCGGACGCCGAGGACATCGCGTTCCGGATCGCACCCTTGATCAACGCCGCGGGCCGCATGGGCCATGCGCTCGAAGCCGTCACGCTGCTGACAGCACCCGGCTACCAGGAGGCCCAGCAGGCCGCGCGCGTGCTGGAGCGCCACAACGAGGCCCGGCGCCAGGTCGAGCGCGAGCTGCTCGAACGGGTCCGCGAGGAGGCGGAGGGACGCGTCGACGATCGCATCCTCGTGCTCGGCGGCGACGACTGGCACCCAGGCGTGCTCGGCATCGTCGCCGCGCGGATCTCGGAGACGCTCGGCAAGCCGGCGATCCTGATCTCGTTCGACGGACCGATCGGGCGCGGGTCGGGCCGTTCCCAGTCGGGGATCCACCTCCGCCAGGCGATGCACGCATGCGCCCCGCTGCTCCGCAGCTACGGCGGGCACGCCGCGGCCGCCGGGCTCGAGATCGAGCGAGACCGCCTCGACGAATTCCGAACGGCGATCAACGCGGTCGCCGACCAGGTGATGGGCCCGCCCGAACCGATCGAGGTCGACGGGTGCGCGCGGTTCGACGAGCTCGACCCTCGCGAGATCCGCGTGCTCGAACAGCTCGGCCCGTTCGGCGCAGGCAACCGTCGACCGACGTTCCTGACCCGCGACGTCCGCCTGGTCGGACTGCCGTCGATCGACCCGCGCAACGGCGACCTCAGGCTGCGCGCGGTCCAGGACGGCCAGGTCCTGCCGCTGCGGATGCGCGGCGGCGCGCGGCACTTCGAGCGCCTGAACGGCCTTCGCACACCGGTCGACCTCGTCCACAGCCCGCGCGTCGCCGCGCGCAGCGAGGAAGGCCCCGTCGAGCTCGTGACCTGGCAGGTCCACTGTCCGGACCCGACGCAGGACGCGAGTGCCGTCCTCCAATAGCTCCGAGCCCGAACCGAACCCCCGCTCCGCCCCACGCGAGAACCAAGTGATCGTCCGGCAAGACCTTCTCCAGATCGCCCGCGGCTTCCTGATGGGCGGCGCCGACGCCATCCCAGGCGTCTCCGGCGGCACCGTCGCCCTGATCCTCGGCATCTACCCCCGCCTCGTCGCGGCCATCAGCCGCTTCGACATGCGGCTGCTCGGACTGCTGACCGGCGGCGAGATCCGCGAGGCTGCGGTCCACGTCGACTTCCGCTTCCTGTTCTTCCTGCTGCTCGGCATCGGCGCAGGCCTGGGCGGGCTGATGAGCACGATGCATCACCTGCTCGAGCACGAGATGCAGCCGACGTTCGCAGCGTTCTTCGGAATGATCGTCGCGTCCTGCTGGATCGTTGCGCGGATGGTCGGCCGGTTCGACGCGGCGCGCACGGCCGGCGCGCTCGGTGGCGCGGTCTTCGCCTACTGGCTCGTCGGCCTGCCGCTCCTGCAGAACCCGCCCGAATCGTCGCTGTGGGTGTTCTTCTGCGGAGCCGTCGCGATCTGCGCGATGATCCTCCCCGGCATCAGCGGCGCGTTCATCCTGCTGATCCTCGGTGCCTACCACGAGATCACGGGGATCGTCCGCAACGTCGCTTCGGGTGAGCTGGGCACAGATGCGATCACGACGCTCGCTGCGTTCGCCGCTGGCGCGGCGACGGGGCTGCTCGCGTTCAGCAAGGTCCTGCACGCGCTGCTGGCCCGACACAGGTCGATGACGATGGCCGTGCTCACCGGATTCATGGTCGGCTCGCTGCGCAAGATCTGGCCGTTCAAGACCGACCTCGACCCGACGATCACCGAGTTCAAGCTCAAGCAGTTCGAGAACCGACTGCCCGAACTCGCGGCTGCCGAGACGTGGTTCACGTTCGCCGTCCTCGTCGTAGCTGGCGCGCTGGTCCTGATCCTCGAGCGCACGTCGGCTTCGCGCGAAGGCGCGACCGCGGACAGCCCCTCCTGACTCCGAATCGATGACTGCACGCCCACGTCTCTACCTGATCGACGGAACGGCGCTCGCCTACCGCTCGTACTTCGCCTTCGCGACGACGTCCCGGGGTGGCCTGACGACGCGCGACGGGCACCCGACGGCGGCCACGTTCGGGTTCACGATCACGCTCCGCTCGCTGCTCGAACGCGAGAAGCCCGACCACATCGCGGTCGCCTTCGACGGTTCGCGTGACGACCTCGAGCGCACGAAGCTGTACCCCGAGTACAAGTCGACGCGCGAGAAGGCGCCCGAGGAGATGCTTGCGCAGTTCGACGACATCCGTGACGTCGTAGAGGCCCACGGCATCAAGATCGTCGAGAGCCCCGGACATGAAGCCGACGACGTGATCGGCACGCTGGCGGTCCGCGGGCGCGAGGCCGGCATGGACGTCTTCATCGTGACCGGCGACAAGGACTTCATGCAGCTGGTCGACGACCAGGTGAAGCTGTGGAACCTTCGCGGCAGCACGCGCGCGCCCGAGATCCTCGACTCGTCCTCGGTCGTCGAGAAGTTCGGCGTGAAGCCCGAGCAGATGATCGACCTGCTGGCGCTGATGGGCGACAGCTCCGACAACGTGCCGGGCGTGCCGCAGGTCGGGCAAGTCAAGGCGTCGAAGCTCCTCGCGCAGTTCGAGACCCTCGACGCGGCGCTCGAACGCATCGACGAAGTGAAGCCGCCGTCGCTGCAGAAGGCGCTCCGCGAGCACCAGGACCTCGCGATGCTGTCCCGGCAGCTGGTCACGATCCACACGGACGTCCCGCTCAACGTGTCGCTCGACGAGGTCGGCGCGCCCGCCCCCGACTTCGACGCGCTGCTCGCGCTCTTCCAGCGCCTGGAGTTCGAGACGCTCGCGAAGACGCTGCCTCGCCCGCGCACCGAGCCGGATGTCCCCCAGGACTACCGGATCGTTCGCACGGAAGCCGAGCTCGACGAGCTGCTCGACCGTCTCCGGAAGGCGGGGACCTTCGCCGTGGATACCGAGACGACGAGCCTCGACGCACGCCACGCGAAGATCGTCGGCGTGTCCTTCGCCGACCGGCCGGGCGAGGCGTTCTACGTGCCGTTCAACCTTGACCCGCCGATCCTTCCGGGCGGTCACGACGCGCTGGTCGAGAAGCTGCGCCCGCTGCTCGAGGACCCGGAGCTGCGGAAGACCCTGCAGAACGCGAAGTACGACCTGCACGTGTTCCGCGGCGCAGGGATCGAGGTCCGCGGCCTCGAGTTCGACACGATGCTCGCGTCCTACGTGCTGTCGCCCGGGATCGGTGCGCACAACCTCGACGCGCTGTCGCTGCGCTACTTCGACTACCAGAAGATCCCGACGTCCGAGCTGCTGGGCACCGGCAAGAAGCAGATCACGTTCGACCAGGTCGAGGTCGACAAGGCGGGCCGATACGCAGCCGAGGACGCCGACTTCACGTGGCGCCTGCGTGAGCGGATGGAACCGGAGCTCGCCGAAGCGGGACTCCGTGCGCTGTTCGACGAGATCGAGATGCCGCTCGTGCCCGTGCTGCTCGCGATGGAGGCGGAGGGGATCCGCCTGGACCTCGCCCACCTCACGAAGCTCGAGAAGCGCCTGACGCAGGAGATCGATCTCCTCGCAGGGCGAGTGCACGAGCGGGCGAACGCAGAGTTCAACCTCAACTCACCGGCACAGGTCGGCGCGGTGCTCTTCGACCAGCTCGAGGTCCATCGCGCCGCAGGCTTCCGGCCGAAGAAGACCAAGACCGGGCAGTGGAAGACCGACGCCCAGGTGCTCGAGACGCTCGCCGCGCACCACGAGGTGCCGCGCCTGATCCTCGACTGGCGCCAGCTGACCAAGCTCCGCGGCACGTACGTCGAGAGCCTGCCCCAGATGGTCGACCCCGCCACGGGCAGGGTGCACACGTCGTTCAACCAGGCCGTCGCCGCGACCGGCCGCCTGTCCTCGGACAACCCGAACCTGCAGAACATCCCGATCCGCTCCGAGTGGGGTCGCGAAGTGCGACGCGCGTTCGTGTCCCGCGGGCCGGGCTTCGTGCTGATGTCGGCCGACTACAGCCAGATCGAGCTGCGGATCCTCGCGCACGTCGCGGAGGACCAAGGCCTGATCGACGCGTTCCGCCGCGGCGAGGACGTGCACACCCGCACCGCGGCCAAGGTCCATGGCCTCCTCCCCGGGATGGTGACTCCCGACATGCGGAGCCAGGCGAAGGTCATCAACTACGGTCTCGTCTACGGGATGGGACCTTCCCGCCTCGCCCGCGAAACCGGCATGACCCCCGCCGAGGCGAAGAAGTTCATCGACGCCTACTTCCACGCGTTCCCGGGCGTGAAGACGTGGCTCGACGCGACGCTCGAGGCCGCTCGCGGGGCGCGCGAGGTGCACACGATCTTCGGTCGACGCCGCCCTCTGCCGGACATCGACGCCGACAACGTGAACCTGCGGATCGCCGCCGAGAACATGGCGGTGAACACACCGATCCAGGGCACGGCTGCGGACATCATCAAGCGCGCGATGATCCGCCTGCACGCAGAGCTCGACGCGCGTCGCTTCGCGTCGCGCCTGCTCCTGCAGGTCCACGACGAACTCGTGCTCGACGTCGCCGAGGACGAACTCCGCGAGGTCGAGATTCTGGTGCGCACCTGCATGCAGGAGGCCGCGGAGCTGTCGGTCCCGCTCGAGGTCACCCTCGGCACCGGCGCCACGTGGCTGGATGCGCACTGACGGCGCGGTGACCGAACCTGGCCCGCTGCGCGCGCGATGGCGGAGCTGGCGCCGCGGAAGCGCCGCTGACACCGGCCATCCGGGTTGGAGCTCGCCGCCGCACGCACCGCAGGGTCGAGCCCCCCTGCACGGCCTGCGCGATCACACATACACTGGGGTCCACCCCCCAGAGAGCAACACCATGAAGTCGCACAGCCTCCTCCTGATCACGAGCCTCGGCCTGCTGTCGCTGGCAGGCACCGCGCGCGCCGACCGCTTCCACCTCACGTCTGCCGAACGAGCCGAGAAGATGACCGAGGGGAGCGCCGACGTGATCGAAGGCGTGCTGCAGGAAGAAGAGGGCGACCTGCTGGTGATCCGCGTCGAAGGTGGCGTGATGCGCCTGCCCCGCGCCAGCGTGCACCGGATCGAGAAGACCGACCTGACCGTCGCGGACATCGAGGAGCGTGAGGCCGCCAAGGCCGAGGAACTCGCCGCCGCGAACCGCGCACGCCGCCAGCTCGTCGCTGCCGAACGTGAGCGGACGGCGCAGCTCCGCGCGAGCCGCGCCGAGCTGGCCGAGGCTTCGACCCGCCGCGAGCCCGTGGTGGTCGAGGCTGCAGTCCCACGCGCCGAGGTCTACGACCCCGTCCTCCACGTCGTGGTGCCGCTCCGCGCGGACGTCGACGAGGTCCGCAAGGAACTCGGCGGACTGATCCGTCGCGATCTGCAGAAGAACGCGAGACGTCGCCTCGAGCGGCGCTGACAGGACCTCGGGCCGGGGACGCTCGCCCGGCGGACCCGCAGTCTCAGTCGAGCTCGGGCACTTCCCAGCGCTTGACCTCGAGCTCCAGCTCGACGCCAGACTCTTCGCGCACCCTCTCCCGCACGGCGTGGACCAGCGCGACGAAGTCCGCGGTCGTCCCGTCACCGTCGTGGACGAAGTAGTTCGCGTGCTTGTGGCTGACGGACACGCCTCCCCGACGCCATCCCTTGCAGCCCGACCGTTCGATCAGGCGCCCGGCCGAGTCCCCCGTGGGGTTCTGGAACACGCAGCCCACACTGCGCTCGGTGACAGGCTGCGTGTCGTTGCGGTAGCGCAGGTACTCCTCGAAGCGCCCGAAGATCGCCTTCGGATCGTCTTCCTCCAGCTCGAAGGTCGCGTGGACGCAGATCCGGGCGCCGAGCCCGCCGTCGCGGTAGCGCGGCTCGAGGTCGCCGCGCCCGAGCACCCGGATCTCGCCGCTCGGCTCGATCACGGTCAGCGACACCAGGCGATCGAACGTCTCTCCCTCCCTGGTCCCGGCGTTCATCGCCACCGCACCGCCGAGCTGTGCGGGCACGCCGGTCAGGACCTCGAGACCGGCGAGCCCCTGCTCGCGCGCGGTCCGGAGCAGACTCGGCACCGTCACGCCGGCCCCCACCGTCAACCGCACGCCGTCACGCGCGATCGACCGCAGGCGATCCAGCTTCAGGACCACGCCGGGCACGCCGGCATCGCCGACCAGGAGGTTGCTCCCGCCGCCGAGGACGCGGAGCGGCACCTCCGCATCGAGGCACGCGCGCACCGCCGCCGCGACGTCGAGTTCGTCGATCGGTTCGACCAGCCACTCCGCGGCGCCGCCCAGACGGACGTGCGTCAGCAGACGGAGCGGCGCGTCGGCACGGACGATACCGCGCACTTCCTGCAGGGCGCTGGGGACGAGGCTGGCCATGGGTGGAGTCCGGTGCTCGAGGGGCGTCGGTCTTCGGGAGTCTGCTACATCGCTGCGACGAGGTCTTCGACGACCACGTCGATGTCGCCGGCGCCGAGCAGGAGCACGAGGTCCTGCGGGTGGCGGAATGCGGCGACCTGCTCGGGGATCTCCTCCGGCGCCCCGCCGACCTCGCTGCGCGTCCCGCGCGCGCGGATGCGCTCCGCGAGATCGGACGCGCTGACCGAGTTCCGGACCTCCCGGCTCTCACGCGCGCCGTAGATCGCCGCGATCAGACAGTGGTCCGCCTCCGCGAGCGCATCGGCGAACTCATCGAGGAGGTGCAGCGTCCGGCTGTGTTGGTGCGGCTGGAACACCACGAACAGCGTCCGATCCGGGAAGCGACCGCGCGCGGCCCGGATCACCGCTCGGATCTCCTCGGGGTGGTGAGCGTAGTCGTTGACGAGGTAGCCACCCTGCTGGCCGGTGTGCACCTCGAAGCGACGCCGCACGCCGCCGAACTCACTGATCCCGCGGCACGCGCCTCCCATGTCGCCGCCGGCCGCGTTGACCAGGCCGAGCGCGAACAGCGCGTTCTGCACCTGGAACCGACCCGGCTGCTGGAGCTGGACGCGCGGGAGCTTGAGCCCTCCGACCACTGGCACGAACGAGAATCGCCCCAGATCCGGGCAGACGTCGACCGCACGGATGTGCGCGAACAGACCCGAACCGACCCGCTGGACACGCACCGTCGACGGCAGGCCGTCGAGCACGCCGGAAGGGATCGACTCCTCGATCAGGACCGTGCCCTCGGGATTCACGTTCGCGACGTAGCCGGCGAAGGCCTCGTGCAGGTCCTTGGACGACGGGTAGCAGTCGAAGTGATCGTGATCGAGGTTCAGGATCGCCGCAGCGAACGGCCGGAGGCAGTGGAACGAGCGGTTGAACTCGCAGGCCTCGACGACGAACACGTCGTCCACGCCGCCGTGGCCGTTGCCACCGAGCTCGGGGATCTCGCCGCCGATGAGGTGTGACGGATCGATACCCGCGCCGCGGGCCGCCGCGACCGTGAGGCCGGTCGTCGTCGTCTTGCCGTGGGTGCCGGCGATCGCCAGCGTGCGTTTGCCTTCGGAGATCCGTCCGACCGCTTCGGCGTAGAGCAGCGAAGTGAACCCACGACGCAGACACTCGACGTGCTCCGGGTCGTCGGCGGGGACGGCTGCGGACCGGACGACGTAGCCGCTCGTTCCCTCGACCAGGTCGGGTCGGCTTCCGCTCCACACGCGGATCCCCTCGTCACGGAGCGTCGAGAACACGACGTTCTCGCTGCGATCGCTGCCCGTCACCACGCTGCGCGCACCGCGAAGGAGTCGGGCGAGGCCGGACATCCCGGCTCCGCCGACTCCGATCAGGTGCATGCGTTCATCGACCAGTCGCAACGGTCTCCTCCCTGGAACTGGGTCGGGATGCCCGTCCGCGACCGAGCACGCGGTCTTCGAGATCGGACGCGATCCGGTCGCTGGCCTCCTCGGCCTGGAGCGCAGCGGCCGCGCTCCCCATCCGTTCGAGGCGACCGGGAGAACCGAGCAGCTCGCGGAACAGCGCGGCGACGTTCTCCTCGTCGAACTCGGCCTGCTCGACGATCTGCGACGCACCGGCCCGCTCCAGGACCTTGGCGTTGTGGAGCTGCTGGCGATCCTTGTGGTGCGGGTAGGGCACGATCACCGATGCCCGGCCGGTCGCGATCAGCTCAGCCACCGTGCAGCCCCCACCGCGGCAGACGACGAGGTCGGCGGCGGCGTAGAGATCCGCCATATCGAGGGCCAGCGAACGCACGACCGCGCGGATCGGCGAGGCTGTGACCAGCTCCGCGTAGCGTCGGCGGACGTCCTCGTCGTTGTCCGGCCCCGTGAGGTGGAGCACCTGGACGGGCTGCCCGGTCGCAGCGAGCGCCCGCGGAACCCGTTCGTTCAGCACGCCCGCGCCCTGGCTCCCGCCGGTGACGAAGACGACGGGCTGGTCGGCACGCAGCCCGAGGCGCTGCCGAGCCTCGGCGCGCTGCGCGGTCCGGAACTCACGTCGGAGCGGGGTCCCGGTCAACACGCCGTGTCGAACCCCACGAACCGGAGGAAGGCCCAGGTAGACGCGGTCGGCGAGGTGCGCGAGCAGGCGGTTCGCCTTGCCCGCGATCGCGTTCTGCTCGAGGAGAGCGAGCGGCAGCCCGAGCGAGCGGCCGGCGAGGCCTGCGGCGACCGAAGTCCGACCACCGGTGCAGACCACCGCGTCGGCATCGGCGTCGCGCAGCACGCGCCGCGCGTCCACCGTCCCGCGAGCCATCCGGAGGACCTGACCGACGCCCGAACCGCGCAGGTCGAGCGTCTCGGCGCGACACCCGACGCGAGACAGGAACTCCTGCTCGACGCGCCGACCTTCCGTCAGGAGGACGGTCTCGTGACCCCGCTCGCGCAGGGCCTCCGCGAGCACCAGCGCAGGCCAGAGGTGGCCGCCGGTGCCGCTGCTGACGAGGCAGACTCGCTTGACCATCGGGGACGCCGAGCGTTCGGGATCAGCGGGTTGCGGGAATCACGAGCCGAGCGCCGATCTGCATCCGGTTCGGGTCGATCTGCGGGTTCGCGTCGGCGATCGTCCGCCACGCGGCCGTCGTCCCGAAGTACTGCTTGGCGATGGTGCCCAGCACCTCGTTCTTCTGCACGACGTGGTAGCGCGCGCCCGGCGCGTCCACGGCCACGAGCCCATCCTCGCGCGGCGCCGCGCGACGGGCGCTCGCCTCGGCGAGGCTGCCGAGATCGGCGGAGGCGCCGCCTTCGGCGAGCGTCGGGATCACGAGCTCTTGGCCGATCGAGATCCGGTTGGGGTCCTTGAGGTCCGGGTTGGCGGCCAGGATCGCCTTGACCTTGGCCTCGCTGCCGAGCTGCTCAGCCGCGATGCGTGCGAGGCTGTCGCCCTTCTGCACGCGGTAGGTCTTCTGGCTCCTCGCGGCAGGAGCCGGCGCAGGCACGGGGATCGGTGCCGGTGCAGGCTCGACGTCGGCGACGAAGACATCCCTGATCCGCGAATCGTCGAGCCGCGGGTCGATCTCGCGCGGCTCGGGCTGCACCGGCTGCTCCGGCGGCACGAACGCCGCGTCCTCGCCTTCGCCGAATCCGAACAGCGTGTCGAGGTTCTCGCGCGCGGACGGCACCGAGAAGCCGGACACGTCGAGCTGCGCTGTCGGCGTCCGGCTGCCGGCCGCAGATACCTGCTGGTTCCCGGCGAGCGGTGGACGCCCCGGATCGTCGCCCATGATGGCGACACCGAGGATCAGGAAGATCACGACGACGAGAACGTAGAGCCCGTAGCGTTCGAGCTGGCCCATTGGATCACACCCTCCCTTCAAGAATCGTCTGTGAGGCCTGACCGCGCTGCATTGCCGATCAGCCCCACGGCCCCGAGCGAGGCCACGAGATTGGTTCCACCCGCGCTGACGAACGGCAGGTCGATGCCCTTCGCCGGTGCGAGCCCCGTCGTCACCATGAGGTTCGCGGCTGCCTGGATGCAGAGCGCAATCGAGCAGCCGAACACCACGTGGCGTCGGAACGGGTCCTGGATCCGTGCGACCAACCGCCAGCCGACGAACCCGAGAAGAAGATACAGAAGCACCACCGAGGCGGCACCCACGAAACCGAGCTCCTCGCCAACGATGGCGAAGACGAAGTCGTTGTGAGGCTCGGGCACGTAGCCGAGCTTGCGCCACCCGTCGCCGACGCCCTGCCCGAACACACCGCCGTTCTCGATCGCGATCAGCGACTGACGGACCTGGTAGGGCGGGTCTTCGTTCATGAAACGCTCGATGCGCATCCGCACGTAGTCGTGCTGCGTGATGATCACGACGACGGCGGGCACGGCGATGCACGCCGCCGAGACGAGCCACTTGAGCGCTACGCCGCCGGCGAAGGCCATCAGCGTGCAGACGACGATCGACAGCAGCGCATTGCCGTTGTCCGGCTGCATGAAGAGCCCGGCCGACAGCAAGAGTGCCGGCAGCAGGACCCGAACCAGTCCGCCGCGCAGCTCGCCGAGCCGCTCTCCAGCCTGGGCGATCCGCAGCGCCGTCACGATGATCAGCGCGAGACGGGCGAAGTCCACCGGCTGGAACGACCGCCCGGCAATGGGGATCCAGCGACGCGCGCCGTTCCATTCGGGGCCGAAGAGCGCCGCCGCGAACACCATCGCCGTCGCGACACCGAACAGCCAGGGCGCAGCCCGCTCGAGCCACTCCATCCGGACCGCAGCGCAGATCACGAAGAACACGACGCCGGCGACCAGCTTGGCGCCCTGCGACTTCATTGCCTGGAGCGGGTCCCCGCCGTCCTGGACGGACTGGACCGACACCGCCATCACGAGGCCGAGACAGCAGAGCACGGTCACGGCGAGCATCAGCCAATCCAACTCGCGCACGCGGGTGCGGGAGCCTGGGTCTGGAGCGGCGAGGGCGTGGCTCATGGTCACCGGATCTTGAACAGGAGGAGGCTCGTCAGCGCGAGCAGCGCGCTGATCAACCAGGCTCGAACGACGATGCGGGTCTCGGGGATGCCCCCGAACTGGAAGTGGTGATGGATCGGCGCGCAGCGGAAGACCCGGACGCCCCGCGTCCGGAACGACATCACCTGCACGATCACCGACAGCGCCTCGGTCACGAAGACTCCGCCGACGACGAGGAGGATCACCTCCGTGCGGCTCACCAGGGCCGCATAGCCGAGGGCTCCGCCGAGCGCGAGGCTGCCCACGTCCCCCATGAACACCTGTGCGGGCGGCGCGTTGAACCAGAGGAACCCGAACGATGCCCCGAGCAGCGCGCCGAGCAACACGGTCAGCTCACCGCTTCCCGGCACGTGCTCGACCATCAGGTACTCGGAGAAGTCCGAGCGACCGACGAAGTAGCAGATCGCGGCGAACGCGATGGTCGACGTGATGGTGCAGCCGATCGCGAGGCCGTCCAGGCCGTCGGTCAGGTTCACCGCGTTCGCGGTCCCGGTCAGCACGCAGACCGCGAGCACCGCGAAACCGAGAGCCCCCATCGCGAAGAGCGGCTCGGTCAGGAACGGCACGTAGAACTGCGGGCCGGACGCACCGCCGAGCCCCTCGGCCAGCACCCAGAGCGCGACGCCGACCGCAGCGGCGGTGAGGAGCCCCTGCTTCTGCCGCTTGGACAGACCGTTGCGGCCCTTCACCCGCAGCTTGATCCAGTCGTCGGTGAGACCGACGCCCGCGTAGAAGGCGACGAGGACGATCCCCGGCAGCGTGAACCGGTTGAACCCGTCGAAGCGGCAGAGCAGTGAGGCTGAGACGAGCGTCGCCCCGATCAGGAACAGGCCGCCCATCGTCGGCGTGCCGACCTTGCCCTTGTGGAGCTCGGCGAGCTGTGCCGAGTCCGTCTTGCCGGTGTCCTCCCCGATCGACGCGCGACGCAGCCAACGGATCGTGCGCCCCCCGAAGAACAGCGCCAGCGCGAACGCCAACACCGCCGCAGCCACCGCGCGGAACGAGATGTAGCGGAGCAACCCGACCCCGGGGAGGTCGAAGCGCGGGCCTTCAGCGGAGAAGAAGAGCTCGTAGAGCAATCGTCAGATCGAACCGCCGAAGTCGCGGTCGCCCCCCAGCGCTCGCACGAGTCCATCCACGAGGCGGTCCAGTGCCACCCCTCGAGAAGCCTTGCACAGCACCAGGTCACCAGGCTCGAGCTCGGCGAGCAGCACATCGAGAGCGTCCGCAGAGGTCTCGATGTGGCGCACTGCGCCCGCTGGCATTCCGCGTTCGAGCGCTCCGTCTGCGATCTGTCGCGCGCCCACGCCGACGACGATGAGCCGGTCGACGCCCTGGGCGGCGACCTCCGCTCCGAGCTCGCGGTGTAGCTCTCCCGACCGGGCTCCGAGCTCCTTCATCTCGCCGAAGACGACCGTCTTGCGACCGCGCGTGTCGATGCTTGACAGCGCGTGCAGCGCCGCCCGCGCCGACGCGGGGTTCATGTTGTAGGTGTCGTCGAAGATCTGCACCCCGCCCACCAACTTGGGCTCGAGCCGGCGCTCACTGGCCGGGAGCCCCGCGAGCGCGGCCACCACCTCGTGGATGTCGACGCCGAGCTCGGCGGCCGCGGCGACCGAGGCCATGGCATTGAGCACGTTGTGCGTGCCGAGCCGCGGCAGGGTCACCGACCACTCGCCGCCGACCCGGGGACCGTGGAGGCGGAAGGTCGTGCCCAGGCCGTGGAAGCGCAGGTCGGTGGCGAACCAGTCTGCCTCACGCTCGATGCGGAAGCGCCGCACCTCGCCTTCGAGGCTGGATGCGATGGCTTCGCAGGCCGGGTCGTCGCCGTTGACGATCGCGACCCCGCCGGGGCGCAGCCCGCGGAGCAGAGACGCCTTCTCGACGGCGATCCCCTGCAGCGAACCGAGGCCCGCGAGGTGCGCCTCCCGGACGCAGGTCAGGATGCCGATGTCCGGCTGGGCCACTGCGGTGAGCGCCGCGATCTCGCCCGGCGCGTTCGTGCCGATCTCTACGACCGCGACCTCCGTCTCCGGGCGGATCGCGAGGAGCGACAGCGGGACACCGATCTGGTTGTTGAAGGACTTCGGCGAGAAGACGGTCGGCACGAGACCGGACAGCGCGAAGCCGAGCATGTCCTTCGTGCTCGTCTTGCCGCACGACCCGGTGATGCCGACCACGCGCGCCGAACAGCGCTCGCGGTGACTCCTACCGAGGTCGATCAGCGCCCGGCCGCAGTCCGGGACGCGGACGACGAAGCCCTCCCCGCCCAGCACGCGCCCCTCGAGCGGTCGCTCGACGAGCACGCCGGCAGCCCCCGCACGGAGCACGCCCGGCACGAAGTCATGACCGTCGAACCGGTCACCGCGCAGCGCCACGAAGAGCGTGTCCGGACCGACCTGACGGCTGTCGGTGACGACCCGGAGCGCGGGCCGCCCGGTGCGGACCACACGGCCTCCGGTTGCCTTGGCGATCGCCGCCGGCGACAGCCACGAACTGGTTGCTCGGTTCATGGTCACCATCAGCGTGACTCCTGACCCGCCGGGCCGAAGCGATCCATCGCGCGGCGGGCGTGCTCGCGGTCGTCGAACGGGACCACCGTGTCACCGAAGTCCTGGTAGGCCTCGTGACCCTTGCCGGCGACGAGGATCGTCTCGTCGGGACGAGCCAGCCTGACGGCCCGCTCGATCGCCTCGGCACGATCGACGAGGCGGGCGTACTCGCGTGCCCGCAGCTCGACGCCCGCCGGCGGACGCAGGATGCCCGCTTCGACGTCGTCGAGGATCTGCTCGGGGCTCTCGCTGCGAGGGTTGTCGCTCGTCAGGATCAGCCGGTCGGCATAGCGCGCCGCGGCGACCGCCATCTGCGGACGCTTGGTCCGATCCCGGTCACCCCCGCAGCCGAAGACCACGGTCACAGGTCCATGGGTCAGACCACGCAGCGCGATGCAGGCCTTCTCCAGCGCGTCCGGCGTGTGCGCGTAGTCGACGAACACCCGGACTCCGCCGCGCGCCGCGGCGAGCTCCATGCGGCCGCGGACGGCCGGCATGGTCTCGAGCGCGTGGGCGATCGACAGGTCGGACACGCCGAGCGCGTGGCACGTGGCGGCCGCCGCGAGCGCGTTCTCGACGTTGTGCTCACCGGGCTGCGGCATGTGGACGTCGAGGACGCCGTTCGGCATCACCAGCCCGAAGCGGGTCCCGTCGATGCTGCAGCGGATGCTCTGTGCGCGGATCGTCGCGCCCTGCGAGCGGCCGAACGAGATCACGCGCGTGCCCATCGGCAGCGCGTCGTACATCGCGGCCACCGCTCCCGGATCGGCGTCGGCGTTCAGCACCGCGGTGCCACCCGGCGGGAGCTGCCGGAACAGACGCGCCTTGGCGGCCGCGTAGCTGCCCATCGTGCCGTGGTAGTCGAGGTGGTCCTGGGTCAGGTTCAGG
>JAQCBR010000238.1 GCA_027621295.1 Planctomycetota bacterium
CTCAACCGCCGCAAACCACTTCCGCAAAGCCCCTTACACCCTCCACCCGACCACCCGCCACCGCCACGCCCCCGTCACCCGACCACCACGCCCACGCCACCGACCCCACCCCACACACCACCGAGCCCCACCCCCTTCCCCACCCTCCCAGGGTTGACAGTCTCGACGCGCTGTCCCTAACAAGACGCGCCCGACGCGACCCCATGGCATCGAAAACCCAGGACGGAAAGCCGCTTGTGATCGTCGAGTCGCCTGCGAAGGCCCGGACGATCTCCAAGTTCCTCGGCAAGGACTACGTGATCGAGGCCAGCGTCGGCCACGTGCGCGACCTCCCGGCCAACGCCACCGAAGTCCCCGCCGCCATCAAGAAGGAGTCCTGGGGACGCCTCGGCATCAACGTCGAGGACGGCTTCAAGCCGGTCTACGTCGTGCCGAAGGACAAGCGGGAGCACCTCCGCCGGCTCAAGAAGCTGGTCAAGGAAGCCTCCGTCCTCTACCTCGCGACCGATGAAGACCGCGAAGGCGAGTCGATCTCCTGGCACCTGCTGGAGGAACTGAGCCCCAAGACCGAGGTCAAGCGGCTCGTCTTCCACGAGATCACGAAGGACGCGATCCACCACGCCCTCGCCAACCCGCGCGAGATCGACATGGCGCTGGTCGAGGCCCAGGAGACGCGGCGCATCGTCGACCGGCTCTACGGCTACGAGGTCTCGCCGCTCCTCTGGAAGAAGATCAAGCCGCGCCTCTCCGCCGGCCGCGTGCAGAGCGTCGCCGTCCGTCTCGTCGTCGAGCGCGAGCGGGAGCGCATCCGGTTCAAGGCCGCCGACTACTGGGACCTGATCGGCAGGTTCGCGCCGCAGGGCCTCGACCCGTTCGACGCGACGCTCGCGTCCGTCAACGGCCAGAGGATCGCCAGCGGCAAGGACTTCGATCCGGACACCGGCACGCTGAAGGGCGGTTCCAACCCGCCGCTCCACCTGACCGAGGACGCCGCGCGCGCCCTCGCCGCCCGCCTCGGAGGCCAGCCCGCTGTCGTCGAGAGCCTCGAGCAGAAGCCGTTCACCGAGCGCCCCAAGGCGCCGTTCACGACGTCGACGCTCCAGCAGGCCGCCGGCAACCAGCTGAAGTTCACGGCCAAGCGGACGATGCGCGCCGCGCAGCGGCTCTACGAGAACGGCTACATCACCTACATGCGGACCGACTCGACGACGCTGTCGGGCGAGGCCATCGGCGCCGCACGCCGCCTGATCGCCAGCGAGTACGGCGACAAGCACGTCCCCGAGAAGCCGCGCTTCTACGCCAACAAGGTCAAGAACGCGCAGGAGGCCCACGAGGCGATCCGCCCCGCCGGCTCCCACTTCACGCACCCACGCGCGCTCGGCGCCGACATGGGCGAGGACGAGCGCCGAGTCTACGAGCTGATCTGGAAGCGCACCGTCGCGTGCCAGATGAAGGACGCGCTCGGCCAGCGGACGACGCTGACGCTCGCCATCGACGACGCGCGCTTCACGGTCTCCGGCCAGACGATCCAGTATCCCGGCTTCCGCCTCGCCTACGCCGAGCGCAACGACGACAGCGCCGACACCGACCGGCTCCTGCCCGACGTCAAGGAAGGTCAGTCGATCCAAGTCGACGCCCTCGACCCCGACGGCCACACGACCAAGCCGCCGGCGCGCCTGACCGAAGCCACGCTGATCCGCTCGCTCGAAGAGAAGGGCATCGGCCGCCCGAGCACCTACGCGTCGATCATCGACACGATCCTGACGCGCGAATACTGCTTCAAGAAGGGCGCGGCGATGGTGCCGACGTTCACCGCGTTCGCGGTCGTCCGGCTCCTCGACCAGTATCTGACGTCGCTCGTCGACTACGCGTTCACCGCGCAGATGGAGTCCGACCTCGACGCGATCAGCAACGGCCAGAAGACCGGCCTCGACTACCTGCAGCACTTCTACAACGGCAACGGCCACCCCGGCCTGCGCGGCCAGCTGACCGACGTCGAGACCAAGATCGACCCGCGCGACGTGTGCACGATCCAGGACTTCGACCTCGCTCCGTTCGAGGGCAAGCCGATCGAGGTCCGCGTCGGACGCTACGGGCCGTTCCTGTCGGCGGACGGCGTGACCGCGTCGCTGCCCGACGAGACCGCACCCGACGAACTGACCAACGAGTTCGTCCAGGACCTGCTCGCCAAGTCCGCCGCTGGCCCCAAGGCCCTCGGCTCCCACCCCGAGACGGGCCTCAAGGTCTACGTCAAAGTCGGCCGCTTCGGCCCCTACGTCCAGCACGGCGACCCCGAGGAGCTCGACGGCGAGAAGCCCAAGATGGCCTCGCTGCTGCAGGGCATGGACCCCGAGACGATCACGCTCGACACAGCGCTCGCGCTGCTGTCGCTGCCGCGTGAACTCGGCGAGATCACGCTGCCAGAGCACGAGACGCAGGCCGGCGAGACGCACATGGTCAAGGCCGCCAACGGCCGCTTCGGCCCCTACCTGATGTGCGGCAAGTCGACGCGCAGCATCCCGGCCGACCTGAGCCCGCTGACGGTCACGCTCGCCAAGGCCAAGGAGCTGTTCGACCAGCCCAAGCAGCGCCGCGGCGCCCGCGCCGCGCCGACCCCGCTCAAGGAGCTCGGCAAGCACCCGACCACCGAGCGCGAGATCAAGCTCTTCGACGGCCGCTACGGACCCTACCTCAGCGACGGCGAGACCAACGCGACGGTGCCCAAGGACGAGAAGCCCGAAGAGGTCTCGCTGGCACGCGCGGTCGAGCTGATCGACGCACGCGCGGCCATGGGCGGCGGCAAGAAGAAGCGCGGCGCCAAGAAGGCCACGGCCAAGAAGAAGGCGACGAAGAAGACCGCCGCGAAGAAGACGACGACCAAGAAGAAGGCCGCCGCCAAGAAGGCCGACTGAGTCGAGGGCTGCCGCCGGCTCGGCCCGCAGGCTGCGCCCGCGCCCATCGCGCCCGACCCGGCCGTGCGGCTACGCTGCGCGGCCATGGAAGCGCTGCTGCCCAAGGCCCTGCAGAAGGGCGACAAGATCGCGGTCGTCTCTCCCTCGAGCCCGCTCGCCGAGGGGCGTGAGGAGGATCTCGAGAAGGGCCTCGCGCGCCTCCGCGACCGCGGCTTCCGCCCCGTCGTCGCCGAACACGCGCTGCACCGCACCGGCTACCTGGCCGGAACCGACGAAGACCGCTTAGCCGACCTGCAGCGGGCCTTCGAAGACCGCTCGATCCGCGGGATCTTCTGCGTGAGAGGCGGCTACGGCGTCACGCGCATCCTCGACCAGCTCGACTTCGGACCGCTGCAGAAGGACCCCAAGCCGATCCTTGGCTACAGCGACATCACGGCGCTGCTCGCCGCCGCGTGGCGCGCGGTAGGACTCGTGTCCTTCCACGGAGCCATGGTCGCCAACCCCGACTCGATGGCCAACGGCGAGGCCATGGACGCGCTCCAGCAGGCGCTCGTCACCGACCCCAGCCGCGCACCCAAGCTCCCCGTCGAAGCCGGCACAGCCCCCCACGTCATCCGCCCCGGCCGCGCCGAAGGGCGACTCGTCGGCGGCAACCTCACCCTCGTCCAATCCCTCCTCGCCACCCGCCACGAGATCGACACCGAGGGCCGCATCCTCTTCCTCGAGGACACCGGCGAAGCCCCCTACCGCGTCGACCGCATGCTCACCCAGCTGCGAAGCTCCGGCCACCTGCACCGCTGCGCCGGCGTGATCCTCGGCGACTTCCACATGGAGAAGCAGCCCCTCGGCAGCCTCGACCCGGAGATGCTGCGGGTGTTCCGGGACCGGCTGGAGGACCTGCCGTGCCCGGTGGCCTACGGGTTCCCGTTCGGGCACCTGCCGCGGGCTTGGACGCTGCCGTTCGGGGGAGTGGCGCGGCTCGAGGCGAGGGATGAGGGGGCGGTCGCGAGGCTTGGGCTGATCGGGCCGTGCGTGGGGTGACCGAGGGCTGCGCGCACTGCCGAATACGCAGGACCGACTCGCGGTGAGGTGAGCGCGG
>JAQCBR010000239.1 GCA_027621295.1 Planctomycetota bacterium
AGACGGGCGCCGGCGGCGAGCACCGACTCGACGCCTTCGTCCAGGTCGCGCCAGATCCGCAGCGCGGACCCGAACGATGGCTCCTGCCGGCTGAACGCTTCGACGACGAGCCAGTCCGAGTAGCCGACCTCGTCGAGCGTCCGGAGGATCGCTGGGAAGTCGACCTGGCCGCGGCCCGGAGTGCCGCGGTGGTTCTCCGACAGCTGGACGTGGCCGAGCGTCGAAGCACTGCTCCGGATCGCCGCCAGCACGTCGTCCTCCTCGATGTGCGCGTGGTGCGTGTCGAGTGCGCCCACGACGTTCGGGTGGTCGACCGCGCGCACCAGCGCGTCGCAGTCGGCGGCGGTATTGAGGAAGTAGGACTCGAAGCGGTTCAGGGGCTCGACGGCGAGCTTCACCCCGCAGGCAGCCGCGCGTTCGCCGGCCGCGTGCAGGACCTCGGCGCAGCGCGCGCGCTCGTCGGCGCTCGGCGGCTCTTCGGTGAAGATCCCGTACGCGGAGTGGACCGGACCTGCGACCAGGGACGCGCCGAGCGCTGCCGCCCTCTCGCAGAGGACACCCAGATGTTCGATCGCTGCCCGTCGTTCCGCAGCGTCAGCGGCGATCGGGTTCGCGCCCGGCACCGCGAATCCGACGCAGGTCCGCGCGAGCCCCTCGCGCTCGCAGGCCGCGCGGAGCCGGACCACGTCCGCGTCCGTCGCCTCGACGATCGGCAGCTCCGCGCAGGCGTAGCCGTGCGCGCGCAGCCGACCGAGCCAGGGCTCGTGCTCGGCCGTGGTCCGCCCGCCGAAGTACAAGAAGCTGAAGCCGAGCCGATCGTGCATCGAAGGCGTCACTTCGAGAACGTCCAGTCCGGCAGGTCCTTGCGCACGCCGCCCTCCATCGCCGACTCGTGGGCGAGGATGCCGACGCAGGTCCAGTTCGCCGACTGCCGCGCGTTCGGCCACGGGTCGCGGGCCTCGAGGAGCGCCGACAAGAACTCGTGGACGAGGTGCGGGTGGCTGCCGCCGTGGCCGCCACCCTGCGTGAACGACAGGTGCTCGTTGGCGTCGAGGTCGTAGACGCCCTTGGTCGTGAACGCCTGGATCGGCTCCGGCAGCAGGTGCGCGTAGTCCGGCACCTCGACGCGTTCCGGGATCTCCGGCTCGGGCTTCTTGGCGGTGTGCAGCACCGCCTTCTCGCCCTCGACCAAAGGCCATTCGAACGCCTGCTTGCTGCCGTAGACGTCGATGCTCTCGCGGTACTGGCGCGCGGTGTCGAAGAGCGAGCGGATGATGCGCGCCGACAGGTCGCTGTCGCGGAGCTTGATGTGCGCGGTCTCGACCGCGAACGGCGACCCGTAGATCGGGATCATCTCGTCGCGGATCGTTCCGGACCCGAAGCACGACACATATTCGGCATCCTTGCGGGGCAGGCCGAGCACCGGTCCCACGCAGTGGGTCGCGTAGTGCATCGGCGGCAGACCCGGCCAGTAGCCCGGCCAGCCGTCCATGTCCTGCTGGTGGCTCGCCTGCAGGAACTGGAGCTTGCCGAGGTCGCCGCGCCGCAGCAGGTCCTGCACGAACAGGAACTCCCGGCTGAAGACCACGGTCTCCATCATCATGTACTTGAGCCCCGTCCGGTCGCAGAGCTCGACGATGCGCCGGCAGTCCTCGACGCTCGTCGCCATCGGCACCGTGCACGCGACGTGCTTGCCGGCCTCGAGCGCCGCGATCGACATCGCCGCGTGGTCGGGGATCGGCGTGTTGATGTGCACGAAGTCGACGTCCGGATCCTTCAGCAGCTCGGCGTAGTCGGTGTAGCGCCGCTCGATGCCGAACGCGTCGCCGATGCGGTCCAGGCTGTCCTGGTTGCGCTGGCAGATCGCGAACATCTCGGCGTCGGGATGTCGCTGGTAGATCGGAATGAACTCGGCGCCGAAGCCGAGGCCGACGATGGCTGCGCGGAACTTGGTCATGGTTCGGATGTCAGAGGGGGCGAGATCTGGTCGAGGACCTCAGCGGCCGAGCTCGGCCGCGGTCCACATGTTGGTTCGGTCCTTCGTCGCGGCGCGCACCGCCCGGACCTGCTCCGCCGTGACCGGCGCCGCGTCGTTGGTCCAGGACTGCCGCACGAAGGTCAGCACGTCGGCGATCTGCTGGTCGTCGAGCGCCGCGCCGAGCGGCGCCATCACGTTCTGGTATTGGCCGCTGCCGACGCGCACAGGCCCCTGCAGGCCGTGCAGCACGATGCGGATCGGCAGCTCCGCGTCGCCGGTCACCCAGTCGGAGTCGTCGAGCGGCGGGAACACGTTCGGCACGCCGCGGCCCACGAAGCCGTGGCAGGCGATGCAGGTCCTCTGGAACACCTCGGCCCCGCGCGCGTGCACCTCGGGGTCGGGTGCGTGGACGCGGGCGACGGGCTCGGCCCGCTGACCGCCCTGCGCCGCGACCTCGACGAGCGCGACCAGCGCGCCGTCGAGCGTCTGCCCGCTGCTGATCCGCACGAGCTTCAGGTCGTCGTAGCGCGCGATGCCGCGCGCGCCGCCGTAGCCGCCGAACAGACAGTGGATCACGTGCTCGCCCTGCCACGCGTCGAACTCGACCGACAGCTCGGTCCAGTCCTGGTCGCCGGCGAGCCCGCGCGTCCGCGGCCCACCGTGGATGTTCAGCATCATGCCGGGCGTGTTCGGCCGCGCGACTGCACCGACCGTCTTGACGAACCCGCTCAACCGGTAGCGCGATCCTGGCTCCAGGCGAACGGTTGTGGCGACGCCGGAGTCAGTGAACTCCGCGCACTCGATCTGGAGGCAGGTGTTCCCGGTTCGTCCCCCTTCGACCGCACGGAACGTGATGCGATCGCGCCCCGCACCGCTGTAGTGGCGGAGGTCCGTCCAGCCGATCGGACGACCCTCGGCACCCACGTCTTCGAACCCCGGGTTGGGCAGCAGGTTCTCCTCGGCAACTGGCGCATCGGACGTCCGTCCGTCGGCGCGGGCCGCTGCGAGCACCGTCGCAGCATGGGCGCGCGCCGCCATCGTCCACGCGTCGCGCAGGGCACGCTCGGCGAACAGGTCCGGACCGAGCTGCTTCGCAGTCGCGTAGACGGCAGAGCCGAGACTCGGGTCCGCTTCGATCTCCGCGAGGCGGGCGAGGACCTCGGCGAGCTCACGACCGCGCGCGTCGACACCCGACTCGGCCACGTAGCGACGGCGGACCGCGTCTGCCGGAGCCAGCCGCACCGCGGCGCGGCGCGTTCCTTCGTGATCGGCGCGGAGCGCCTCCTCCAGGTGTGCGGGCGTGAGGCCGCCGGTCTGGGCGAGGAGGTGAAGCGCGTGGATCGAGGTCGGCGCAGAACCGAGCCGCTGCTCGAGCGCGCCGAACTCGCTGGAGCCGAACGGCACGCGGACCGCACGCTCGGCGAGGAGCCGCTGCGTGTGCAGGCGCCAGAGCTGGTTCGGATGGTCCAGGCCCGCGAGCAGCGATGCGGTGGAGTCCGGGTCGAGCTCAGGCTTCGCGTCGTCCGCGCTGCCTCGCGGGAAGACCCGCCAGATCCGTCCGTGCTGCTGGTCGCGGAGCGGCGTCTCGTAGGCGTTGCCCTTGCCCGTCTTCGCGTCGATTCCAGCCGACCCGCGGCTCGGGGTCGGATTGTGCTGGATGATCAGGTTGTACCAGTCGCAGACCCACACGGCCCCGTCCGGACCGACCTCGGCGCAGACCGGGCTCGTCCACGCATCGGCCGAGCAGAACAGGTTGTTCGGCAACTGGTTCGCGCGGAAACCGCCGCCGACGCGCTCCATCCGGAAGCTGCCGACGAGCTTGCCCGTCGGCCCGCACACGAACCCGACCTGATCCCGGTACTCCGGCGGGAAACGCTGCGCGGTGTAGAGCGCGTGCCCCGCACCGGCCGTGTAGCGATCGAATTGGTCGACCTGACGGATGTCCTCCGACATCGGGAAGAACATCGGGTTCGAGTCCGCGGCCGGCGTGCGCGGCTGCTCCATGCCCGCCCGCTCGTAGGCCGCGCGCGGG
>JAQCBR010000072.1 GCA_027621295.1 Planctomycetota bacterium
GCAGGCAGTGCAGGAGTCAGGGGCGCCGGAACACGGCTCCTCCGCCGCCAGAGGTCGCGGCCAGACCGCCGGGTGCCCCGGGGTCGACGACGAGGATCTGGTGGAGGAGCGGGAGCCCGGCGAGGTTGTTGTCGGCGGGAATCCCGAACTGGAGCGTGGCGAAGCCTACCCCGGGTCCGGAGCCGGAGAGCGGCATCGGCAGGACCGCGTGCGGGGCGGTCAGCGACACGTGGATCGGGACCGGTCCGAGCGTCGTCCCGGCCGGGGCCGGCGAGGTCGACAGCACGAACGCAGCGACCGAGCCGCCGAGCGCGTCGGCGACGCCGAGGCGATACGAGCCGCCGACGAACAGCGGTGCGTCATCCAGGGCGCGCGGCGCGAAGCCCCCGCTGCCGGCGTGGTCGGCGCCGAACCGGGCCGGGTGGCGCTCGTAGGCGAGAGTCGGGCGATCGAACGGCGGCAGCTCGGCCGCGACCCGCGGGTCGGTGAGCGCGTTGCGCAGGAACGCGACCAGCTGCGAGCGCTCCGTCGGCGTCAGAGAGAACGGCAGCAGCGAGGGGTCCCTGTTGTCGGGGAACGCGCCGCCGCCGGCCGCGTAGAGGTCGACGACAGAGCCCAGGCTCGTCAGCTCGCCGTGGTGCATGAAGCGAGTCCGCAGCCCGACGTTGCGAAGCGTCGGCACCTTGAACTTGCCGCGGTCGATCGGATCGCCGGTCGCGATCTGCCAGCCGCGGTCCTCGTCGACCGGGCGCAGGCCGAGGTTGCGGAAGCTGCCGTCGGAGAAGAGCGGCGCAGGATGGCAGGTCGCGCATCCGGCGATGCCCTCGAAGAGCTGCAGGCCGGCGATCTCGTTCGGTCGGAGTGCGGTCGGGTCGCCAGCCTGGTAGCGATCCCACGGCGACTGGTCGGGGACCAGCGTGCGTTGGTAGGTCGCGATCGCGTAGATGATGCGTTCCGAGCTGACGGTGCGATCGCCGAACGCGCGGCGCATCAGCTCGCCGTAGTCCGGATCGCCCGCGAGCGCGGCCGCGACGTCGGCCGGAAGGTCCGTCGCGAGCGCCAACGGCCGAACGCCGGCGATGCGCGCAGCGACCGCGGTCCAGGTCGTGCCCTCGTCGGACATCTCGACCGGGTTCTGCGGGGGACCGGCCGCGTGATGTTCGAGCGCACCGCCGAACATGATCTTCAGCTGTCCGGTTCCCGGATCGACGAAGGTCTCCGTCGCGAGCCCGTCCCAGCGGAGGGTGCTGAAGTAGGCGGCTCCGATCACCGAGGGCGCGGTCCGGCGCGTGACCTGCTCGTCTAGCCCGAACACGCCTCCGTGCGTGAATCGTCCCTGCGCGTCGGCGCGCACGACGCCCGGCGACCCGAACGAGTCATCGGTCGAGCCGAAGGCGCCGTCCGGTCCCGGGTGGATCGCGAAGCGGTCGTCTCCGCCCCCGTGGGCCGGCTGGTGGCACGTCCCACACGCGATCGCGTTGCTCGTCGACAGCTGCTCGTCCCAGAACAGGATCTTGCCGAGGACCGCCTTCTCGGCGGTCACCGGGTTCTCGAACGGGGCGAACGGAGTGCCCAGACCCTGGCCTTGCGCAGCGCCGGTCAGGAGGAACACCGCGAGCGCCGCAATCGGCGATCGGGACATCGAGCGTGGGCCCCTGGGGAGGGGAGAGACGAGGGGGGCAGGTCGCAAAAAGCTAGCCCATCGGCCCCGACCTGCCAGTCCCGCCGCGGCGATCGTCCCGGACCCGGACCGTTCCCCGGTCTGGCCGTCAGTTCGTCCCGGCGAACGAAGCCTCGAAGTCGTCCAGGAACGCGTCCAGCTGGTCCGCGGGGAGGGCATTGATCCCGGCTGCGGCGGAGCGGCCGCCCCCGGTCGGATAGCGGCGGCAGAGCTCGTCCGCGCCCGATCGGCGCGTGATCGGAGCGCGGACGCTGACGAGCCAGGTTCCGTCCGGCCGAGCGGTCAGCACCGCGTGGGCGCTGTCGGGAGCTCCGTTCGCGAGGTCGTTCGACCAGACGCCGGACACGCGGCGCGCCCAGGACTCGTCCGGCAGCGTGAACACCGCGGCCGAGTCCGTGCGGCGAAGGGGGGTCACGGCGGCGGCCTTCGCCATGTCCTCGTCGTAGCCGACGGTCAGCCGCTCGTGGGTCTCCCTGTCGTCGCGGACGAAGTCGCGCGGGTCGGCGAAGCCGCGCACGCGCTCGAACAGGTCCGCAGGGGCGAAGATCAGGTCGTCGAGGCTCGCGCCGTAGCCGTTGTAGTTGATGCAGACCCCGAGCCGCCGGAGCGTGGCCCGGTCGGTCGCATCGAGGCCGATCCGATCCGCCAGCGCTTCGGCGCTCTTGTCGAGGTTGTCGCCGTAGGCCCCGGTCACCGCCCATGCGGAGAACTGCCCGCCCAGGTGCTGGTCGATCAGCAGGCTCGTGCACACCTCGGGCGCCGTGTCGATGCGCGTCGTGAGCTTCGGGTGCGCGGGGATGTCCCCTGCGAAGTGATGGTCGCAGTAGAAGATCGACGCGCCCGCCTCCAGAGCCGCGACCACCGCGTCCCGGTTCTTGTCGAACGACACGTCGAGCACGGTGACCTCGTCGCCTGCGGCCAGCGAGGCCTTGGCGACGAGCGCGATGTCACGCTTCACGCCCGTGACCAGGCGGCTGGGGCGGGGATCGGCGTTGCGGAGCTGGGCGAGGGCGCAGATGCCGTCGGCATCCCCGTTGAACACGTCGACGTGGGTCATGGAGTGCGAGGGTCGGTCGGAACTCGTCCCGGGAGCATACCCCGGTCGGCGCGGCACCCCGCCCGACCTGCAAGTCGAATGACCTGTCGCGTGTTGGTTCCGGGACGGACCAGTTCCGGCGATCCGTCGAGGTCGGGCGGCGCGGACCGAGTCCGTGCAGGAGCGAAGTCCGATGAAGGTCCAAGACGTGATGCAGACAAGGGTCGTCCAGGTCGAGCCGGGCGACACGCTCGAACACGCCGCGCAGCGGATGCGCGATGCGAACTGCGGCTCGGTGGTCGTCGTGGACGCGTTCGGTCGTCCGCTCGCGATGCTCACCGACCGCGACGTGTGCCTCGCCGCGCTGCAGACACGGAGTCGACTCGCCGAGGTCCGGGTCGATCAGGCGATGAGCCGGACGCTGCACGAGTGCCGTGTCGACGAAGAAGTCGCCGACGCGGAGTCGCGGATGGCGCTCCACCAGATCCGCCGCCTTCCCGTCGTCGACGAGACCGGGAAGCTCACGGGCATCCTGGCGCTGGACGACCTCGCGCGTGAGGCGCGGGACCGGGCTGCGTGGCTCCTGCCGCCGATCTCCCCCCAGGAGGTCGGACGGACACTCGGAGACGTGACGAGGCCGCAGGTCGTCGACCGTGCGGGCCGGGAGATCCACCGATGACGCACACCGTGCTCCGCGTCGCGGACGAGGCGAGGGAGAAGATCCTCGCCGGCGCGACCGCGCTCGCCGAGGCGGTCCGACCGACGCTCGGGCCGCGCTCCAAGTGCGTGCTGCTGGGGCGTCGGTTCGGCAACCCCGTGGTCTGCAACGACGGGGTGACGATCGCGCGCGAGATCCATCTGGAGGACCCGGAACAGGATCTCGGGGTCCGCGTCCTCCGCGAGGCGGCGATCCGCACTGGCGATCGGGTGGGAGACGGGACCACGACCGCGACGCTCCTGGCGCACGCGATCTTCGCGGACGGCCTCCGCAACGTGGTCGCGGGCGCGAGTGCGGTCGCGCTCGGGCGGGGCATCGAACTCGGGCGGGCCGCGGCGATCGAGGCGATCGAGCTCCTGTCCACGCCCTGCGAGACGCGCGCGCAGCGTGAGCAGGTCGCGACCGTCTCCGCGCACAACGACCCCGCCATCGGCACGCTGGTCGCCGAAGCGATGGAGCGGGTCGGCGCGGAGGGCATCGTCACGCTCGAGGAGACGAAGGGCACCGAGACCGAGATCGAGGTCGTCGAGGGCATGCAGTTCGACCGCGGCTTCGCGTCCCCGTACTTCGTCACCGAGTCCGACCGGATGGAGGCGGTGCTCGAAGACCCGTTGATCCTGCTCTACGACGGCAAGCTCGCCCGGGTCGACGTCCTGCTGCCGCTCCTGGAGAAGGTGCTCGGGCTCGGTGGCTCGCTGCTGGTCATCGCCGAGGCGATCGAGGGTGAGGCGCTCGCCACTCTCGTCGTCAACAAGCTCCGCGGCTCGCTGCGCTGCGCTGCGGTCAAGGCGCCCGGATACGGCGACAGACGCAAGGCGACCATGCAGGACCTCGCGATCCTGACCGGCGGGACGTGGTTCGCGGAGGAGCTCGGCCTGACCCTGGACAAGGTCGAGCCCGGGCAGCTCGGGCGTGCCCGTCGCGCGATCGTCGACCGTGAGTCGACGACGATCGTCGGCGGGGCGGGCGAGCCAGCGGCCCTCGATGCCCGTCGATCCGAGCTGCGCGCAGCGATCGGGAAGCCGGGCATCTCGGACTACGACCGCGAGAAACTCGAGGAACGACTGGCCCGACTGTCAGGAGGAGTCGCGGTGATCCGGGTCGGGGCTGCCTCCGAGGCGGAGATGAAGAACCGCAAGGAGGCGTTCGAAGACGCGATCGCCGCGACCAAGGCCGCGGTCACCGCCGGGGTCGTGCCGGGTGGCGGCGTGGCCCTGGTTCGGGCGATTCCGGCCGTCGAGGCGCTGGCTGCCTCCCAGGAGGGAGACATCCGCACCGGGCTGCAGGTCCTCGCGCGCGCGCTCGAGGCTCCGCTCCGCCAGATCGCCCGCAACTCGGGCTTCGACCCGGGCGTCGTCGCCGAACACGTCCGAGCCGCCGAAGGACCATTCGGCTTCGACGCCGCGCAGGGCGTCTACGCCGACCTCGTGGCCCAGGGCATCACCGACCCCACCGAGGTCGTCCGCACCGCACTCGACCACGCGGTCTCGGTCGCGCGGACGCTGCTGTTGACCGAGGCGTCGCTGACCGAGGTGTCGGGTCCGGAAGAGCGGTCCGCTACGGCAGGTCTGGACTGAGATGCCCTGCCGCACACGGCCAGCGTGGATCGCGTCGGCGTTCCTGCTCGCTGCGTGTGGCGGTCGGACCGTGGTCCAGGACCGCGCGGCGCTGTCCGGATTCGTCTCCGTCCACGGTGGAAGCGCAGATCCGTCCCTGGTCGAGGAAGCGCGGCGCGGTCGGTTCTCGGTGTCGGGCCGGGTCCTCGAGCTCCGGGCTCCCCTGGACTGGAACATGGACCCCTTCGCCGACCGGTCCTGGCGGTTCTGGCTCCACGCCTGGCATTGGCTGGAGCCACTGCTGCACCACCACGCGGCAACGGGCGATCCGGTCGCGCTCTCGATCGTGACGGCGCACGTCTTGGACTGGGTCCGCCAGCACCCTGCCGGTGGGCCGGGCCAGTCCGAATTCGCCTGGTACGACATGGCCGTCGGCGCACGCGCGGCGATCCTCGGCTACCTCGCGCGGGTCCACGGAGAGCAGGAGTCGGACCCCGACGTCCGGGCGATCCTCGAGGGCAGTGCCCACGGGCACGCGCTCTGGCTGGCGGACATGCGCAACTACACGGCCGCCCACAACCACGGTCTCTACCAGGATGCCGGGCTCGCGATCCTCGCTGGCCAGCTGCCCGGCGTGCGTGGAGCGCGGCTGTGGTCGGAAGTCGCCAGGCACCGTTTCTCGGGCAACCTCGCCGCGACCGTCAGCACCAGGGATGCGATCCACCTGGAGCACTCACCGGCCTACCACTTCGCGATCACCGGACTGGTCGGGCGCCTCGGCGCGCTGGTCGGCCCCGAGGGGTCAGGAGATCTGGTCGAACGGATGCGCGGCCAGGCTCCCTGGTTCGTCTTCCCGGACGGGCTCCTCGTCCAGCTCGGCGACACGGACCTCGTCGCGCCGCCGGCTTGGGTGCATACCTACCCGAGGCCGGCGGGGCTGATGTTCGCGCCCGAGGCCGGCTTCGCCGCGGTCGCCGAGGGCGGCGAACACCTCGTCGTCGCCTCGGGACACCACGGTCGCGGGCACAAGCACGCCGACGAGCTGACGTTCTGCTGGTTCGCCGCGGGTCGTCGCATCGCGGTCGACTCCGGCCGGTTCGGCTACGACTACGACGACCCCGGGCGTCGCTTCGCAGAGTCCCAGAGGGCGCACAACGTGCTCGCACTGGACGGCGTGGAGCTCGGAGCCCGCGGGCGTCGACCGTTCGGCTCGGGGATCCGATGGGCGGATGCGGACGGCGGTTGGTTCGTGATCCGCGGCGACAACCCGGCGATCCGGGACGAGGGCCTCCATCACGAGCGCGTCTGGCTGAGCCGGCCCGGCTCAGCGCTGTTCGTCCTCGACCTGGTGCGGGACGAGGGCGGCTCGGCGCGGTCGCTCCGTCGCTACCTCCATGCGGCGCCGGGACTGCGTGTGGAAGACGCGGGGGGCAGGACGTGGGGTCTGCGCGCGAACGCCGACGAGGTCGCGGCCTCGATCTTCGATCTGTCGAGCGATCCGGTCTCGGTCCGGGTGGTGAGGGGGCAGACCGAGCCGCACGTGCAGGGGTTCACGTTCCCGGCGAGCCGCATCTGGACCGAGAACGATGTCCTCGTGCTCGACTCGGGAGCGGCCGCTGCCCCGCTCTGTCTGGGCTTCGTCCCGGGCGACGGCGAGACCGTTCTCGGACTCGAGTGGGTGGAGGGCGGCCCCGGCGAGGCGCTCGCGATCGGGCTCCGCATCGGCACAGAGCTCTGGGTGATCCGGGCCCCGGATCCGCGGAGTCCGGGTGGCGGGTTGGTCGTGATCCCACCCCGGTGAGCCCGTCGGTAACGGCAGCGGGGCGGGCCCCGAGGCCCGCCCCGCGCACTCGTTCGATCCCGGGGGGATCAGAACATCAGGGTGAACAGCACGTCGAGGGCCGTCGCGTCGGTCTCGGCGCCACCGTCCGGATCGGCGTTCGCGAAGGTCAGCATGACCTGCGTCTTCAGCTGGTGCTTGTGGTAGTAGGCGTTCAGGCCGAGAGCGAATTCGCTCTGGGTGCCGAAGCCGTCGATGTCGATCGACGAGACGCGGGCGACGCCACCCCACTGGGTGCCCTGGCCGGGGGCCAGCGTGTAGGACGCCTGGGCGTAGAAGCCGGTGTGATCCAGCTCGTTGGTGCCGTCATCGTCCGAGCGGGAGAAGAGCTCGGCCTGGACCGCGATGCCCGAACCGGTCTTCGCGCCGGCGTAGATGTTCAGGGTCGTCGAGTCGTTGTCGGCGGTGGCCGGGGCCGCGATGAACGGCGACTGGTCGTTACCGACGAGCAGGTTCGCACCGACGATGTAGCTCAGGGCGCCCGAGTGATCGAGGTCACCTTCCGACCACGCTTCGGTGTTGCCACCGTCCGAGCTGTAGTTCGCACCGAAGGTGAAGTCGAGCTCGTTGCTCTCGTTGACCTGCGTGCCGGTGGCTTCGAAGCCGGCCGTCGAGTTGTTCATCGCACCGACGTGCCAGTTGATGTTGCCCGAGTTGCCCTCGACCAGCACACCCGTGCTGCGGCGGCTCGCGAAGAACGCGGTCGCGATCGAGTTGTAGGCCATTTCGGTGTCGGTATCGCTCAGGCTCGCATCGGCCTGGAGGGAGGACCGCATCTTCTGCTGGCCGAAGCGGACGTTGATGCCGTCCATGACGCGCCAAGCGGCCCAGGCGTCGACGAGGTTGCCGGCGCCTTCGCCGCCGTCCGCGGCGTCGAGCTGCAGGAAGTAGGTGACGTCGTCGTTGTAGACGTTGCCCGCGAAGCGGAGGCGGGTGGTCTTGAGGCCAAACGACGAGAAGTCAGTGATGTCCTCGCCCCAGGCGTAGCTGAAGCCCGGCTGGACCTGACCGCTGATGTTGATGGAGAACGCCGAGGCGTCCTGGGCGGCGAAGGTCATGCCGGCGCCCGGCGTGTACGAGACCTTGGCGCCACCGTTGAAGAGGTTGTCGAGCAGGGGGGCCTTGTTGCCGTCCTTGCTGACGCCGTCCCCGTTGGCAAAGCCGAGCGAAGCGGTCGCAGCCACTGCCAGGCCGAAGCGGATCGGGTTCATCATCTTGAGTACTCCTCCCAGGGGGGAATCGAGCTGTCTTGAGGTATCGAAGGAAGCCAATCTTCCGTTGGCATGGAGAGGTCGTCCGGCACGTGCCGTCCGACAACGCCCAGGACGCTAGGCAGGGCCCCTGGGCTGCTCCAAGCCGGATCCCGAAGTTTTTTGGTGCCCCACCGAACCTTTGTTAGGTAGTTATCCACACGTAAAAAGTGACGCAAAGAACTGTCGCAAAGACGTTTAAGCGCGTTTTGTGGACAGGTGGACTGATTTGGGGGCGCCTCGGGATGCGTGCTTCCGCTCGTCCGTGCCGTCCAAAACCCGTTCTGGACGCCTCTCCGACATCCCGCAGGGTCGGGAGTCCTGCCCGGCACCGACGATCTCCGTTGCCCGCGTCGCGTCGAGGCCTTCTCCACCGCTACACTCCGCGCCCCCGATGGCGGTAGAGACACGCAAGAGCACCTGCAACCGCGACTGCCCCGATGCGTGCGGATTGGTCGCAGACGTCGAGAACGGCCGGATCCTGTCGCTCCGCGGCGATTCCGAGCACCCGGTGACGCGGGGCTTCCTGTGTTTCCGGACCAGCAGGTTCCCGGCGATGCTGGACGCGCCGCACCGGCTGACGCGGCCGCTCCTGCGGCGCGACGGACGTCTGGTCGAGGTCGATCTGGAGGAGGCGCTCGACGTCGCCGCGTCGCGTCTGGCGGCGATCAGGGCGGAATCGGGCCCCGAGGCGATCCTCCACTACCGCTCCGGAGGGAGCCTGGGGCTGCTCAAGGGCATCGCCGACCGGTTCTTCGAGGCGCTCGGACCGTGCTCCGGGAAGATCGGAGACATCTGCAGCGGGGCCGGGGAGGCTGCGCAGGTCGAGGACTTCGGGGTCTCCGACAGCAACGACCTCTTCGACCTCCTCGAGGCGCGTCACATCCTCCTCTGGGGGAAGAACCCCAAGACCAGCAACACGCACCTGGTCCCGGTCCTCCGCGATGCGCGCGCGCGCGGCGCGCGGATCCACCTGATCGACCCTGTCCGGCACAAGTCCGCCGCTCTCGCGGACTCCGTGCTGCATCCAGCGCCCGGCGGGGACCTCGCGCTGGCGCTCGGCATCGGGGCTCTGCTCGCCGCGCGGGGGCAGATCGACCCTGCCGCGGCCGAGCGCTGTGACGGGCTCGAGGGCTACCTCGCGCTGGTCGGTTCCCGTGAGCCGGCCGTCTGGGCCGAGCTGGCCGGTGTCTCGCTCGCTGCGATCGAGGAGCTGGCCACGGCCCTGTCGGCTGGTCCGACCGCGATCCTGGTGGGCTGGGGGATGGGGCGGCGCCGCCACGGCGGAGCGATCGTCCGGGCGGTCGACGCGCTGTCGGCGATCACCGGCAATCTCTTCCGGTCGGGGGGTGGCTGCTCGTTCTACTTCAAGCGCCGCGCGCCTTTCGCGAACGAGGCGCTGTCCACAGGACTCACCGCGCGGCGCCTCCGCGAACCGCTGTTGGGGCATGACCTGCTCGCCGCGGACCCGCCGGTCCGAGCGCTCTGGATCACCGCCGGGAACCCGGTCTGCATGCTGCCGGACTCGGCGCGGGTGGCCGAGGCGCTGGAGAAGACCGAGTTCGTCGTCGTCGTCGATCCGTTCCTGACGGACACGGGGCGTCGCGCGGACCTCGTCCTCCCTGTGCCGACCCTGCTCGAGGACTCCGACCTGCTGCCCGCGTACGGGCACCACTGGATCGGGGAGTCGCGACCCCTCGTGCCCGCGCCCGACGGCGTCGTCCATGAGGTGGAGCTGTTCCAGAGGTTGGCGTCCCGATTGGATCTGGGGGATGCGCTCGCCGGCAGCGTCGACGAGTGGAAGGAGCGCCTCCTCGCGCCGATCGCGGCAGATGGGGTGACCCTCGACGCGCTGCGGCGTGGAGCGGTCCGGAGCCCGACCGCCCCGAAGGTCCTGTTCGGGGAAGGAAGGGTCCGGACCCCGAACGGTCGCGTGCAGCTTCTCAGCGGCGTCGACCCTGCTGCGCTCCACGCACCCCACGAGCGGTCGGACACGTATCCCCTCTGGCTGTTCAGCAACTCGACGCCGGAATCGCAGGCGGCCCAGTGGGCGCGCGATCCCGGCGAGCGCCTCCTGGTCACGCTCCATCCGGATGCCGCGCCTGCGGGTGCAGCGGACGGCGCTCACGTCGTCGTCGAGAGCGAGCTCGGGTCGCTCCCCGCGCGTCTCTGCCTGGACCCAGCCCAGCGGCGTGACGTCGCCGTGGTCCCGAAGGGCGGCGCCTTCGACCGCGGTCTGTCGGCGAACGCCCTGATCGAAGCCGTGCCGACCGACCTCGGTCTGGGCGCGGCGTACCTCGACTGCCGGGTCCGGGTGCGGCTGCCGTGAAGCCGACGACCGGCACGCACGTCTACCAGCTGCCGAAGTGCAGCCGCGCGGTGGCCCTGGAACTCGCGGGGGACCGCAGCCTCCGCCGCGAGCTCCGGCCCGAGGAGGAGCTGGTGCTCGGCCGCGGTCGGGACCACGAGGCCGACTTCGTCCGGGACCTCGGTTGGGAGGAGCCCGAGTATCCGGCGCGGGACTTCGCGGCGGGCGCCGCCGCGACGCGCGCGATGCTCGAGGCGGGCGTGCCCGGCGTGCTGCAGGGTGTCCTGCTCGGTGAGGATCGCCTCGGGATCGCCGACCTCCTCCGCAGGGAGGACGGGGCGTCCGCGCTCGGCGATCACCACTACGTGGTCGGCGACGTGAAGTCGTCGGCGCGCGTGCGCGGCGACCAGATCCTGCAGGTCGCGTTCTACTCCGAGATGCTCGCAGCCCTGCAGGACCGCGTGCCCGAGTACGGATACCTGGTGCTCAAGGACGGGCGTGAGGAGCGGTTCCTGCTCGAGCCGTTCCGACCGGCGCTCCGCGACGTGCTCGCCCGCATCGAGGCCCTCCGGGCCGACCCACACGGCGTGCGGCCGTTCCTCGCGCGGGCGTGCGATGGATGTCGCTGGTCGCCGGTCTGCCTGCCCGAGCTCGAGTCCGCCGACGACCTGTCGCTCGTCGACGGCATGACCGAAGGTCTGCGCACGATGCTCGAGGGCGCGGGCGTGACGACCGGTGTTGAGCTCGCAGGCGCCGAGGCGTCGAAGCTCGCGCGTCGGACGCGGATCGAGAACGCGCTGCTCCGGCGGTTGATCCACGCTGCGCGCGCGCGCCTCGGCGGCGCGCCGGTCCGGCAGCGACGATCGCTCCCCGTGATCGACGAGCGCCCGGCGTTCGTGCAAGTGCTCGACGATCCGTTCGAGGGCCGTGTGCTCTGGATGGGCATCGGCGCCGAGAACGACAGCGGCGATTTCGTCGTGCACGGCGCGCGACCCCGGGAGCTCGGCGAGGAGTGGCCGTCGTTCCGCGCGCTTCTCGACGAGGTCGACGGAGAGCGGCCGCTGTTCCACTTCGGTCCGGCGGTCCCGCGGTTCTGCGAGGAGCGCGCGCACGCGACCGGAACCGGCCCATGGCTCGAGCAGCGCCTGATCGACCTGACGCGCCGAGTTCGCGGCACGGCGGCGTGGCCGGCGCCCGTGTTCGGCAAGGCGGACCTCATCAGGCACGCGCTCGGCCGCGACCCGCACCGCGCCGGTCGCGCGGGTGCGGCCCCGCTGTTCGCGTCGTCCGAGGACGAGCCGAACTGGCTCGAGACCAAGGGCGCGGCAGACCTCGAGGATCTTCGTGACCTCCATGCCTACTGGGTCGATCCACGCTGCGAGGTCGAGGGATGAGCGGGCGCGTGCTGGCCGATGATGCGCTGATGGCGCGGCTCCTGCGCTTCCTCGAGCGCGAGGATGCCGACGAGCGCCGGAGCCACGCCGAACTCCGCTCGCTGCCGATCGACGAGCGGGTGCTCGAGGGTGAATGCATCCGCGGCGCGACGTTCGAAGGAAGCGAAGCCGGGCGCTACGTGTTCGCCGCGACGGAGAACGTCAGCAAGTTCCGCGAGACGGACGCCGTGCTCGTGGGCGATGGGCTGGACTTCGGCACCGGGCTGTCGATGTCCTACGCGGACTTCGACGCCGAGCGGGGGCGGCTGTTCCTCGAGAAGGACCCGTACGCGCGGGTCGATCTCTCGGTTCTCGAACAGGGGCGGGTCTACACGATCGACCGGCGCCCCCTCGATCTGCAGAACCGCTTCTTCGACATCGTGCGTGCTGGCTTCGCGGACGAACGGCTCGCTGCGGTGCTCGAGGGCCGGCACGAGCTCGAGCGTGACGAAGACCGGTACGTGCGGGCGTTCGAGAATCTCCGGGCGGCGGGTCTGAACGAAGGGCAGATCCGGGCCGGTGCGGGTGCGATCGCGACCGAGAGCCTGGCTCTCGTCCAGGGTCCGCCAGGAACGGGCAAGACGCGGCTCCTGGCCGAGCTGCTCCGCGCGCTCTGCGCCAAGGGCTGTCGGGTCGCGGTCTGCGCGTACACGCACCGAGCGGTCGACAACGTCCTGTTCGCCCTGCGCAGACTCGATGCCGGCGTGCCGCTCGCAAAGGTCGGCAACCCGGGCCAGGGAGTCGACGAGCTCAGGCGTGCCGAGGTTGCGCTGATGTCGAGGCCGAGGCCCGGGAGTCTCCCCAAGTCAGGCGTCGTGGCGGGGACACCCTTCGGTCTGGCCAAGCTGCCGGTGCAGACGGGATTCCACTACGTCGTGTTCGACGAAGCGGGGCAGATGCCGATCCCGCATGCGATCGCCGGGATGCAGCTCAGCCGGAGGTGGATGTTCTTCGGCGACCACAATCAGCTCCCGCCGCTGGTCACGGCGCACCACGAGGACCGGGGCGTCGCGCGTTCGATCTTCGAGCACCTCCACGACAAGTACGGCTCGGAGATGCTGGATGTGACCTACCGGATGAACGACGGGGTCTGCGGGCTGGTCGGACGGACCTTCTACGGCGATCGGCTCTCTCCTTCGGCGTGCGCAGGCGGTCGCCGACTCCCGTTCGTCGCGGGTGGGGTGCTCGATGACGTGCTGCACCCGGAGCGACCCGTGGTGTTCGCGAGGATCGACCACCTGCAGCCCGGCATGCGGTCCCAGGAAGAGGCCCAGCTGTGCGCGGACCTGATCCGTGAGCTGCTGCGCCGCCACGGCGTCGCACCGGACGAGATCGCCGTGATCGCGCCGTTCCGCGCACAGGTCCGGCTGATCCGTTCGGCGCTGCAGAAGGCGGGGCTCGCCCACGACGCGCTCGTGGTCGACACGGTCGAGCGGGTGCAGGGTCAGGAACGAGAGGTCGTGCTGCTGTCGCTCGCCGTCGGTGACCCGGCCGCGAGCGAATCCCGCGGAACGTTCTTCCTGACGCGGAACCGACTCAACGTCGCGTTGTCGCGGGCGCGGACCAAGGCGATCGTGATCGGATCGATCGGCGCATTCCGCGCATTGCCGATGGACCCAGAAGGCCTCGCCGCGGCCTCCGTACTGAAGTCGCTGCTGGACCAGGTGGCACAGGTCGATCTGACTCCCGTCTACGGTCAGGTGCGCGCGGAGCGGGAGTCGGAACCGTCGCGCGAGCGCGCGTCAGCGGAGAAAGGCGACCAGCAGGTAGACGACGAACATCAGGCCGCCGAGGACCGTGCCGCCGACGAACGTGCGTAGCAGCCAGCGGCCGAACCCGACCGGGGGTGCTGCCGTCCGGACCTCGAGCGGATCGGTCAAGACGCGTCCACCAACGCGCGGAATCCATCTTCGTCGAGGATGGTGATCCCGAGTTTCCGCGCCTTGTCGAGCTTGGACCCAGCCTTCGCGCCCGCGACCACGTCGGTCACCGTCTTCGTGATCGAGGCGGACGTCTTCGCGCCGAGACGCTCGACGATGAGCTTGGCCTCGTCCCGGGACATCGTCGACAAGCCCCCCGTGAAGCAGAACACGCGCCCGGCGAGCGGACCTTCGTTCGCCACGGCACGTCGGGGGACGACGCCGGCTTCGTGCAGAGCCGCGAGGAACTTCAGGTTGCCCGGCTGCTCGAAGAAGCGACGGATCGACTTCGCGACCTCCTCGCCGATTCCCTCGACCTCACACAGCGCTTCCTCGTCAGCGGACCGCAGCGCGTCGAGATCCTCGAACGCCGACGCGATGTCCTTGGCCGTCTGTTCGCCGACGTGGCGGATTCCCAGCGCGTGCACGAGGCGTGCGAGCTCCGGGTGTCGAGCGCCATCGATCGCGTCACACAGCTTGTCGACGCTTCGCTCGCCCCAACGATCCAGCTCGGCCAGCTCGGCGCGACGCAGCGGAAGTCGGAACACGTCCTCCAGCGTCTCGACGAGGCCGGCCTCCATCAGCTGATCGACGGCCTTGGGGCCCAGCCCCTCGATGTCGAGTGCGCGTCGGGATGCGAAGTGGATGATGCGCCCACGGAGCTGGTCGGGGCACTCGACGTTCACGCAGTAGAGGAACGCACCTTCCGCCTCGAGCGAGGACCCGCAAGTCGGGCAGTTGTCGGGCGGCGCCGTCGGTGTGGACTCGGGGCCGCGGCGCGCCGCGTGGACCTCGACGACCGCGGGGATGACGTCTCCAGCGCGTTCGACCTCGACCACGTCGTCGACGCGAATGTCTCGCTCGGCCAGGAGTCCCCAGTTGTGCAGGGTCGCACGCCGGACCGTGACGCCGGCGAGCTCCACCGGCTCTAGCTCGGCCACGGGCGTGACTGCACCTGTCCGGCCGACCTGCGCGACGATCCGCTCGATCCGACTCGTGCCGCGTCGAGGCGCGAACTTGAACGCCAGGCACCAGCGCGGCGTCCGCGCGGTGCGGCCCAGTCGTCGTTGGAGTTCCGTGTCGTCGACCTTCGCGACGATGCCGTCCATCTCGTAGGGCAGGGCGTCGCGGTCCGCCTCGAGCCCATCGTGGTAGGTGATGACCTCTTCGATGCTGCTGCAGGATGCGAACGGTCTGGACAGCTTGAAGCCGAACCCCTGGAGGCGCTCGCGCAGCTCGGCGTAGCTGCGCGTGGCCAGCCCCTCGGCGTGGCCGATACCCCAGCACACGAAGTCGAGACGGCGCCGGGACACCGTGGTGGGGTCGAGGAGTTTGAGCGTTCCGGCCACCGTGTTGCGCGCGTTGCGGAACGGAGTGTCGGTGGTCGTCTCCGACTCGTCTCGCAGGCGGGCGAAGTTCGTCGCGCTGAGGATCACCTCGCCGCGGACCTCGATGCGCGAGGGTAGAGCTCCAGGCTCGCCGCGCAGGCGGAGCGGGACGCTCCGGATCGCGCGGAGGTTCTGGGTGATGTCCTCGCCTTGTGCGCCGTCGCCGCGGGAGAGGCCGCGGACGAGGACTCCGTCCTCGTAGAGCAGCGATGCGCTTACGCCGTCGAGCTTGGGCTCGGCGGCCCATGGGAGCTCGGTCCCCTCGTCGAGTCCCAGGTGCCGGACCGCACGTGCGGCGAAGTCGCGGACCTCGCTGGCGCTGGTCAGCGACTCGATCGAGAGCATCGGTGCCAGGTGGGCTGCCGTCTCGAACCGCGAGCCCCGCGGCAGCGGAGCGCCTATCCGCTGTGTCGGCGAATCCGGACTGCGGAGCGCCGGGTGTGCGTCCTCGAGTGTGCGCAGCTCCTGGAACAGCGCGTCGAACTCCGCGTCGCTCATCGGCGGCGCGCCCTCGTTGTAGTAGAGGTCCGAAGCCTCGTTCAGGATGCGCCGCAGTTCGGTCGCGCGATTCGAAGCGTCTTGGCCGCTCATCGTGGGTCGGCGGGCATCTTCGCGTGGGGGGCGTGACCGGGCCACTCCGAACGTCTCGACAGAGCACGATCAGAACGGGAGATCGTCACCGCACGGTCCGGGCGAGCGGGCGGACGGCTCGAGCTGCAGGTGCGAGCTGGCGTCCCCCGATCGGCGGTAGCCGTCGTAGGGCACTTCGTTGCGCCGCACGCGCTGTCCGCTGATCGGGTCCTCGGACTCCTGTGGGCGAACGGTCACGAACGCCTGCCTGCCCACGAGGTCGGCGGGCTCGATCTCGATCTTGCCGTCGCATGCGATCCCCAGCGCCGACAGGATCTGGCGGGCCCGCGGCATCCCACGCTCGGAGAAAACGATCCCATCCCAGGCCGCCTGCCGACCCGCGAAGTCGCCCTCAGCCACCACGAGGCGGAGTCCCCAACGGGGATGTCCGTTCCGGGTCGTGTTGGGCTGGACCAACTCGATGCGGCACAGGTAGGTGCCCTCGGGGACGGTCACGAAGTCGCGCGTTGCGTCGGTGTCGGTGAAGTCGAGTTCCACGTCAGTCTCCCTCCTCGGATCAGGTTCCGGGAGACATGTGGGGCGCTCTGCCCAGAGGGTGACGCAGAGTCGTCGACAAACGAAACGACCGCGGCAGGGCGTGCGCCCGGACGCGGTCGTTCGGACCGGCCATCGCGCGTGCGACGGTCGGTCGGCTTCCATCTTCACTCGTCATGACCCGGACTCCCTCCGGGTCCGCCCCACCAGGCTCTGGGGCCGTCGACGCCAGGCGAATCGGCGGCGTCAGTTCTCACCGAACAGCCAGCGCACGCCGTTCGACGTGACCGCGCCCAGCGCGTTCCGGCCCGGGGCGAACACGATCATCTGCGAGTAGATCGGGTTGCCGCTCAGGATCGGGTTGTTGGGGACGGTGAACGCCAGCGTGTGGGTCGTTCCGGTGATCGCAAAGCCCTCGGCGATGCTGGTGTCACCGATCAGCATGCAGCCCGGAGCTCCCAGTGAGGCCAGCGACAGGTAGCCCGGCATCGGCCAGGTCAGGAAGCTGTAGCCGACGAATCCCAGCGTCGAGCCCGTCGGGATGCCGGTCGTGAGCGAGGAGACCCTGGCGCCGAGGATCGGAACGTCGTCGGTGAACTGCACCATCGCGCCGCCGCCGTCGCCGTTGACCGCGAGCGAGCCCGCGATCGCCGAGAGGTCGGTCGCGCCCGGGTCGGTGAGGTTTCCGCCCGTGGAGAAGCCGACGATGCCCGTGCCGACGGTGTTGGCCGGGTCGTACTTCATCTCGATGTCGCCGTTCTGGTGGAACGAGACCTGGATCGTGTTGGGGTCGACGCCGCCGAATTCCACCACCTCGAACCACGTCAGGTGGAAGGTTGCGGGATCGTTCGGGTCGAGCTCGGCCGTGATGATGCCGTTCGCCCCGCCCGTCGGCTGCCAGTCTTCCCACTGCGGGCAGAGCCGGCGGCCTTCGCCGATCAGTTCGGCCACCGACGGCGTGAAGTCCGCGCGGCCCGGGCCGTCGAACCAGATGTAGCCGTTGGCGTTCACGGTGATCGCCGAGATCGAGCCAGAAGGCGTGGGGAACGCCCAGGGCAGGTTGACGTTGGTGTTGGTGTCGTCACCAGCACCGATGTCGCCAGCTCCCGTCGGGGTGACGATCGCAGCCGCGGTGGGCGACACGTTGTAGCCCGGCCCCTGGGGGTTGAGCGCCATCGTCAGCCCCGTCAGGTCATTCGGGGTCACCGCGTCGAAGACCTGGTAGAAAGCCGATCCCGGACCCGCGCCACAGCCGTCGCCGAGCATCTTCGAGCTCGCGCACGTCGGGGCACCTACCGGGATGTCGTAGCAGAACACGATGTTCGCGAGCCGCGGCGAGAACGGCGTGCCGACGAACAGGCCGTTCTGCGCACGTCCGAGCGTCAGCGTGATGTTGCCGTCGGTGTAGCTGTAGTTCGGTCCGACTGCGAGGTCGCCGTTGGTGTAGCGGTGGGCGAAGTCCACGGCATGGAGGCAGATGCCCCAGTCGCCATCCGGGATGCAGAACGTGCCGCTGAGCACGGTCGGCGCATCGAGCCCGGCGGAGACTCCGGTCACCATCCCGGCGTAGTTCCAGGCGTTGGGGTTCAGCTCGGCGCCGAGGTAGGTGTCGGGCGTCAGGTAGATCGCACAGGTGACGGACGTGCCGGCCGGAGTGTTGGTGTTCACCGTCAGGCCTCGCCCGAGGATGTGGTCACCCTGCGTGTCTATTTCGAGGTAGACGGCGCCTCCGGTCGCGCCGCCGTTGTTGGAGGCGAACGGCGTGACCGTGGGAAGGCAGTGGGCGCCGGTCTGGGCGGCGCCGAGGTTGACGAGTCCGAGCGCTGCGAGTGCGACGGAGAGGTGGCGGAGAGAGTGCAAGTTGAGTGTCCTCGGGTAGAGGGTTCGTGAGGCAAGGAGGATTGGTTTCGATCTGCGGGGCGAAGGCAGGAGAGCCCGCGGAGATCGGTGGCTGGAACACACGCTACGCGTGGCCAACGAGCTGTGAAGCGGTCCGGTCGGCGTTTGACTCAGGCTGATACAGCGCGTGGTTCGCGACAGGGGATGCGGCGCAATCAGGCCCACCGCAACGGGAACTCGGAAGGAGTCGCAGCGGAGAGTCACAGCGACGAGTCGCGGCGCCGAGGGGCGTATGTCGAGTGCGCAACGCAGGTTCGAACTGCGCGCGCGATAGGCTCGGGAACGACAGCGCGGTCGGGACGGCAAGCGTCACAACCGCGCATGCGGGTCGGCCCCTCGAGAGTGTCTCCCGAGGGACCGGCGAATACCTCGAAGCTCAGTATTGGCCGAGGTTCAGCGCGATGCCGTTGGTCAGCACCGCGCCCAGCGTGTTGACGCCCGGAGCCAGGACGATGGCCTGCTCGTAGAGCGTGTTGCCAGCGAGCGTCGCGGTCGTCGGGATCGTCAGGGCGACCGACTCCGTCGAACCACCCGTCAGGGCGATCGGCTCGACGATGCTGGTGTCGCCCAGGAGGGCGCAGCCCGGGGCGCCGACCGAGGTCAGGTCCAGGCCCGGCGTGGCGTTGGGCACGAAGCTGTAGCCCATGAAGCCAGCCGCGGCACCGCCGGGGATGCCCGTGATGGTCGACGTCACCGTCGAGCCGAGGACCGGGCGATCTGCGGTCGACATCTCCATGTTCGGCGAGAAGCCGCCCGGGATCGCGTAGCCCGACAGGCTCGAGACGTCGAGGCCACCGAGGTCAGCCGTGCCGTTGCCCGAGGAGATGCCCACGATGCCCGTGGCGACGACGTTGCCGGCGTCGTACTTCACTTCGATGTCGCCGTTGGCAGAGATCGAGCACTGGATCGTGTTGTAGACAGAGGCGCCGAACTCGGGCACCTGGTCCCAGGTGATGTGGACGAGCGTCGGGTCGACCGGATCGACCTCGATGAGGACCGCACCGTTCACAGTCGGGTTGAAGTCCTCCCACAGGGGGGCGACGCGCGGGCCTTCGGCGAGGAACTCAGCGACCGATGCGCTGAAGTCGGACCGGCCCGTGGCCGTCATGAAGATGTAGCCGTTCGAGCCGATCCAGATCGACGTCTGGGTGCCGAACGCAGTGGCGTAGCCGGGGAGTCCGGTGACTTCGGTCACGGTGTCGTCACCGGCGCCGATGTTAATAGCCGACGCCGACGGGACGACGATCGGGTTGGTCGCACCACCCGTGATGCTGTAGCTGCCGACCGACGCGTTGAACGCGAGCGAGTAGCCGTTGATGTCGATCCCGCTGGTGGCGTCGAACAGCTCGTAGCCCGCGTAGCCACCGGTGTTGCCACCGCAGGCCTGGCCGAGGGTCGAGGTCGACGCGCAGGTCGGAGCCGCCGTCGTGACCTGGTAGCAGATCTCGACGTTGGCGAGCCGCGGGCTGAACGGGGTGGAGCTGAACGGGACGTTCTGCGCCTTGCCGAGCGTCAGCGACAGGTCGGGGTTCGAGTAGGTGTAGTTCGGGCCCACGACGGAGCTGCCGTTCGTGTAGCGGTTGCCGAAGCCGACGGCCTTGATCGCCATGCCGTAGGTGCCCGCAGCGACGCAGGCGGTCCCGGAGGTGATCGAAGCTTCGTCCTGGTTCGCCGCGGTGCCCGTCATCGAGCCAGCGAACGTCCAAGCGGCAGCGCTCGTCTCGTTGCCGATGTAGGTCGTCGGGCAGAGGTAGACCTCGACCCCGATCGCCGTGCCGGCGCCGATGCCGGTGTTCACGTGGATATCGGTGAGGAGCAGGTTGTTGCCCTTCGTGTCGATGTCCATGTAGACGATGCCGCCGACGGAGCCGCCGTTGTTCGACGCGAACGGGTTGATGGTCTGCAGACAGCGGGTCTGAGCCTGGACACCGCAGCCGAGGGCCACGGCCGCGGCGAGCGCGGTGGAGAAACGGGAGATAAGCACAGCGATTCCTGGGGATGGAGTTGTCAGGAGGAGGGCGACCCGATGGCGAGCAGAAGCGCTCCCGGGGGGGCGAGCCGCGTTCAAGGAAAGAGAAGGATCGAAGCGTGAGCCTCCTCGGGACGGTGGGCAACCCCCGCACAGGTGCCAGGGGCCACGCGAAGGGTAGCCCACATTCGGCGCTGCGAGCGGCGGCGTGCGCCCGGCAGCGAACGCTCGTCGACGTGCGGTGTTGCAAGAGACCGGCGTGACGCCCATGGCATCGGGCGCTTCGTCGATCGCAGGGCGGCGATGGCACGACTTCCAGAGTCTCACGCTGGGGCATCGGGCAGAACGCCTGCCCCAGGTTTCATACGGAAAGTCGCTTCTACAAATTCTCACCGCGCTGATCCGCTCAAGCGTTGGCGTGGCCGCGATTCTCAGTGGGATCCGAACGTCCACGCGATCGCGTTCGAAACCACGGCACCGAGCGTGTTTCGGCCCGGGGCCAGCGCAATCGTCTGCGAGTGGATCGTCGCGCCGGCGAGGCTCGGAACGGCTGGCACCAGGAAGCCGTGTGTGACGCTGTTGCCGCGCGGGACGAACGCCAGTACCGCGCTGGTCTCGCCGATCAGGCGACAGCCGGGCATGCCGAGGACCGACAGGTCGAGGCCGCCGCCGGCGAACGGAACGAAGCTGAGCCCTTGGAACGCGGCGAACGCAGCCGCGGGGAGGTTGCTCGTCGTCGATGTCGCGGTGCGCCCCAGGATCGGGCGGCTGCCGATCGCGAGTTCGAGCGCCGGCAGGCCATCGCCGTCGATCACCAGTGCTCCTGAGAACGCCGAGAGATCCGTCGCGCCAGGGTCCGGAGCTGCGCGACCGGTCGACAAGCCGACCAGTCCCGACGCGACCGTGTTGGTCGCCGCGTACTTGAACTCGAGGTCGCCCGAAGCGTGGAGGGTGAGCTGGAACGTGTTCAGCTGCGTGCCGCCGAACTCGACGACGCGATCCCACGTCACGTGGAAGGCGTTCGGGTCGGTCGGGTCCAGCTCTGCGAAGACGCCGCCGACGGACGACGGGTCTGCGGGGTTGAAGTCCTCCCAGAGGACGGCGAGTCGTGGCCCCTCCTGCAGGAGTTCGGCGACGCTCCACGAGAAGTCTGCTCGGCCGGTCGTGCCGAGGAAGACATAGCCGTTGCTGCCGACGTGGATCTGACGCACTGCGCCTGCGGGGGTCGGCAGATCGAAGGGCATCGTCACCGCGGTGACGGTGTCGTCCCCGGCGAGGAGGTTTCCAGTGCCTGCTGGGCTGACGATCGCGCCCGCTCCGCGCGTGACTCGGCGTCCCTGCCCGGTGAAGGCCAGGGTCAGCCCGGTGCCCGCGAGGTCCAGGCTGCTCGCGACCCCGTCGAAGTCCTCGTAGAGCGACGCTGCTGGGCCCGCGCCGCAGCCCTGTCCCACGGTCTCTGCGGACGCGCAGATCGCGGTCCCGGGAGCGAGGATGCGGTAGCAGACCTCGAGGTTCGCGATCCGGGGTGAGAACACGGAGGGGGAGAAGGCTTCGTTCGACGCGCCGCCGACCGTCAGCAGGATGTTCTGGTCGGCATACGTCCGGAGTGCGCCCGTCGCGCTGGTGTAGCGGTGGTCCAGATCCACGCCGACGAGGGCGAGGCCGTAGGTGCCCGCCGTCGCGCAGACGGGTGCGGTCATCGGGATGCGGGTCGGCTGATCGACGCCCGCGCCCGTGCCGGTGCCTGAGCCGGCCAGCTCCCAACCGACGGCGCTGCCGGTGTTGCCGACGTGCGTCCCTGGAATCAGATAGACGTCGAGGCCGACGGCGCCGGTCGCGCTGGTGTTCACGACGAACTCGGTGATCTCCAGGTCGTGGCCCCGGGTATCGAGGTCGAAGTAGACGACCCCCCCGACGGAGCCTCCGTTGTTCGAGGCGAACGGTTGGACGGTCGGGAGGCAGAACGGCCCGGACTGGGCGGAGACGGTCGGCGTCAGCGCCAGGAGCGCTACGGCGCAGCAGATCAGAGGATGCACGGGCTTGCTGGGGGACGGAGTCCGCGGGCCCAGTCGGGGTCCGCGTCGATCGGTGAGAGGCTCCGTCGATTCTGTCCCGGCGAGTCGGTCCAGTGCAGGAGTCCGGTCCCAGTCATGGACAGCGGCATGTGTCCCCTGCGAACGCAAGCGGCCGCGGCCGGACAGGA
>JAQCBR010000240.1 GCA_027621295.1 Planctomycetota bacterium
GAGCCGCTCGGCGCCGAGCGCGCACACCTGGTCCGAGCCCACGACCACGGCGCCCGCTCCGGCGCGCGCAGCGACCGCGAGGGCCTTCGCGCGCGCGAGCGCCCTCGCGACGACGTCCGGCCCGGCGTCCGGGGCATCCCGCTCCTCGTCGACGTCCGGTGACGCGACGTCGAAGTCCACGCCGAGCCGCGCGAGCAGCCGCCGCCGGTACGGCGACGTGCTCGCCAACACGAGGCGGCGACTCACGACGGCGTGCCGCCGGCGACGAGGCCGGTGAGCATGGCGACCACCGGACGACCGGTCGGGCGACCGTGCTGCCAGTCGCTGCCCTCACAGGCCGAACCGCCGATGTCCACGTGCGTGTAGGGAATCGGCCGGGCGCTGTCGCCGCCGTGCTTGTCGAGGCCGGACGCGAGAGCGAGGAAGGCCATCGGGAACTGGTGACCACGGTTCGTCGCCGTCGACGGCGCGTTGTTGCACGACAGCACGTCGTCCGCCTTCGAACGTGGGCGGATGAAGTCCCAGTCCTCGCGACGAAGTCGCGACACCTCGAACGGGTCCCCGAACAGGTCGCCGGCGCGCGACAGACTCTCCGCCACCCTCGCCGCGCGGGCCGGCCCATTGTCCAGCGCGATGCTGTAGGGGCCGGCCGCACGCACCGCATGCCCGGTCAGCGTCGCGACCGAGAACAGCAGCGGACCTTCGCACGAAGCACTCCGGACCCGCAGGTGCGAGAGGAGGTCGGCGAGGACGAGCCGGCCTTCGGCGTCCGTGTTGCCGATCCGCACGCGAACCCCCGCGTGGCTCGTGATGATCTCGTCCGAGACGAAAGCGTCGGAGCCGATGCTGTTGCGGACGCAGCCGATCTCCGCGACCACGCGGAGGCCCGCGGGCTTCAGCGCAGCGATCGCGCGCACGAGGCCCGCGACGGCGGCCGCACCCCCCTTGTCACGACTCATGCCGGCCATCACGCCGCCGGTCTTCAGGTCGGCGCCACCGGTGTCGTAGCAGATGCCCTTGCCCGCGAGCATCAGGGTCCGCGTGATCGGCCCTTCCGCCGCGTACTCGAGGCGGACGATCCGCGGGTGGTGCCGCTCGACCGCCAGAGACGCCCGGCCGACCGCGGCGGCCAGCGGATAGTCGCGCAGGATCTGGGCCTGGTCGGAGACCACCTCGCAGCGGACGCCACTCCCAGCGAAGGCCTGCTCGCAGTAGGCGGCGAAGGCCGGCGGCGCCATCCGCTCCGGCTCCGTCCCGCAGAGGTCGCGCGCGACGCGCAGACCGGCTTCGACGCCTTCGACCCAAGCTGCGTCACCTTCGCCGAACGCCTGCCCCACAACCGCGAACCCGACCGCCTCGACAGGCTCGACCGCGGAGGCGCCGAGGCTCTCGCGAGCCTCGAGGGGCTCCCAGAGACCGCCGACGGCGGCGAGCGCCGCGACCCACGCCGTCTGGCCGTAGATATCCGTGGCCGGCACGCCCGCGATCACGACCAGCGGTCGCCGGGCACCGCAGTCCCGCGCGCGTCGGACGCCGGCGGTCGCCGCGTCCGCGAACCGCCGCACGTCGTCGTGATCCCGGACGAGCGCCCCGGTCGGCGCGACGACGATGCGACCGCCGGGAACACCCGACGCGGCCAGCACCGACACCCCGCTACCGAGTCGTGCATCGATCCCGGCCTGGACCGCGACCGCCTCGTCGAGGACCGCCACCCCGCTCGCAGCAGGGTCCGGCGCGACGAGCACCACCGCGTCGAAGTCGTTGGAACTCGCGAGGAGAGCGGCCTCCAGTTCGGCCACGGGAAGGAGCTTGGTCATCGTCGTGCACCCGGTCCGGGTCGTCTTGACTGCCCCGCACGCCAGCGACTCCCGCCGGGCGGAGGGCCCATTCCGAGAGGCTAACCGCGATCGAGATCCGGACCACAGCGCGCTGCGTTCGCGCCGATCAGTTGACGACCGACCGGCAGGAGCGGGATGCTGTTCGCAATGCAGCGACGACTGACTTCGGTCCTCGGCAACTCCCAGGCGCTCGACGGCGGCGCGATGTTCGGCAACGCACCCCGCGCGCTGTGGGCTTCCTGGGCCCCACCGGACGACGAGAACCGCATCCAGCTCGCCTGCCGCTGCCTGCTGATCCAGGAGGAGGGCCGGAACATCCTCTGCGAAGCCGGCATCGGTGCGTTCTTCGAACCCAAGCTGCGCACGCGCTTCGGCGTGCAGGAAGAGCGGCACGTGCTGCTGGAGAACCTCCAGGCGCTGGGTCTCGCGCCCGAGGACATCGACGTCGTCGTCCTGTCGCACCTCCACTTCGACCATGCGGGAGGACTGCTGACCGCATGGGCGGAGGACACAGCTCCTGAGCTGGCCTTCCCCGCCGCGACTTTCGTCGTCGGCGACGAGGCGTGGAACCGCGCGCGGAATCCGCACCCACGCGACCGGGCGAGTTTCGTCCCGGCCCTCAACCAGCTCCTCGCAGACAGCGGCCGGCTCGAGGTCGTGAAGATCGACCACAGTGACACGCTCGGCTCGGACTACCGACTCCACCGATCGTCGGGCCACACGCCCGGCATGATGCTGCTCGAAGTGCCGACCGAGGACGGACCGCTGGTCTTCGCGGCAGACCTCGTCCCGGGCCGAGCCTGGGTCCGCGCTGCGATCACGATGGGCTACGACCGCTTCCCCGAACTCCTGATCGACGAGAAGCGGCGACTCCTCACCGATCTCGCGAAGCGCGGCGGAAGGCTGTTCTTCACGCACGACCCCGACTGCGCGATCGCGAGCCTCGAGCTCGACGACAAGGGTCAGGTCACGGTCGGCGAGACCTGGGCGCTGGCCTGACGGACGCGCGCGTCAGCTGCGGGCAGCGACCGCGCGCGCGCGCAGTTCGGCGATCCGCGCCCCACGATCGGCTGCCCCGAAGACCGAGGTCCCGGCCACGAAGACGTTGACTCCGGCAGCAGCCGCCGGCCCGATCGTGTCGAGACCGATCCCGCCGTCCATCTCCACGTCGCCGCGGAAGTCCAGCTCGCCGCGGAGCACACCCACCTTCTCCAGGACCTCGGGCAGGAATCGCTGACCGCCGAACCCGGCGAACACGCTCATCACGAGCACCAGGTCCAGCTCGGCGAGGAAGGGCTCGATCCCCCGGATGTCCTGGTCCGGGTTCAGCGCCATGCCGGTCCGCACCCCCGCCTCGCGGAGACGACGCAGCAGGGACTGGGCGTCGCGAGGCCGAGCGCGTGCGACCTCCAGGTGCAGGCTCAGAACCGCAGCGCCTGCCTCGACGAACGCGTCGGCGTAGCGCCACGGGTCGTCGATCATCAGGTGGACGTCGAGCGGACGCCGGGCGACTCGATGCAGCGACGCAACGACCGCCGGTCCGACCGTGAGGTTCGGGACGAAGTGCCCGTCCATCACGTCGACGTGGAGCCAGTCCGCGCCGCCGTCCTCGACATCCCGGATCTCCTCGGCGAGCCGCGCGAAGTCCGCGGCCAGGAGCGAGGGCGCGATCCGGATCGATGCTCCAGCTGCGTCCATGGCTTGGACCTCGTCGTCGCGTCAGCGACGCAGCGCAGCGATCCCCGGGAGATCCTTGCCCTCGAGGAGCTCGAGGCTCGCGCCGCCGCCGGTCGACACATGGTCGATCCGGTCCTCGACGCCGCACAGCTCGACCGCGGCGACGGAGTCGCCGCCCCCGACCACCGAGAACGCCGAGGACGCGGCGACGGCCTGCGCCATCGCCTCGGTGCCCTTCCGGAACGCCTCCATCTCGAACACGCCCATCGGCCCGTTCCAGACGATCGTCCGCGCGCCGGCGACCTCCGCAGCGAAAGCGGCGGTGCTGGCGGGTCCGATGTCGAGCCCCATCAGCCCGTCGGGCACGGCCGGCCCTTCGATCCGCGCTTCCGCATCGGCACGGAACTCCGCCGCGCAGACGTGATCCACCGGCAGCAGCAG
>JAQCBR010000241.1 GCA_027621295.1 Planctomycetota bacterium
GGGGGGGTGGGGCGGGTCCTGCGGAGCGAGCGCAGACAGGGCGACGACGGCCAGGAACCACATGTCCTGCGCAGCATACCGGGGGGCTTCGGGCTTTCTCGGGGGGTGCGTGTTGGCTACCCTTCCGGCCGCATCGAACGCCGATGATCGCCTTCGTCTCAGACATACACAGCAACACCGAAGCGCTGGAAGCGGTCCTCGCCGAGGTCGCTCGTCTGGGCGCCGAGCGCGTGCTCTGCCTGGGTGACGTGATCGGCTACGGGCCGGAGCCCCGCGAAACGCTGCTCCGGGTGATCGACGTCTGCGAACTGTCCCTGCTCGGCAACCACGAGCACGCGTGCATGCACCAGGCGCCCGACTTCAACCCCAAGGCGCGCCAGGCGATCGACTGGACCCGCGAGCAGCTGAACCGCCGCGATCGACCGAGGGCGGAGAACTTCACCCTCTGGCAGTATCTCGACGGGATGCAGAAGGAGTACCGAGAGGGTGAGATGCTCCTCGTCCACGGTTCTCCGCGGGACCCCATCAAGGAATACGTCGTGCCGCGCGACGCGGACGACGCGGTGAAGATGAGCGGGTGCTTCGGTCTCTTCGGTGAGGCGCGCGTCTGCTTCGTCGGTCACAGCCACGTGCCGGGGGTGTACCCGGAGGCTGGTGGCTTCCTCTCGCCCGCGGAGGTCCCCGACGGCTGGGACACCCGGTCCGACCGGGCGATCGTGAACATCGGCTCGGTCGGCCAGCCCCGCGATGGCGACACCCGCGCCTCGTTCGTCACCCTGGCGGACGGCATCGTGCGGTTCCGTCGCGTGGCCTACGACCACGAGGCGACGGCCGCGAAGATCCGGGCCGTGCCCGAATTGCCTGACTACCTCGCAGACCGGCTCGCGCAGGGGCGCTGATGCCGAAGCGCCAGACACCGTGCGTCGCTGACCGGTCCGCCGCCGGTCCAGCCAGCCGCCCTCCATCGGCCCGATGATCCGAACTGCACCGACTCCGTCCGTCCGCAGCCGCCTGGCCGCTCTGGCCGTCGCTCTCCTGGCGACCTTGCTCGGGACCGACCGGCTCGTCGCCCAGGGTTCCGAAGCGAATGGCCTCGTCGTCGAACACGTGTTCGGCGGGAGGGCGGACGGTGCGCCCGGCTTCCGCGTGCGCTTCGACCGCCGCGGCGCTGCGATCCTGAGCGTCGACCTGCTCGACCACGATGCGCCGCGGCTGCGCGGCGATGAGGTGCCGGAGCCGTACCGGGTCGTCCGCGAAGAGCTCCGTGATCCGTCCCGGCCCGACGCCGGCCGCTTCACGTGGCTGTCCCTGCGGGAGGACGCGCCGAATCCGGTGTTCGGCTCGGTCGACGGCGGTCTGGACCAGGCGGCGTGGACGGTCGAGGAGGCAGTGGAGGACCGGATCCGGTTCTCCCTGACCGGCGCCGAGGGCGCGCGCTTCGAGCGTGAATACGTGTACGACGGCGAGGGCCGGCGCGATCTCAGGCTGGTGTTCCGGGTCGTCGCGCCGGTCGCCGAGGCGCTGGCTGCATGGCCGCAGGCGCTGGTCCTCCGCCTCGACGGGATCGGGCTGGTCGCGCCGCGGACCGACTACGTGCTCGGCCAGAACCCGGCCGTGGCGGCGGGAGAGACGCTGGGCGGCGCGGACGAGTCCGTGTTCGAGGTCCACTCCGCCGACGGGCGCCCCGTCGTGGAGCAGGTGGTCCTCGCCCGGGGTGGCGACGGAGCGTCGGTCGCTTTCGCGGGCAACACCAATCGCTTCTTCGGCGCGTTCCTGTTCCCGGCGGACGAAGCGTCGACCGGAGCGCTCGTGCGCTCGGACCTGGGCAAGGTCCCGACGGTCGAGCAGGGGGATACGCCCGCGTTCTCGGTGCCCGTCGCCCGCTACACGATCGCGCTGCCGAAGCCGTCTGCCGCGGGTGCGTCGAGCGAGGTCTCCTACCGCCTCTACCTCGGCCCGAAGTCGTTCCGGGTCTTCGACGAGCGTGCGGAATACGCGCCGTTCGTCGCGGTCGTCGACCAGTCGCTCGACCCGATGTGCTTCTGCTCGATCCCGGGCGCGCGGACGATGGCGCACTTCCTGCTGTGGCTGCTGGGAGCGCTGTACGACATCGTCGGCAACTGGGGGTTCGCGATCGTCTGCCTGACGATCCTGGTCCGCGGCTCGCTCGTGCCCCTGAACTTCAAGGCGCAGAAGGCGATGCGCGCCTACGGCGCGAAGATGGCTGTGCTGAAGCCGAAGCTCGACGCGATCCAGACCCGCTACAAGAACGAGCCGGAAGTGCTGCGCGCGAAGATGGTCGAGTTCCAGCGGGAGCACAAGCTGATCCCGCCGGTCGGCGGCTGTCTGCCGCTGTTCGTGACGATGCCGGTGTTCCTGGGGCTCTTCACCGCGCTCCGCGTCGCCTACGAACTGCGCCAGCAGCCGTTCTTCGGTTGGATCGACGACCTGAGTCGGCCGGACCAGCTGCTCGAGGTCGGTCTCGGGTTCCTGCCCTGGTTCAACCTGCTGCCGATCATCATGGTGTTCATGTGGCTCTGGCTGCAGTCGAGCACGCCGCTGCCGAACGATCCGCAGCAGCGCCAGGTCATGAAGATCATGCGCTACATGCCGTTCATGTTCGCGGTGATGCTCTACAACTACGCGTCGGGGCTGATGGTCTACATGATCACGTCCAGCGCGTTCGGCCTGATCGAGCAGCGCGTCACGCGCCGCATCCTGGGGCCGGTCGACCCCAATGCGGCGGGAATCGGCGCGACGCCGATGATCTGACGGTGAGCGAGGTGGCGTGACGTCGCCGTTCGGGGTCGGGGCCAGCTCGTCGGCGCGCAGTGCGGACGATGTGATCTGGGCGGTCGCGAGTCCGCGCGGGGCGTCGGTCCGAGGCGTGATCCGAATCTCCGGTGAGGGTGCGTTCGGCGTCGCGTCCGGCGCGCTCTGCGCGCCGGACGCGATCGTCGCCGTGCGTGGAGTGCAACGCATCCGGGCCTCGGTGCTGGGGCACGCGGTCGGTGGCCTCGCGATGGTGATGCCCGGTCCCCGCTCGTTCACCGGTGAGGACGTGGTCGAGCTCCATCTCCCGGGGAGCCCGCTGCTGCTCGCGCAGGTCGGTGCGGCCCTCGTCGCAGCGGGGGCGCGCCACGCGGCGCCGGGCGAGTTCACGAGGCGTGCGTTCGAGCACGGACGCCTGACGCTCTCCGAGGCGGAGGCCGTTCTCGACCTGATCCGGGCTGCGGACGTCGAGTCCGCGCGCCGGGCGGCGGCCGTGCTCGACGGGGGCATCGATCGTGCGGTCGGAGGGATCCGATCGGCGATCCTCGACGCCCGGGCGATGCTCGAGGCCGGACTCGACTTCGAAGAGGGCGAGACCGGGGACGTGGAGCCCGAGATCTGGCGGGCCCCGCTCCGCCGGGTCGCCGCGCAGCTCGATGCGCTCGCCGCGGAGCAACCGGTCGGGCCCGGCGCGTCGGATCTCGTGCTGCTCGGGCCGGCGAACGCGGGCAAGTCGAGCCTGTGCAACGCGCTGCTCGGAAGGGACGAGTTCCTGGTCTCGGACGTGCCTGGGACCACCCGCGACGTCCTCGAGATCGAGCTGCCGGGTGGTGGGAGGCTCTGGGACGCTCCCGGAGACCTCGGCGAAGGCGCTGCGGGCACCGACGCCGAGGCCCTCGCGCTCCGCGCCCGGCTGCTCGGCGCGGCGGGTGGGTCGCTGGTGGTGCTGGACGCATCCCGCCCGGGCCTGCCGTCGCCGGATCTGCGCGGCCTGCCGCCGATCTGCGTGGTCTGGACCCACATCGACGTGGCCGCCCCGGACTTCGTCCCGCACGTGCCCCCGGGTCTGGGCCCGGGGCTCCCGCTGTTCGCGATCGATGCGGTGCGAGGGGGCGGGCTCGCCGAGCTCGCAGCGTTCCTGGGGCGCGCCGCCGTCCGCGGGCGGGAGGTCGCCG